>NZ_VPBE01000017.1:0-65085 GCF_013418895.1 Acinetobacter sp. YH12116 | reverse complement strand
GAGATCCATGCACGTGTAGCAGTCCTTAACAGATTTACGGAATTAGGTCGCCCACTTACCCAAGTTACGCCTTAAATTTGGCTCAATTAGGGGCGCTTTGCATTTCAAATCTTTGTGCAACAAAGCCCACCCGCAGCGTAATTGCTGAGGCAGTTACATATAAACGCTCAGCGGCCAGCTCAAAACTTCCGGTTTCTGCTACTGCCAGAAAAGCTTCACATTGTTTACTGTTCAACATATTCATTGAGAAAAATTAAGCTATCCCTATTTTTCCTTAATTTTACTTATTTAAAAATAAAAAAATAGATAATGGCTGCATTTCAGGTGGAGTAAAAAAGATGTTGGCCTATGTACAGGGAATGGCGGTTGGTTTGGGATTGATAGCAGCGATTGGTGCACAAAATGCCTTTATCTTGAAACAGGGATTAAAAGGGCAGCATATCTTTTGGATTTGTGTGTGCTGTGCCGTATCTGATTCCATTTTAATTATGGCCGGCGTATTCGGTTTGGGGGATGTCGTGCAGCAACATCCTCAAGTGCTTACTGTGATTAAATATTTGGGCGTCGCATTTTTATTTTTATATGGACTTCAGCACGTTTATCAGGCTTGGTGTGGACAAAAGTCGATGCAGCTTGCAGATACTGCGCCACCGACATTAAAAGCCTTATTGTTGCTGTGCTTGGCATTGACCTGGCTCAATCCGCATGTCTATTTAGATACCGTGTTGCTGTTGGGTTCTATTTCAAGCCAATTCGGTGCCGGGCAACTCGATTTTATGTGGGGTGCAATTACGGCATCGTGGCTGTTCTTTTTTGCTTTGGGCTATGGCGCAAAGTGGTTATTGCCGCTGTTTCAAAACCCGAGCGCCTGGCAAATTTTAGATTGCATCATTGCCTTGATGATGTGGAGTATTGCCTGGTCTTTACTGACATTATCCTGATCACAAGCCCGAGCTTACCTCAGGCTTTTTTCCGATCCAGCAATTGTTTAACTGTTGGCTTGTAAGGTTTTTAAATCTTCCAGTACCTGCTCGGCATGTCCTGCAGCCTTGACTTTACGGTATTCCTTGACCAGCTGGCCGTTATGGAAAATAAAGGTAGAGCGCTCAATTCCCATGACTTTTTTGCCATACATATTTTTTTCTTTAATCACATCAAAATGCTGGCACAGCACTTCTTCCTTATCACTGATCAGATCAATCGTCAGGTTCTGTTTGGCAGTAAAGTTCTGATGTGCTTTCACCGAATCACGCGACACGCCAAGAATGGTCGCACCCAATGCCTCAAACTGATCTTTCAGGCCAGAAAAATCTACTGCCTGCGTGGTACAGCCTGGAGTGGAATCCTTTGGATAAAAATACACAATTAACCATTCCGCCTGTAGTTCAGCCAGATTGATTTCCGCCGTGGTGGTCGGAAAAGTCTGATTCGGTAAGTTCAAGTCGCTCATGATATCGTCCTTTTAGATTGTGTCAGTTTTTAAATTGCCTCTATCATACCGAATTTCCTGCGTTTTCTCACAAATTACCGGTAGAGAAAAATGAACGCAGCAAACTGGGTAAAAAAAAGCCTGCAATGGATGCAGGCCTCTGGAGGAACTATATGATTATTTCTTTTGCTGCGCTTGCGCGGCTTTCATGGCTTCTTCAGTTAAGGTTTTTAATTTACCGGTTAACTGAGGACCAAAACATGCCTGTAAGTCTTTGTTTTGTTTTTGGACAAAAGCAAGGGTACTTGGGCTTTTCTTCTGGTTAATGGTACTTTGGATTTCCCATTTTTGTGCATTGGTCAGCTTGCCATCGGCTTCAACTGCACAGGTACAGTATTTGCTGACTTCAGCAGCGCTTAACTTTTTACCTTTTGCAGTTTCTTCTTTACAAACATTAATCAGCGCCGATTTTACATTGGTGCTTTTATATGCCTGTTGCAATTTGTCTGTGTTGGCCTGAGCAGATGTTGCAAATACGGCTACAGTAGACACAATCGCAGAAAGGATAATGTTTGATTTTAAATTCTTCATAGATTCTACCTTGTCATTACGGTATATAACGTGTCGGATCAGCCACACCTGCGTCTAGGAAACCCTGTTTACGTAAACGACAGCTATCGCATTTTCCACAAGCACGTCCTTGGTCATCTGCCTGGTAGCAAGACACCGTTTGACTATAGTCTACGCCATGATCAAGACCTAAGCGAATGATATTTGCTTTGGATAAATGTAACAAAGGTGTTTCAAATTTGAGTGGTTTTCCTTCTACGCCCACTTTGGTGGCCAGACGCGCCATATTGGCAAAAGCCTCAATAAACTCAGGACGACAGTCCGGATAACCCGAATAATCCACCGCGTTAATACCAATAACAATGGCTTCTGCATCAAATACTTCCGCTGCTGCCAGTGCATAAGACAGGAAGATGGTGTTACGTGCTGGCACATAAGTCACCGGAATACCATCCTGTTCCTGCTCGGGTACCTCAATATTATGATCGGTCAGGGCAGAGCCACCTAAGTTACCTAAATCAATATTAATGACACGATGTTCTACACCTGCACGCTGGGTTAAGGCTTTGGCAGCGTCCAGTTCAGTGGTTGAACGCTGGCCATAACGAAAACTCAGGGCGATACATTCATAACGCGCTTGCGCCCACGCTAAACAGGTTGTTGAGTCTAAACCACCAGATAACAATACAATGGCACGAGGGCGCATCAGAATCTCCAAAATAATAAAAAGCAATTTGAGCTGTGTATAAAGCCTTGCGTTTCGCAGCTTAATTTTGCAAACAGAGCAATTATACAGCAGCCTGATTAACGACCAGTTTCGTCATTCCACAGCAGTTTGTGTAACTGTAGCTGAAAACGAACAGGGAGATGGTCTTCTAAAATCCATTGGGCCAAATCACGGGCCAGTTGTGGCATGCGTGCGGCACCATTTTCAACTTCAAAGGCAGGGGAAAACCAGACGGTACTGACTTTTTTATGCAGTTGATATAACTCTACTTGCTGCTTTGACCATTCATAATCTTCACGGTTACAAATCACAAACTTGATTTGATCGTGCGCAGTCAAATAGTCCAGATTCGAAAGCAAATTTCGTGCAACTTCCCCAGAGGTTGGGGTTTTTAAATCTAAAACTTTGGAAACACGCGGGTCTACCTTAGATACATCTAAAGCACCGCTGGTTTCCAGAGACACTTCACAGCCTAAATCTGCTAATCGCTGCATTAGAGGCAGGGCATTCGGCTGTGCCAGCGGTTCACCGCCCGTCACGCAGACATACGGTGTGTTAAAGTCCAGCGTGGTCTGAATAATTGCTTCAAGCGACTGACGCTCGCCACCTTCAAAAGAATAGGTAGTATCGCAATAAGTACAGCGCAGCGGACAACCGGTTAAACGGATAAATACAGTTGGCAGCCCTGAGGTATTGGCTTCGCCTTGTAATGAATAGAAGATCTCCGTAATGCGTAAACCCGCAGACGGATCAGAAACAGGAATAGCGGAAGATCGAAGCGTACTCATAACAAATTAACCACCGGGTAGAAAAACAAAAATCTCTACGATCATTGCTAACCGTAGAGATGAGGAGCGATAGCTCCGCTTAAACTAAAGAAAAATTAGTCTTCGCGTAATAAATCGTTCAGGCTGGTTTTCGCACGTGTTTGCGCGTCAACTTTTTTCACGATAATGGCAGCATATAAGTTGTATGTGCCACATTTAGATGGCAGGCTACCAGAAACAACTACAGAACCGGCAGGAACACGGCCGTAGTGGATTTCGCCAGTTTCACGGTCATAAATCTTGGTAGATTGACCAATGTAAACGCCCATTGAAATCACAGAACCTTCTTCAACAATCACGCCTTCCACGATTTCAGAACGTGCGCCGATGAAGCAGTTATCTTCAATAATGGTTGGATTGGCTTGTAGTGGCTCAAGTACACCACCAATACCGACACCACCAGACAAGTGTACATTTTTACCAATTTGTGCACATGAACCGACAGTGGCCCAAGTGTCTACCATAGTGCCTTCATCTACATATGCACCAATGTTGACATAAGATGGCATCAGCACCACATTTTTCGCCTGGAACGAACCTTTACGTGCAACTGCAGGGGGTACTACACGTACGCCAGCCGCTTTAAACTGTTCTTCAGTCCAGCCTTTGAATTTGGTATCGACTTTGTCATAGAAACGAAGATCACATGACTCAATTGGTTTATTGTCGTTTAGTTTAAAAGATAACAAAACGGCTTTTTTCAACCATTGGTGTACAACCCATTCACCGTCAATTTTTTCCGCTACACGCAGTGTACCGTTATCTAAGCCAGCAATAGCTTCCTCTACTGCCTGACGGATTTCAGCCGGGCAGTCTGCCGCGGTGAAATTAGCACGATCTTCAAACGCTTGTTCAATAATCGTTGAAAGCTGAGACATGATCTTCCTTCCAAAAAAATTTTCAAGATTTTACACTAAATTGAACACGGGTTAGATGAAAATTGGCGCTAAGATCGAAATTAATAATAAAGAAAAATGTTTTCGCTCAATAGAAGAAACATCTGCTTAAACTTTCACCTCAAAAAAGAGTTATCTTTCAAAAAGAAACATAGATTTGTATCAAAAAATAACAAAAAATGAGCAAAATGTGCATAAAAACTGTGCGGGAACTTCTTTATATTTAAGCTTATCAACAATAGTACGAAACATGAAAAATAAGTTTTTATTTTGAGGAGCATATTACGATGAAATCTTTACATAAAATTTTAGCCATTTCAGTGCTTGCTACAGCAGCAGGTTCAGCAATGGCAGATACAGCAGTAATACATGATAGTTATGCCTTTGATCGTAACCAACTCATTCCAACAGGTGTCCGTGCTGAAGTCGGTACAACAGGTTATGGCGGCGCTTTATTGTGGACAGCTAACCCATATGTGGGTTTAGCGCTGGGTTACAACGGTGGTGACATTTCTTGGTCGGATGACTTATCTATTAATGGTACTAAGTACGATATGGATATGGACAATAACTTGACCTATTTAAATGCTGAGATCCGTCCTTGGGGTGCAAGTCCAAGTAAGTGGGCACAAGGTGTTTATGTAGCTGCTGGTGTTGGTTATATTGACAATGAATACGGCTTAGATAAGCGAAATAAAAATGCTCAAGGAACTATTCATGTAAATGATGTTGCTTATATTGGTGAGGGTGGTGTAAAGGGCAAACTCGCTTATGAAAATGACATTGCGCCATATCTAGGTTTAGGTTTTGCTCCAAAGATTAACAATAATTGGGGCGTATTTGGTGAAGTTGGTGCTTACTACACTGGAAATCCGACAGTTGAGTTAGAGGAGTATGGTAACCTTGTTGGTGGAGAACCAATTGCAGAATCTGTACGTGCCGAAGCACAAAAAATCCGTAATGATGACAAATACGAATGGATGCCAGTTGCGAAACTAGGTGTAAGTTATCATTGGTAATATCTATTAGCTTGAGCTAAACCAAAAAACGAGCTTCGGCTCGTTTTTTTTATGCCTTTAGAAATGATGGCCAAATCTTAGTCCATATACCCAGGCATGATTGTCCCGATTGAGCGAGGCTAGACTGGAAATTTGAGTACCGGCAAAATCACTGGGTTGAATATGTGGTTGTTTAAACTTTAAATAATAGACCCCTGCAGCAATAAAACTGTCAGGTTGAAAATAAAAGAGCTGGCCTGCGCCGAGGCTATAGTGCCCATCTGCCGGATTTAGGGTCGAGGCCGGATTACCAATCCCGGAGTCCCAGCCCAGTTCTAACTGACTGATCCAGCGTGCATTCCAGCGATGTAACCCGCCCAGTTTGGCCGACCATTGATCTTTCTGATAATGAATTAATTTAAAGTCTTTAATTTCAGGAACGAATGTTGCGTAAGCATCAATCACGGCGCCAAATTGAGTCGGTTGTATATAAAAATCTTTCCAGTTAACCCAGCGTATACCTGCATAGAGCAGGTTATTGGCACTGATGCCGGTGTGTAAATCCAGATTCAGTGATTCGGGTGTGCGAACCGCGGTATTCTGGTCCGCCACAATCTGCAATTGGCCTTGTGGAGACTGTTCCTGTACCGCTAGCTGATGATGAATGGCCGAACGATAAGTGAACGCCGCACTCATGGCATATTCAGGAATCTGGTAGCGTACCCCGGCCAGCCAACCCCAGGCATCATCTTTAGGAAAATGGGCCTGATAGCCATGAAAAATATAATAATTTTGTCCCCAAAGCTCTAGATTCCCCTGAAAAGACTGATGACTGAGTCCTGCATAAAAAGTCCAGTGCGTATCCGGATGATACCCGACAAGCGCGCTAATATTTTCTGTTTTAAAGCGAATGTCGGCAGCTTCGACGTCTAATGGTTGACCATAAAAATCCGGGTTGTAGTTATAGTTGACCTTAACACCAAAGGGCTGATCATAAAGCAGGGCAAAGGAAAACTCTGGATTCAGCTGCAGTTTAAAACCACCGAGCACAAAATGCTGATCGGGTGCCAGGTTGCCGGTGGAATAGTCATAAATTCCTAACTCGGCCAGTGCAGCCTGATTTTCGACTTGTCCTGCAACATCGGCCTCTAAATGCACCAGGGAGATTTCGGCATAATGATCGGGCTGGAAAAAAATATGCATGGATTGTCCGGACTGCTCCAGCGCTGCTGCAGAAACAGCTTGAACCGGTAAAAGCAGGCTCATCGACACCCAGAAAAAATAGACCTTCATTGGCCGTCCTTTAATTTTTGGTTAAATTATAAATTTATAAAGTATTGATATTAAAAAATTATCTAGCTATTAAAACTGAATTTGATGAAAAAATAAACAATTTTAAGTGATCTTTATCCCATTTTTTAGGGGTGCTGTAATGTAGTGCAAAATGAGCGTTAGCATAAAATTTAAGAAGTGTGGATTGGACTAGTCTGATTAGTGGATCAACTTGAGAGATATAAAAAAAGAGGATGCTGATGCCATCCTCTCCATTTCCATTTTTTGTTGGGGTTAGTCTTCCGGATACGCGACTTTTTTCAGGGCTTTAATGTCGGCTTCAGGTGAGCACAGGGAAATAAACTCATAGCCATAACCACGTAGTAAATGTCCTTTACGCACCGCCAGCCAGGTGGTATTCAGGCCAAAAATATCGGTTTCTATCTGCTTTAAACGATAATCACGTTCCTGGTCATAGGCTACATTGTTGACTACACCGACGCCCATGCCTAATTCGACATAGGTTTTAATGACATCGGCATCTAGGGCAGACATCACGATATCAACATCAATACCGGCATCTTCAAAAGCTTTGTCAATTTTAGAACGGCCAGTAAAACCACCATGATAGGTAATAATCGGATATTCCGCCAAATCCTGAATGCTGATCTCGGCTTTATGGGCCAGCGGATGGTTTTGCGGGGTAATAATACTGTGCTGCCAAGTATAGTAAGGCACACTGGCCAGATTGCTTTCTGTGGTTAAGGATTCTGTTGCAATACCAATATCGGCTTCGCCTTGTAGCAGCATCTCGGTAATTTCAACCGGACTGGCCTGTTGCAGAATCAGATGCACCTTGGGAAATTCTTTTTTAAACTGGTTCACAATCGGCGGGAGTACATAACGTGCCTGAGTGTGGGTGGTGGCAATGGTTAGGGTGCCTTCATCCACTTTATTAAAATCATCGGCCAGACGTTTAATATTATCGGCATCCACCAACATGCGCTCAACAATACCGAGTAGGGCCTGACCAGGTTCAGTCAAACCGAGCAGGCGTTTGCCTTTACGGATAAACAGTTGCACACCCAGTTCATCTTCCAGGTCTTTAATATGCTTGCTCACCCCGGACTGGGAGGTGTACAGCGCCGCAGAGGCTTCGGTTAAATTGAAGTTCTGGCGCACAGTTTCTCGAATAATTCTGAGCTGTTGGAAGTTCATGTCCTTTTTTCCCTCAAAAAAGGATGGGGCTTGAAATGCCCCATCGGTGCGCGGTTAAGCGACTTGATTTTCAAATAAATGTAATTGACTTGCTGTCAGCCAGACGGTCTGGTTTGGACGGAACTGATGCAAGCGTGCTTCTTCTGGGGTGAGGGAAATTTCAATTAAGTTCCCTTGACGGTCGTTCAGTTCTGCCAGCACTTTACCGGCAATCCAGACTTCACGTAAGAAGGTGGCCTGAATGGCATTGTCCTGTGGCTGGGCATGAATGGTCAGCTCATCCGGGCGGGCAAAGGCAATGATCTCGCCCTGAGGCCCCTGTTGTGCGCTGGCCAGCTGAATACGGTCTTCACCCAGCTGAATCAGGCCATTGCTGTTCTGACCTTCAAAACGGTTGGCCTGACCCAGGAAGTCAAACACAAACGGCGTCGCCGGTTTTTCGTAGACTTCGCGTGGTGAACCAATCTGCTCGATGTTGCCTTTGTTCATCACCACGATCTGGTCCGCCACTTCTAAGGCTTCTTCCTGATCATGGGTAACAAAAATAGAGGTGATGTGCAATTCATCATGCAAGGTACGTAACCAGCGGCGCAGTTCTTTACGCACTTTGGCATCCAGCGCACCAAACGGTTCATCCAACAGCAAAACACGTGGTTCAACGGCTAAGGCACGCGCCAGGGCAATACGCTGACGCTGACCGCCAGACAATTGTGCCGGATAACGGTCGGCCAGAAAGCCGAGTTGCACCAGATCAAGCAAACGGGTCACGCGTTTTTTTATTTCAGCTTCCGATGGACGGGTGGCACGCGGACGCACACGTAAACCAAAGGCAATGTTGTCAAAAACAGTCATGTGACGGAACAGCGCATAATGCTGGAAGACGAAACCGACCTGACGTTCACGCACGTGAACATCGGTGGCATCCTGACCTTCCAGAATCACCTGACCGCCATCGGCAGATTCCAAACCGGCAATAATCCGCAGCAGGGTGGTTTTACCACAGCCCGATGGACCTAGGAGAGCCACCAGCTGGCCATCTGGAAAATCGAGGGAGATATTGTTCAGTGCATGGAATGCACCAAAGTGTTTTTCAATATTTTTAACTTGAATACTCATGAGGTCATTCCTTAAGAAACTGTTGAATCTTCATTACGTTTGTCCTGCTTTTCCTGACGGATTTCGACCCAGGTTTTCAGGATCAAGGTCACAATCGCCAGCAGGGCCAGCAGGGATGACACCGCAAACGCAGCACTGAAGGTATATTCGTTATAGAGAATCTCAACGTGTAAGGGCAAAGTATTGGTTTCACCGCGAATGTGTCCAGACACGACTGAGACCGCACCAAATTCACCCATCGCCCGGGCATTACACAGAATGACACCGTAAATCAGGCCCCATTTAATATTCGGCAAGGTGACTTTCCAGAAGGTCTGCCAGCCAGATGCACCCAGTACAATGGCCGCTTCTTCTTCTTCGGTGCCTTGCGCTTCCATGAGTGGAATCAGTTCACGTGCCACAAACGGTACGGTAATAAAGATGGTGGCAATGACAATCGCTGGCACGGCATACAAAATCTTGATGTCGTTGTCCATTAACCAGTTGCCCATCCAGCCCTGAGTACCAAAAATCAGTACCAGCATCATCCCGGCAATCACCGGAGAGACCGAGAACGGCAAATCAATGATGGTGGTCAGAATCGATTTACCCGGGAAGTTAAACTTGGCCACTGACCAGGCTGCGGCTACCCCAAACACCACATTGAGTGGAACGGCAATAGCCGCGGTGAGTAAGGTCAGTTTGACTGCAGATAAGGTATCTGGATGTACAAGCGCCTGGGTATACACGCCCACACCTTGTTTAAAGGCTTCAACGAACACCAGAATTAATGGCAGAATCAGGCAGCTCAGGAAGAAAATCAGGGCAATGGCCAGTAAGGTGTAGCGAACCCAGGTCGGTTCACGGGTGGCATCACGCGATTGCAGCTTGTCGGCCAAAGCATTGCTGTTGGTATTTAAACTCATCGGGCTGTTCTCCCTGTACGACGGCTGGCCCATGCTTGTAACAAGTTAATCAGGAACAGCATCACGAATGAAATCAGCAGCATCACCACCGCAATAGTGGTTGCACCGGCATAATCATATTCTTCTAAACGGGAGATAATCATCAGCGGGGCAATTTCAGTTTCAAAAGGCTGGTTCCCGGCAATGAAGATTACCGAACCATATTCACCCACGCCACGGGCAAAGGCCAGGGCAAAACCAGTAATTAATGCCGGCAGTAAAATCGGGAAAATCACTTTGGTAACAATCTGCAGACGATTTGCGCCCAGAGCAGATGCCGCTTCTTCCAGCTCGGTTTCCAAATCGCTGAGTACCGGTTGTACGGTACGCACCACAAATGGAATACCAATGAAGATCAGGGCCAAGGTAATCCCGATTGGGGTATAGGCCACCTGAATGCCTAAAGGTTCCAGATACTGACCAATCCAGCCGGTCGGTGCATATAAAGAGGTCAGGGCAATACCGGCCACGGCGGTTGGTAAGGCAAAAGGTAAATCGACCAGCGCATCAATCAGGCGTTTGCCCGGGAAGCGGTAACGCACCAGACACCAGGCCAGCAATAAACCAAAAACGACGTTCACCAGTGCTGCGATCAGCGCAGCACTAAAACTTAACTGCAAAGATTTTAAGATACGTTCAGAACTTAAAATTTCCCATAAACCTTCCCAGCCAATGTCTAGCGATTTTAAAAATACGGCAGACAAAGGAATCAGAACGATTAATGATAAATACGCTAGGGTAAAGCCTAGAGAAAGACCAAATCCTGGCAGCACTCGGGACCGCTGCGACATGATTACTCCTCAAAGAGAGAATGCGGGCTGAAATCAGCCAGCGAAAAATAAATAAATTTCGGCACAAGCATAATTTGCGAGGGTTAAATTGCAAATTTAAATAAATACTTGCTGTCATCAGTAATACTGATATGCTGCATAGCCTTTTCTGAAATCAGGTAGTTCCAGAGTTCAGGAAAAGGACCAAAACCAGAGGCGACATTAATATGCCCGACATGGCCCAAGCTCACTGGCTCTAATTGCCAGGACTGCGCCAGTTCCAGTGCATGTTCGGCATTTAACCAGGGATCATTTTCACTGATTAGCATGCTGGCCGGAACCTGCACTTGCAGCTGATGAAAATAATCCTGATAGTCATGCTGGCTGTCACGGGCAAAACCGGCTTCACCAAAACGGCCCGGGTTGGCCGGCGCCACCAGTACCAGATTCTTGACCTTGCGTTGCAGCGCCGGGTATTGCGCCAGAGCGGCTACGGTAGTCAGGCAGCCAAAGCTATGCGCCACAATTTGCAGCGGTGCATCAATAGCCGCCACGGTGCTTCGGAACTGTTCTACCCAAGTTTTGAGTACCGGGGCATTCCAGTCCTGCTGCTCGACGCGGGAGCAGGACATGAGTTGTCGTTGTAACCAGGATTGCCAGTGGCCATATTCACTGCCACCCACGCCCGGAACAATTACGGTATGAATCATGTCGATGCTCCTTTGCTTACCCTACAGTTGCTGATGCTATAGCTGAATTATTTCGCGCTATTGGCTTTTACGATCTGGTCGAAAATGCCGCCATTTTCAAAATGTGCAGACTGGACTTTGGCCCAACCCCCAAATTCCTGATCCACCGTGACCAGCTTTAATGGTTTAAACACCTGGCTGTATTTCTTTAATGCTGCTTCGCTACGAGGACGATAATAATGTTTGCCGGCTAAATCTTGTCCGAGTGGGGAATACAGAAAGTTTAAATAGCCTTGGGCCAAATATTTGTTGCCGTGTTTTTCGGCATTTTTCTCAACAATGGCCACCGGCGGTTCTGCCAATACCGATAGGCTTGGGGTAATAATTTCAAATTTACCTGGTTGCTCACGAATGGCGAGATGCGCTTCATTTTCCCAGGCCAGCAGCACATCGCCAATGCCACGCTCGGCAAAGGTGGTGGTTGAACCGCGGGCGCCCGAATCAAGGACTTTGGTGTTTTTATAAATTTTACGTACAAATTCCTGTGCGGTTTGATCATTGCCACCCGGCTGATGTTTAGCCCAAGCCCAGGCGGCCAGATAGTTCCAGCGTGCACCGCCTGAGGTTTTCGGGTTCGGGGTAATAATGCCCACACCCGGCTTGACCAGATCGCCCCAGTCCTGAATGCCTTTCGGGTTGCCTTTACGCACTAAAAATACAATGGTCGAGGTATAAGGTGTCGAGTTATGTGGTAATTTCTTTTGCCAGTCTGCCGGAAACAGTTTGGCTTTTTCCGCAATTACATCAATATCGGCGGCCAGAGCCAGCGTCACCACATCGGCACTCAGGCCATCAATTACGGCACGGGCCTGCTTGCCTGAACCGCCATGCGACTGTTTAAAATTAATTTTTTGTCCGGTCCGGCTTTCCCAGTATTTGCCAAACTGTTTATTCACATCATCATATAATTCACGGGTCGGGTCATACGACACGTTCAGAAAATCTTTTGCAGCAACACCAAAGGAGGATGCCGAAATTAATGCGGCCAGTACCCCAATTTTTAATTTTGTAAAACTCATGACTAACCTCAAATTTTTCGCTGTTTTGTAACATGAGGCAAGAATAGCGCTAGTCTTATTCCTAAAAAAATAATAAAAAATGAATTTTATATGAATAAAAAAGAAATATAAATAGATCTTCCATTCTTACACTAAAGCCAGCTCAAATGGATACTTGTTGTATGCAATGTTTTAAGAATGCTGAGGAAATATCGGCCGTTTCAGTGCTGGACCGTGCCTTTCATTATGGCGATGGCTGCTTTAGTACCGCGCGCATCCGCAATGGCCAGATTGAACTGGAGGCCTTACATTTGCTGCGGCTACAACGCGGCTGTGAGCGTTTGTATTTAAATGCCAATCTGGCGTTTATCCAGCAGTCGATTCAACAGCTGCAGCAGCGCTATCCGCAGGTTAACGGCACCTTAAAAATTATCATTAGTCGGGGAGATGGACAGCGCGGTTATAGCCTGCCCGCACAAGAGGCTGATGTCTGGGTCTTCTTTTATCCCAAAGCAGTGGATGATTTTCACTATGAAAAAATCGCCAGTGGTGTGTTGAAACAAGCGATGGGGCTGAGTATGCCACATCTGGTCGGTATTAAAAGCCTGAACCGTTTAGAACAAGTGATACTGAAAAAAGAAGCCGATGCGCAGGGTTGGCCGGAAGCCTTGGTGACTGATGTGCAAGGCTCGGTTGTTGAAGGGGTGAGCAGTAATTGTTTCATTCTTATAAACAATGAATGGATTACGCCGGAACTTCGTTATAATGGCGTCCACGGCGTGATGCGGGCTGAAATTCTGGCCCGTATGCAGCAGCACGGCATTTCCTGTCGCCAGCGTTATGTCGATATGGAAGAAATTGCGCAGTTCCAGAGTCTGTTTTTCTGTAATGCGCTCAGTCCGATGAAAATCGTGATCCAGCTCGATGCACGCCTTTTAGATGTTCAAGCCTGTATTGAACTGTTTAATCGTCTTCAATTGAATCAGATGCATTAATATGTCTTCATCCCGCTCTAAAACGAAAAAGAAAAACAAGCCTCGTTCCCCATTACCGATTAAAGGTATTTTAACCCTGTTATTGGGCGTACTCCTCATTGTCGTAGTCATCCTCTGGTCCAGCCTGTTTAAAGACTATCCGGTAAAAGGCCAGAAAGAATTACTGGCCATTGGCGATGGCGATACCTATTCCGGTTTTATTGATCGTCTGGGAAAAAATGATCAGGTCAGTTTTCCGATTATTCTGAAGCTGTATCAGAAAATCATGATTCATGATTCGATGAAAGCCGGGGTTTATGAAATCCAGCAGGGCATGAGCATCCGTGAAGTCATGGAAATGATCTCCAATGCGGAAAATGCGCAGATGAACCGGATTCTGGTCATTGAAGGCACTACTTTTAAACAGCTGGTACAGCGTCTGCAAAAGGATGAACTGGTGACTAAAGAAGTCAGCCATCTTCCGACCGATCAATTATTAAAAGCACTGAATATTCCGTTTGAGCATCCGGAAGGCCTGTTTGCGCCAGATACCTATTTCTTTGCCAAGGGCGAATCGGATCGTAAAATTCTGACCGATTTATATCAGCGTCAGATGAAAGCACTGGATGAAGCCTGGGCCAACCGTGCACCAGATTTACCGTACAAGAATAAATATGAAGCGCTGGTGATGGCGTCGATTATTGAAAAAGAAACCCATGTCGATAGCGAACTGCGTCAGGTCTCTGGCGTATTTGTGCGCCGTTTAAAGATAGGCATGCGTTTACAAACTGACCCAACCGTCATTTATGGAATGGGCGACAAATATCAGGGCAATATTACCCGTAAGGATTTACGCACCCCAACGCCTTACAATACCTATACCATCTATGGTTTGCCGCCAACACCAATTGCACTGCCAAGCAAGCGCGCGATTGAAGCAGCAATGCATCCGGATGATTCCGACAATCTTTATTTTGTCGCCACCGGTGATGGCGGACATAAATTCAGTACCAATCTGCAAGATCATAACCGCGCAGTTCAGGAATATCTGGCGGTCATTCGTGCGAAGAACAAGGAGTGAGCATGTTTATTAGCTTTGAAGGCACCGAAGGGGTAGGTAAAACCACGCTCATCCGTCGTATTTATGAACATTTGCAGGCTCAAGGCAGTGAAGTAGTGCTAACCCGTGAACCGGGTGGCACTCCGATGGCCGAGCAGATTCGCAGTCTGCTGCTTTCAGTCAATCATGACGAGCAGATGTGTAATGATACTGAATTACTGCTGATGTACGCAGCGCGCGCCCAGCATCTGGCGCAGGTGATTCTGCCTGCACTGGCAGCTGGCAAAACGGTACTCTGTGACCGCTTTACTGATGCCAGCTTTGCCTATCAGTGTGCTGGGCGTGGCCTAAGCCGGGAAAAGTTGCAATTGCTGAACCAGAATTTTGTTTCGCACATGCCGGCTCTGACTTTCTGGCTGGATGCACCGATTGAACTGGGCATGTCCCGTGCGCGTGAACGTGGTGCGCTGGACCGTTTTGAACAGGAAAAAGTCACCTTTTTTGAAAAGGTGCGTGCTGGTTATCAGGAGTTGTGGCAGGCAGAACCAGAACGGATTAAACGTTTAGATGCCACCCAAAGTCCGGATCTGGTCTTTGCCGAGGCGCTCAAATATTTACAGACAGTTGCTGCTTAAATTTGGGTCAAGACTAAAAATCTTCTATAGTAGCGTGATGATAGAGGATTTTTTGATCACAATGAAAAGTAACCGTGCTGAAATTATTGAATTTTTACAACAAGAATTTCCCCAGAGTCTGGAAAAATGCGAGATTGATGCGGTCACGCCCATGGGCGCCAGCTTGACCTATCGGGTTGGGGAAAGTGAATTACGTCCGGGCGGCACGATCTCTGGTCCGACCATGATGACGGCTGCAGATCTGGCTTTATATGTGGCGATTCTGGGCCAGATTGGGATTGTCGGGTTGGCGGTTACCACCAACCTGAATATCAATTTTTTACGCAAACCCGCTGGTGGAAAAAACCTGCGGGCGGAATGCCGGCTCATGAAACTGGGTAAAAGTCTGGCCGTGGGTGAAGTCTGGATTTATTCAGTCGGGCAGGAGGAACCGGTGGCGCATGTGACCGGAACCTATTCAATTCCACCCCAAGTGGCTTGATTCTCAGGTCACTTGTTCTTTTGATCTGGCTCGCTTGATTTTATCCTTTTCTTACTCGTCTTAATTTTGCTTGCTTCAGTTTCTTCGCCAATCTGATGCTTCCAGCTTTTTATTTTTTGAAGCCTATTTAATTCGCCGAAAAGCACCCTCCGAATTATTTAAAACTTATCCTTATATTTCAGCAAAATCGCTTTATTGATTTACATGATGTTACTTATTAATTACTCAATGTTACATATCTTAAATCTTACTCCAATCAATTGGTTAATTTTTAACCTTAAATATTTCATTCTTTGTCTAAGGTGTTGTTCCCTCAAAAATTGCTCTAGGCTCTAGGCCTGTTGAAAAATGATCAAATGAGGGGGAAAATGCTTAAATTTAAAAATAAAATGATCCAGGGCGCAATTTTCGATATGGATGGCACAATGTTTGATACTGAGCGTTTACGGTTTCAAACCTTGAAACAGGCATCTCGGGAATTGATTGGAGTCGAGTTCAGCGATGACTATTTAATGGGTTGTCTGGGCTTGAGTGCGCGGAGTGCCAAACAGCTGGCACAGGCTGAATATGGTGAAGATATTCCCTATACCGAAATTCGCCAGCGTGCCGATGAGCTGGAACTGGAAAGTGTGCGTCAGTTTGGCGTGCCGATTAAAACCGGTTTGCTACAGGTGCTGGAGCGCTTGCGTAAATCCGGGCTGCGCATGGCAGTGGCGACGTCCAGTCGCCGTGCCATTGCCGAAGAATATTTAATTAATGCCAATGTCTATAAATTTTTTGATGTACTGGTGTGCGGAGATGAAGTCCAACGTGGCAAACCGCATCCGGAAATTTTCCTGACCGCTGCGCAAAAGTTGAATCTCTCCGCCAGTGACTGTTTCATGTTTGAAGATTCAGACAATGGTGTGACCTCGGCCTATGAGGCGCAGGGCATTACCGTGCTGCTGCGGGACATTAAAGCACCGAATGAACAGATGCTGTCCAAGGCGCATTACTACTATGAAAGCATGGAAGATTATCTGGAAGATTTAAACCTGTATATTCCGGCCTTGGGGATGCCTAGTCTGCAGGAAGCTTTTCCACAAACCTTGAACCAGCTAACCGTCGGAATCCATGGCTTTGGTGCGATTGGCGGCGGTTATCTGGCACAGGTGTTATCGCATTGGGATGGTTATACCCGTCCGAAACGGATTTATGCCTCTACCCGTAACCAGCTGTATCGCTCTGCGGTGAATGCTTTTGGCACCTATTGCATTCGTTATGGACAAATGTCCTATGATGAGCGTATTGAAAACATGAGCATTATTGATGCAGATAACCTGCAGCACATGCAGGAAATGTATATTGAATCCAGCTTGATTGCCTTATGTCTGCCAGAAAAAGCGCTGAGCAGCGAAGCTGAGGTGATTGCGCAAGGCCTGTATGCACGTTATCTGGCCCATCAGGACCAGCCGGCTGCGCCTTTAACCGTGCTGATTATTTTAAATAAAGTCGGTGCCAAGCAGTTATTGCTGGAGCATATCCGTAAAGCCCTGGTGGCCTTAAGTGATGTGCAGACCGCACAAGCCATTTTAGCGCAGCATTATTTCTGCGATACCGTGGTCAACCGTATGGTATCCAAACTGACTGACCAGAACCTGTACCGCCAGCTACGGATTAAATACAACATCTTCAAGCAGTCGCAGACAGAAGATGAAGCCGAGCCGGTTGAAATTGAGGATAACACCCGTTTGCAGCCGGAGCAGGAACGTCAGGCCAGTCTGTATGTGGAAGATTTGCGCCGTAATTTCCAGCCGAGTCATATTCTACAGACCATGGATCTTATTCTGTTTAATGCAGAAATCGACATGCCGATTTATGTGGAAAATGCCAGTCCGTTACTGCAAAAAATGCGGCAGATGATTCTGGTCGAAGACATCAGTGAAATCCAGCTGATTAAAAACCGGCTCTGGAACGGGGTGCATGCCATGCTTGCCTGGTATGCCAGCCTGCGTGGTCATCAAACCATTGGTGTGGCTCTGGCCGACCCGCAGATTGAACAGTTCATGCAGCAGTTGTTACAGCAGGTTCAGCAGGGACTGGCGGTGGTGTTACCACACCGGCAACACGACCTGCATGCACTGGCACAAAGTTTTGCAAACTCCTGTGTCCATGCCTATAAAGACCCATGTGCACGGGTGGCGCGTGATCCGCTACGCAAGCTCAGTGCGTCCGAGCGGGTGTTAGGTTCAATTGCTAGCAATGCCCAGGCTGGGTTGCCGTATCAGTTTTTGGCACAAGGTGCTTTATTGGGCTATGTCTATGCCGTGCAAACCCATCAGCTGACCGAGGCGCAGGCTTTGGCACATTTACAGACACAATTGCAGCAGCCACATTTCTCGGCACAAGTGGCACTGACTTTACGTAATTATGTGCAGACCTATCTGCCGCAATTGCTGTCCGGAGTGCTAGAACCTGAGCAGTTGCCATTATTAAAGCCAACCTCGAGTGCAGCGCAATATGCTTCAACTTGAGGAACCATCCGGCTGAAACCATTTTTGGCTGATCCCAATAAAAAACCGAATCACATCCTGCGATTCGGTTTTTTATCTTTCAGAACTGAAGATGGCATAAGCGTTTTAAGCCGGCACATCCTCATTCACCAATGGCGTTTCTACCTGGAAGTTTGGCGGCGTGAGGACAGTTTTACGCAGCTCATCTGCCAGTTCTGGATAATCCAGGGTGTAATGCAGGCCACGCGATTCTTTACGCTGCATGGCACAGCGCACAATCATTTCTGAAACCAGCACCAGATTACGCAGTTCAATCAGGTTTTTACTGACTTTGTAGTCCTGATAATACTCGGTAATTTCACGTTTCAGCATTTCAATACGGTGCAGGGCACGTTGTAAACGCTTGGTGGTGCGGACAATCCCGACATAGTTCCACATGGTGGCGCGCAGTTCATCCCAGTTTTGTAGAATTACCACATCTTCATCGGGATGGGTCACTTGAGAATCATCCCAGGCCGGCACATTTGGTGATTGATAATCGGGCTTGAATTCAGCCTGAATGTGTTCAGCGGCACTCATGCCATATACAAAACATTCTAAAAGTGAGTTACTGGCCATACGATTCGCACCGTGCAGGCCGGTATAAGACGTTTCACCAATGGCATACAGGCCGGCAATATCGGTCTGGCTGTGTTCATCAACCACTACACCGCCACAGGTATAATGCGCCGCCGGGACCACCGGAATCATGTCTTTGGTGATGTCGATGCCCAGTTCCAGTAAACGCGCATACAGGGTCGGGAAGTGTTCTTTAACAAATTCGGCCGGTTTATGGGTGATGTCTAGCCAGACATGACGAATCCCCAGACGCTTGATTTCAAAGTCAATCGCACGTGCCACAATATCACGTGGCGCCAGTTCGGCACGCTCATCGAAACGTAGCATAAAGCGTTCCCCATCTGGCAGGCGTAAATAGGCGCCTTCGCCACGCATGGCTTCGGTAATCAAGAAGGAACGGGCTTGCGGATGGTATAAGCAGGTCGGATGGAACTGGTTAAATTCCATATTGGCGACGCGGCAACCGGCGCGGTAGGCCATGGCAATCCCGTCACCGGTGGCAATATCCGGGTTAGAGGTGTACAGATAGGCTTTCATGGCACCGCCGCAGGCTAGGGCGGTAAAGGGCGCCAGGAAGGTATCAATCTGGTCGGTGTTTTCATCCAGGGCATACAGGCCCAATGCACGATTGTCACCGGTTTGACCGAGTTTCTGTGTGGTAATCAGGTCAATGGCAACAAAGTTTTCAAAAATCTGGATATTCTGTTTTTCTCTGGCCCGCTGGACCAGTGTCGTTGAAATGGCACGTCCCGTGGCATCTGCCGCGTGAATGATCCGGCGCTGGGAGTGGCCGCCTTCACGGGTTAAATGCAGTTGTTCCTGTTCATCGAGGGTAAATTGAACGCCATGTTCAAGCAGGAAATCGACCGAAGGTTTACCGCCCTCTACAGTTTGCTGCACGGCATTCAGTTCACATAAATGCGCGCCTGCAATCATTGTATCATCTATATGCTGTTGAATAGAGTCGGTTTCATCCAGTACGGCTGCGACCCCACCTTGGGCATAAAAGGTGCTGGCATCAGTCAGGGCCGACTTGGCCAGCACGGCAATTTTAAAATGAGCTGGTAATGACAGTGCCAGACTTAAACCTGCGCCGCCACTACCCACAATGATCACATCAAAATGATGAGTTGCATGTAAATTAGACATGTCCATCAGCTAATTTGAAAAAAGTCTGGTAATGACAACGCTTTTTAAAACAAAAGGCAAGGGTCAAGATGCTTATTAATGATGAGAAAAAGCAATAAAACTCCATTTTATAAAAAATGGCGCAAGCACTTGTATCCTGTTGAGGAATTGAACATATTATTACGAAATCTTAAAAAGCGTTATGTTAAAAACAGAACATCACATTTTTATAAACAAATTGAGTGAATGCTATATATGAATAATCGCTACTTACAGAAGGGTCTCTATGCAGCTGTGTTCACTATGGCATCTGTTCAAGCACAGGCCTCTACTTCAGTAGATTTTTCCAACCTGGTTGAACAGGTCAGCCCCGGTGTTGTCAGTGTCAATGTGGTCAAACGTTTAAGCCAGGAAGAGCTGTTACAACAACAGGTTCCGGAACTGTTACGCCGTTTCTTTGGCGATGGGGTGGTGATTCCGCAGCGTCAGGCGCCACAGGAAAAAACCGGTTATGGCAGTGCCTTCTTTATCAGCAAAGATGGCTACCTGCTCACTAACCACCATGTGATTGAAAATGCCTCCAAAGTCACCATTGTTCTGAATGATCGCCGTGAAATTGATGCCACCGTGGTCGGCAGTGATGAACGGACCGATGTGGCTTTGCTGAAGGTATCTGGCAGCAACTTCCCTGAACTGCGTACCGGTAATGTTGATCGCCTGAAAGTCGGTGAGCCGGTGCTGGCAATTGGTTCACCATTTGGTTTTGACTATTCCGCCTCTGCTGGTATTGTCAGTGCCAAAATGCGTAACATGATGGGGGAAACCTCGGTACCGTTTATTCAGACTGACGTTGCCTTAAACCCGGGTAACTCGGGTGGACCGCTATTTAACCAGCGCGGTGAAGTGGTTGGGGTCAACTCGCGCATCTTTAGTGGAACGGGCGGCTATATGGGCCTGTCTTTCTCGATTCCGATTGATGTCGCCATGGAAGTGGCAGACCAGTTAAAACAGCATGGTAAAGTCACCCGTTCCTATTTAGGCGTGAGCCTGCAGGATATTGACCGGACGCTGGCAGAATCATATCGGCTGGATAAACCGGAAGGGTCATTAATTACCCAGGTGGCACTGGATTCTCCAGCCGCCAAAGCCGGACTGCGTGCCGGTGATGTAATCTTAAAATACAACGGTACCCCAATTTCACGTACCAGTGAATTACTCAATTACCTGAACCGTACTGCACCTAAACAGACCATCCAGCTGGAAGTTTTACGCGATGACCGTCGCCGGAATATCTCGGCCACTTTAAGCACCGCACCGGATGACACCCCGGCCAAGAGCAATGTTACGCCAAGCCAGAATAAAGGCCCGGTACTTGGGGTCGCAATCCGGAACCTGTCAGCAGCAGAAATGCGTCAGCTGGAAATTAAAGGCGGTGTGCTGATTCAGGAAGTCCGTCCGGGCAGTATTGCAGCGCAGTCGCGAATTTTACCGGGTGATGTCATCGTACAGCTGAACAATAGCCCAGTCACCGACAGCAACAGTTTTGTTCAGGCGGTTTCGCAGCTGAAAAAGGGCAGCGTGGCGCGTGTGACCTTAATCCGTCAGGGACAACGTGCCATTGTCGGTATGCGAATTTCCTGATCTGAGCCAGTTAAAAACCACAGCCTGCTGTGGTTTTTTTATTTTTCAATTTATCTGGGGCCAATTTCAGTAGACTAGGGGCCTCGATACCCGATACCCGATACCACAGTACAGTAACAGAGCATGAGCAGTACATTTTTTGATTTAAAACTTCAGGTTCAACCCGAGCATATTGACAGTCTGGGCCATGTCAACAACGTGGTTTATGTGCAGTGGATGCAGGATGTGGCCAGCGCCCATATTGAAACCTTAGGCCTGGGCATGGCGCAGTTTCTGGAAATGAAACATGCCATGGTGGCGGTAGAGCATCATGTGCAGTATCGCAAGGCTGCATTTGCCGGTGAAGAGCTGATTTTAAGAACCTGGCTCAGTGAAATTAATGCGCTGTACCTGTTTCGCCAGTATGTGTTTTATCGTCCGCAGGACCAGAGCGTGCTGTTTGTCGCGCAGACCAAATGGGCCTGTGTGGAAATAGACAGCGGCCGTCCAAAACGCATGTCGCCAAGTTTTTCCCAGGCGTATCAGCCTATTCCAGCCGATCTGAATCCGATGGATTTTAACCAGTATCCGCCACAGCCGGCATAAGCATCGTCACTGGCCGGTTTGTATCGGATGATCTAAAACCGGCCGGGCCGAAAAGCTTTGCATTATTTTGGATACTTTAAAAAATCCATCTGCTATAATCCTTCGCAATTTCTATTCGGCTTTTGCTGTGCACTGAATCTGGTTTGCATAGCGCGTTATTTTTTAAGGTAGCCCATGGCGCAAGCTAAAAAATCTGTTGATATTAAAAACATTCGTAACTTCTCGATCATTGCACATATCGATCATGGCAAGTCGACCCTTGCGGATCGTTTCATTCAGACCTGTGGCGGTTTGCAGGATCGCGAAATGCAGGCGCAAGTACTGGACTCAATGGAACTTGAGCGTGAACGTGGGATTACCATTAAAGCGACTTCGGTGACCTTGTACTATACCCATCCGAATGGTCAGGAATACCAGTTAAATTTCATTGACACCCCGGGACACGTTGACTTTTCTTATGAAGTTTCACGTTCACTGGCAGCGTGTGAAGGCGCACTACTGGTGGTTGATGCTGCCCAGGGCGTAGAAGCACAATCGGTTGCCAACTGCTATACCGCGATTGAGCAAGGGCTGGAAGTTTTACCAATTCTGAACAAGATTGACCTGCCGCAAGCAGAGCCTGAACGTGTGATTCAGGAAATTGAAGATATTATTGGTATTGAAGCAACCGATGCGCCGACCTGTTCAGCCAAAACTGGTCTGGGGATTGCGGGTGTGTTAGAGCGTCTGGTCGATGTCATTCCAGCACCAACCGGTGATCGTGATGCGCCATTGCAAGCTTTAATCGTCGACTCATGGTTTGATAACTATCTGGGCGTTGTGTCTCTGGTGCGTGTGAAGCAGGGACGTGTGCGTAAAGGTGACAAGATGTTGATGAAATCAACCGGTCAAACGCACATCATTACCTCGGTGGGTATTTTCAATCCGAAACATACTGAAACCGATATTCTGGAAGCGGGCGAAGTCGGCTTCGTGATTGCCGGCATTAAAGACATTTTTGGTGCACCAGTTGGTGATACCATTACTTTGGCAACCACGCCAGAAGTGGAAGTGTTACCGGGCTTCAAAAAAGTAAAACCGCAGGTCTATGCTGGTCTGTTCCCGATTGATGCCAGCGATTTTGAACCGTTCCGTGAAGCACTGCAAAAGCTGCAAATCAATGACTCAGCGCTATTCTTCGAACCGGAAAGTTCAGATGCGCTCGGTTTTGGTTTCCGCTGTGGCTTCCTTGGTATGCTGCACATGGAAATCGTTCAGGAACGTTTAGAACGTGAATACGATCTGGACCTGATTTCTTCTGCACCAACGGTTATTTATGAAGCCGTAATGAAAAATGGCCAGACCGTATATATTGACAGTCCATCGAAAATGCCAGACGGTTCCACCGTTGAAGACTTACGTGAACCGATTGCCGAATGTCATATTCTGGTGCCGCAAGAATACTTGGGTAACGTCATGACCTTGTGTATCGAGCGTCGTGGTGTGCAAAAAGATATGAAATTCATGAGTAATCAGGTATCCATTACCTTTGAAATTCCAATGGCCGAAGTGGTGATGGATTTCTTTGATAAATTGAAATCCTGCTCACGTGGTTTTGCATCACTAGATTACAACTTCGTGCGTTTTGAAAGTTCATCACTGGTGAAAGTCGATGTCTTGATTAACGGTGAAAAAGTCGATGCGCTGGCAATGATCTGTCACCGTCAGGATGCCCGTCACCGTGGTATTGCGCTGGTTGAAAAAATGAAAGACCTGATTCCGCGTCAGATGTTTGATGTCGCAATTCAGGCGGCCATTGGGGCGCAAATTATTGCCCGTTCAACGGTAAAAGCCATGCGTAAGAACGTATTGGCCAAATGTTATGGCGGTGACGTGTCGCGTAAGAAGAAACTGCTGGCCAAGCAGAAAGAAGGTAAGAAACGTATGAAGCAAGTGGGTAGCGTTGAAATCCCACAAGAAGCGTTCTTAGCTGTATTAAAAGTCGAACGCTAATAAGATTAGAAGGATAAACGCCCATGGATTTTGATTTTAATTTGATCCTCGTTCCTGCCACGCTGTTTTTTATTGCTGTGTGGTTGCTGGATAAATTTGTCTTCAAGCAAAGACAGACCAAAGGGCGGGGCAATGAAAATTTCATTATCACATGGGCGTATGACTTCTGGCCGGTACTGGCCGTTGTGCTGGTGCTGCGTTCGTTTTTATATGAGCCGTTTAACATCCCGTCAGATTCAATGGTGCCAACCCTGGAGACCGGGGATTTTATTCTGGTAAATAAATTTGACTATGGCGTGCGTTTGCCAATCGTCAACAGCAAAATTATTGATACCGGTTCGCCAGAACGCGGTGATGTGGCGGTGTTCCGTTATCCGCCACAACCAAGCATTAGCTACATTAAGCGGATTGTGGGTTTGCCGGGTGATCATATTGTTTATGATCATGGCCAATTTACCATTAACGGCGAAAAGGTGCAGAAAGTTGCACTGGAATTTAGCCGTGAAAAAGACAGCCTCGATACACCCAACTCGATTTACCATCAGGAAACTTTAGGCAAGCATACTTTTACCATGCGTGAATTGGAAGGCGTAAACGTGGCGCGTCAGGCACCCTTTATTAATTATGTCGAAAATGGTAAATATGCTTCTACAAATGGTTTATATTGGGAAGTCAAAGTTCCAGAAGGTCATTACTTCGCGTTAGGGGATAACCGCGATCAGAGTGCTGACAGCCGTTTCTGGGGTTTTGTACCTGAAGAAAACCTGACCGGCCGTGCCGTCTATATCTGGATGCACAAAGAGCCTGGTTTTAAATTGCCGTCTTTTAGCCGAAACGGCAGCATAGATTAAAATCATCCATTAGGAAAATAACAAAATGCGTCATCAACAAGGGGCATCGTATATTGCAATTCTGGTTGCAATTATTGGTTTTGCTTTTATGGCAAAAATTGCAGTTGCGGTTTGGGGACCGTATTTCGATGATCGAATGCTGGATAACCAGATTAAAGAGCAGTTGATTCATGGACCCAAAAACCTGAGTCCGCAAAAATTCATTGGGGAAATGGATAAGCGTTTAAGTATGAACAACATTCGTGATATTAAATTTGCGGATGTTGCCCAGGTCACCAATGTAGATGGTCTACAGGTGAAGAAAGACTATGAGATAAGAAAACCGTTCTTATTGAATATTGATATTGTCATGAAATTCGAGAAAAGTTTTGATCAAAGCTCAGTCCAAGCTCAATGAAACGCGTTTGGCCAGCCGCATCGGATACCAGTTTAAACAGCCGGATCTGCTCAAGCTGGCGCTGACGCATCGTTCGGTCAGTCACAAACACAACTATGAACGCCTAGAATTTCTAGGCGATTCACTTTTAGGGATGATTATTGCCAATTATCTCTACACCGCCTATCCGCAGGAAAATGAAGGGCGGCTGACCCGTATGCGCGCAACACTGGTGCGTCAGGAAGCACTGGGTAAAATCGCCAATGATTTAAAACTCAGTCAAAATTTAATTCTCAGTACCGGTGAATTGAAATCAGGCGGTCATCATCGTGAGTCTATACTTGCAGATGCAGTCGAGGCGATTATTGGTGCGATTTATATCGACTGTGGGGATTTAAACCTGCTACAGACGATTGTGTTAAAATGGTACGTGCCTTATCTGGATCATATTGAGCCAACCGATCAGCTCAAAGATCCGAAATCACGCCTACAAGAGTATTTACAAGCACGTAAAAAACCTCTCCCAGTTTACGAGGTTGTAGATATTCAGGGTGATGCCCCGAACCAGCATTTCAAGGTGGAATGCCGGGTCGATGCTTTACCGGTAATGAAAGGTGAAGGTTCTAGCCGCCGCTTTGCCGAGCAGGCAGTTGCCGCGGAAATTTTAAAACTCTTGGAGCAAACGTCTCAATGACAATCCATTCCGATCACAACGATGCTGATCACGAGTCGCAAAGCGACAGCCACGATTTAATCAATCAATTCTTCAGTTCACAAGGTCAGGAAATTCCATCGGATTACCGTAGCGGATTTGTGGCCATTGTGGGCCGGCCAAACGTGGGTAAATCTACCTTGATGAACCACCTGTTGGGTCAAAAACTGTCTATTACCTCGCGTAAGCCGCAAACCACCCGCCATAAAATTGTCGGGATTGATTCGCGTGAAAAATCTCAGGCGGTCTATGTCGATACCCCGGGGATGCACAAAAAAGAAGTGCGTGCCATCAACAAAATGATGAACCGTGCCGCGCACTCGGCGCTGCGTGATGTGAACCTGGTATTATTCGTCGTCGATGCACAAAAATGGACCCAGAACGATGAACTCGTACTGGAGAAATTGAAAAATGCAGACATGCCAGTCATTCTGGTGATCAATAAACTGGATACCTTCGAGAATAAAAATCAGGCGCTGCCGCTGATTCAGGAGCGCGCCAAGCTGATGAACTTCGCAGAAATTGTACCGGTATCTGCGCTGCGTGGTGCCAATCTGGAACATCTGCGTGACACCATTGAGCAGTATCTGCCATTCCAGCCACCGCTATATTCATTTGATCAGGTTACCGACCGTTCCGAGCGCTTCCTGGCCTCTGAAATTATTCGTGAAAAAATCATGCGTCAGCTCGGTGAAGAACTGCCATACGATTTAACCGTACAGATTGAATCATTTAAAACCGAAGAGCCGGCTTTAAATGAAAAAACCGGTCGTATGAAACCGGCTTGTACCTATATTGATGCCACCATCTTTGTAGACCGTCCGGGGCAAAAAGCCATTGTGATTGGTGAAAAAGGTGCTAAGCTGAAAAAAATCGGGATGGATGCCCGTGTCGATATGGAAAAAATGTTCGAACAGAAAATCATGCTCACGCTTTGGGTGAAAGTCAAAGGTGGCTGGTCAGATGATGAACGTGCATTAAAAAGCTTGGGATACAGCGATATCTAAGCCATGAAACGAGGAACTGTAATGACCAAAATTGCTGTGATTTTAGCCTGCATGTTCATGCTGCAAGGCTGTATTCATAAGGTGGTTACAGTTCCGGTTAAAGTGGCCTATAAAACCACCAAAGGCGTGGTCAAAGGCACGGCCGCTGTGGTCGGTGCAGTCATTCCCGATGGGGATGAAGAAGATGAAAGCAAAAAGAAAGATGATTAGGCTGATATCCTGCCCGCATGCGTAATGAAGTCTTGCATGGCTACCTGATCCATCATCGTAAATACCGCGAGCGTAGTCATATTGTGCATCTGTTTACCCAGGAATATGGGCGGATTGATGGTATTTTAAGACAAACCCCGCCACCACAATATCAACCGATTAGCCTGCAGGCCTCGGGTAAATCTGAACTGAAAAATTTTACCAAACTGGAAATTATCAACCAGCCCGTATTTTTCTTTGGCGATGCCTTTTTCTCCGGTTTTTATCTGAATGAAATTTTGCTGCGTCTGTGTCCGCTCGAAGTCGAGATGCCTGAAACTTTTCTGCAATATGCCACCACTTTGCAGCAATTGCAGCAGTTGTCGAGCCATCCGCAGCCAAACAGCTTTTTAAGACAGATTCTGCGCCAGTTTGAGCATGTATTGCTACAAGAGCTGGGTTATGCCATCGACTTTGAAGTGGATGCCAACCAGCAGCCGATTGGTGCAATGCAGCAGTATCAGTTTTTATTAAATGAAGGCTTTATGCCAACGGCGCAGGCTTCCCGTTCCAGTTTAAATGGCGCGCAGATTTTGAGTATGCGTGACCATGAAAAGAGTAGGGATTTTAATCCAGAACAGTTACAATTACTGTCTAAATTATATCGGCAGATGATCAGCTCCCTGCTGGGAGATCGGCCGTTAAAAAGTCGTCAATTGTGGATACAGAACTCCCAAACACAATCGTAATTAGGAAAAGAGTATGGCTGCATTACTTGGTGTAAATATTGACCATGTTGCAACATTGCGACAAGCACGTGGCACCACTTACCCAGATCCGGTCAATGCCGCACTGATTTGTGAACAGGCCGGTGCAGAGGGTATTACCTTGCATCTGCGTGAAGATCGTCGTCATATTCAGGATGATGATGTGCGTCGTATGCGTCCATTGCTGAAAACCCGCATGAATCTGGAAATGGCGGTGACTGATGAAATGGTCGAGTTCGCCAAAGAAATCAAACCGCATCATGTTTGCTTTGTCCCGGAAAAACGCCAGGAAGTCACCACTGAAGGTGGACTGGATGTGGTCGGTAATTTTGCGGCGGTAAAAGCGGCAACGCAGGCTCTCTCTGTTCTGGGTTGTGATGTATCCCTGTTTATTGATGCTGACTTTGCCCAGATTGATGCCGCAGTTGCTTGTGGTGCACCAACCATTGAAATTCATACTGGTGCCTATGCTGATGCTGAAACCGCAGAGGCGCAGCAGGCCGAGCTGGAACGTATTGTGAAAGGCGCCGAATATGCCGCGGCCAAAGGTCTGGTGGTGAATGCCGGCCATGGCCTGAATTTAGATAACGTGACGCCGATTGCCGCAATTCCGCAAATTCATGAACTGAATATTGGTCACTCGCTCATTGCCGATGCCGTGTTTGTGGGTCTGGCACAAGCTGTACAGCAAATGAAAGCAGCGATCAAAGCTGCACGATAATCCTGAAGTTTTTGTATGTCGACAATCAATTATGATGAGCTCATGAAGCCGGTGATCGGCTTCCTGGGCTGTGAAACCCCGCAAGCCTGGCTGGATGAAGCGCTGAACAATCTGGAAATCCTGATGCAGGATCATGCCAACTGCGAGAAAAAAGCCGCGGGCACGGCCATGAACCTGATGTTCCGCTATAGCTTCTTTACCGATTTGCAGGTCAAGCTGGCGCAACTGGTTCGTGAAGAAATGCTGCACTATGAACAGGTGCTGGAATTCATGAACAAACGCGGACAGGAGTGGAAAGGCTTAAGCGCAGGCCGTTATGCCGGCGGTTTACGCAAAGAAATCCGTACCTATGAGCCAGAAGCGTTAATTGATGTACTGGTGATAGGTGCCTTTGTAGAAGCGCGTTCCTGCGAGCGTTTTTATGCCTTGGCACCGCATGTTGATGAAGAGCTGGGGCGTTACTACCGCTATTTGCTGAAATCTGAATCGCGTCATTATGAAGATTATCTGGCACTGGCATTGGACGTTGCCAAAACTGCCAAGCTAAAAAATCCGGAAGAAGATATTCAGGGCCGGATTCAGCATATTCGTGAAGTCGAAAAAAATCTGATTTTAAGCCCGGATGATACTTTCCGTTTCCATAGCGGTGTGCCGGCCCAAGCGGCTTGAAACAGTCAATATTTTTTGAGAGAAAACGGGACTTCGGTTCCGTTTTTTTATGGCTGTGAGAAGGGGAATCAGGGCTGATTTACCTGTTTTTGAAGATAGATGCTCTGCTGATCTGGCGATTGACGTCTCGCCATTAGATCGCTCGGGAAGATCCTAATCTTCTTTTTTTATAACCTTCAGATGTGAATCGCTGTAGGAATTAAAAAGATTGAAAGCTATAAATTTTGGCAATAAAAAAGCCCAAGTCTTAAATGCTTGGGCTTTCTTGAATTTGGCTCTCCCACCTGGGCTCGAACCAGGGACCTGCGGATTAACAGTCCGTCGCTCTACCGACTGAGCTATGGGAGAATCTGAATGCGATTATAGAGGGATTTCAGCAGGGGTCAAGCGAAAACTGTCATCTTTTTTACATTTAAAGTTTATATGCTTTTTATTTGTGCAAAATAAAATAAAACACGAAAAAATCTTGCAAAGCAAAAAATCTGTTGTTAGATTAAATCCAGAAAGTCGTTTGACCAAATGGTTAAACAGTGTGGATTTAAACCAACTTGCCAGCACAAAAATGGCTAAATCGGAGACAGCGAATGAATACGCTCAGCATCCCTGAAATTTTTGCAAACCTCAATTTTTACAAAGACAACTACCTTTCTCTTATCAGCAATCCAGAAGATTATTATACGCCTGTTGCTTCGGCCTATATCAACGTATGGCCAGTCGGGCATGTCGATCTGTATCTGGGTGATTTACTGCAGCTGTGGTTTAGTGAAAAATGGCTGATCAATGAGCCATGTTTCCAGCTTTCAGAGCATCCGGATCATGCGATCCGCACGCCATTACAGCGCAGCCAGGATTTATACCTGTATCAGCTTGCCGGCAGTGCCTTGTCGGGCAGTAACCGCTGCCGGGTCTGGTCGGCTTCTGAACAAAAAGAACTGCGGGTGAGTCTGGATAGTGCCTTTAAATATTACTGTATTTATAAGGGTACAGACCGTCCTGACATCTCACGCAGTCAGCTCATTCAGGCGCTGAAAAAGGCCATCTAACCGTTATCTATGGTCCGCTGAATTGAGCGTTTAGAGTTAAATCAGGCCATAAAAAAACCGCGAACAGGTCGCGGTTTTTTTATTGCTCAGAAGAGATTATTGAGCAGCTTTTTCAGCTTCGATCGACGCAATCGCTTCATCAACGCCTTCGATTGAATCCGCCGCTTTCTTGATACGCGCTAACGCATCTACCAGCACTTCATCAGCCGTTGCATAAGAGATACGCATGAAACCGCCTAAACCGAATGCATCACCTGGAACCACGGCCACGCCCGTTTCTTCCAGTAACCATGCAGAGAATTCTGTGCAAGATTTTAAGCCTTTTGCACGAATTAATGGTTTGATGTTTGCGTATGCATAGAATGCGCCATCTGCAGGTAGGCAAGAAATACCTTTGATGTCATTCAAGCCATTTACCACAAGGTCGTGACGGCGTTTGAATGCTTCAACCATTGGCTCAAGTACGTCTTGTGGGCCGTTCAACGCAGCTTCTGCAGCCACTTGTGAAATAGACGTCGGGTTAGAGGTTGACTGAGACTGGATTTTTTTCATCGCACCGATCAGTTTAGCAGGGCCCGCTGCATAGCCGATACGCCAGCCAGTCATGGCATAGGCTTTAGACACACCGTTTAACACGATAGTGCGGTCATACAGGTCTGGTGCAACAGTAGCGATGTTGTAGAACTCGTCATCCCAGCGGATTGGTTCGTACATGTCGTCAGATGCGATATACACTTCTGGGTATTTACGCAGTACTTCAGCCAGAGCTTCCAGTTCAGCTTTGGTGTAGATCATACCTGTCGGGTTAGACGGGCTGTTCAGTACCACTAAACGGGTTTTGTCTGTGATGGCTGCTTCTAACTGAGCAGGAGTGATTTTGAAGCGTTGTTCTTCGCCACATTTTACAATCACTGGCACGCCTTCAGCGATGATGACCATATCTGGATAGCTTACCCAGAATGGCGCAGGGATGATCACTTCATCACCTTTGTTTAACAGTGCAAGTGCCAAGTTAAAGAATGATTGTTTACCACCGCAAGACACCAGAATCTGGTTGGCTTGGTAGTCAAGGTTATTGTCACGTTTTAGTTTCGCAATAATGGCTTTTTTCAGGCCTGGCGTACCGTCAACAGCGGTATATTTGGTAAAACCGTTGTTAATCGCTGCAATTGCTGCATCTTTGATGTGTTGTGGTGTATCGAAATCCGGTTCGCCTGCACCCAAGCCAATTACGTTATGACCAGCAGCTTTCAATTCAGCAGCTTTGTTTGTCACAGCAAGCGTTGGGGACGGTTTGATGGCATTTACACGATCAGAGAGACGTACGTCCACGGCAGTATTCCTTCTTATAGGGATTAAAAAATAAAAAGCACACTATCTTAGCTCAAAAATAGTCACTTCGTCGTTTAAAATCTCAACAAATTAATAAAAAATCACGAAATTTATGCTTCTGCGCCTCAAAATAAGGCATTTTTGAGAATAAAAAGCCGGAGACTCGCTTCTGACTGCAAAAAACCTTAAAATAGCGCTAATTTGATTTGAGTTATCGTCATGAGTAAGCAGCAGCCTACTTCAAAAAAACCTGTGGTAAAACTCCCATTCCCAATGCCATCTGCGGAAGAAAAAGCCCAGATGGATGCCTTGCATAATCAGGTTCGTCCTAAAGACGAAGGTTATGCCGACAAGCTGTTTCCACCACCACGTGGGACCCGTAAATCTATGGGTAAACGCTAAGAAAAATGCCACGTTCTGTGGCATTTTTTATGGGCACTTGATGGGTTTAATCCTGGGTTTCACGCCGGTCAAACTGGACATAATAGGCACGCTTTTGGGTGTACATGGCCTGATCGGCGCGTTTTAGCATCTCTTCAATGCTTTCCTGCGGCAGTGTGGTCGCAGACCCAATCGACAGATTCAGCATCTGATTGCCATGAAACTGACTGTCAATTAACAGCAGTTCCTGCAAGCCCGCCAGACAGTTGTGCAGGGCAATCTCATCGGCACCTGGTAGCAAAACCACAAATTCATCACCGCCAATACGGCAGGCACTGTACTGGGTATTCTGGACAAGCTGATTCAGCAGTTCACCGGTGCGTCTGAGCAGATCATCACCGCTATCATGGCCAAAGGCATCATTCACGACTTTTAAGCCATTCATATCAATATAGATACTGGACACAGGCCGCAGACTGCTGCGCTCTAAACGATTCACTTCTTCAGTATAATGCGAGCGATTCAAAAGCTTGGTCAGCACATCATGCTTGCCCAGATATTCCAGATAGTTTTCGGCTTTTTTTACGTGCGGTAATATCGGTCAAGGCCACCTGAACTGTGCTCCAGTCCTTTTCATAGCCGGGAAATACGGTAAATTGCAGCAATACATGGCGGATGCTGCCATCCAGCGCATAATTGATGGCTTCACGCTGATGGTGAATATTGCCATTCCAGAGCTCGATCAGCTGTTCCCTGAACGTATGCTGCATTTCTCCGGCAAAAATTTTATGAATATTTTGCAGCAGGGTGTTTTTGTCCGGGGCGCCAAATAAATCCAGCGTGGCCTGATTGACATCAATAATCAGCACATCCCGGATACATTGCTGGATAAAATCCGGATGCACATCTAAAAAGGTATTGAAGTCATCTATGCCCAAATGGCGCAGCTGATCGAGCCGGCTTTTAATCCGGCTAAAATCTTCCACCCACAAGGAGGTGGGTGAATAGACAAAGCGCGATTCAGCCAGTAAACGCTGCTGATCTGCCTGCCGGCGCGCCGCGGTATATGGGGTGATGTTTTCGGTACTGACCAGCACCAAAGACAGGTCATGCTCATGCGAGGGCACCACGGTGCCGCGTAACTGGATATCCAGCCGTTTCCCGTTCAGGCTGTAATTGACGGCCTGACTGGAAAATTCGGTTTGACCTTCCCACAAGCTGATCAGCTCATCAATATGGGTGCTGGCCATCTCACCTTTAAAAATCTGCTCCAGGTTGCTAATTAAATGCTGCAGATCTTGGGCTTCATACAGTTCCAGGGTTTTCTGGTTTACGCTCAGAATTTTAATTTTACGGGCACATTCAATGACACGGCTTAGATCTTCCAGTAAATAGCCACGTAAATCCTGAATGCCTTGTGCACGCCACAGCTCAAACTGCTTTTTAATTTCACTAAAGTCTTCCAGCCACAGGGCAATCGGCGCAAGGGTAAAAACAGGCGTGTCCAGTATTGTCATAGTCTGAAGCTCGATTATTCTAGTGAATGAAAAATAGAATTATAATCAAGTTTTTATTATGTGATAAAAATTGTGTTTATTTTTATAAATGTGATTTATATCACCAAAATACAGAACAACCGGCTCAATGGCCGGCTGCTCTGGTATTAAAAAGAGGGATTATTTTTTGGCCCGATGCGCCGGACGCGGTGGGGTAATTTCACGTTGACCATGCCAGACTTCGGCAAAATCCTGTTCATTAATACTATACAGTTCCAGTAAGGCTAGAATCACCCCGCCAAACAGCATGGAACCTTCAGAGTTGCTTTGCCATTCAAAGACCTTGTCTTTCAGGCCATATAAAATATCTTCAATTTCAAAAATCCGGTCACGGCCATTGCTGTCGGTCGGGTACATCTGGGTATTCAGCAAAATTTTAGCCAGACTTTTTTCATTGTCATTTAAAGCCAGCACTTCAATCAGCTCATCCGGATTGCTGGCAAAAATTACCGGATCACGAAAAATGGTATGCAGAAAATGCTGATTCAGTTTCGGTAAAGATTTCTCGACAAAAGGCCGGAAGGAGGCCGGGAAAATCACATTGTGGGAAATGCCTTTAAACATCGGGGCAATTTCCTCGACTTTATAACCGGCAATACCACAGCCAATTGAAGTCAGAAAATACTTCATTTTCGGATGATTTTTGGTATAGGTTTTAAAGTCATCTATATAGTGCTGAATTTGCGACAGTGGCATTTGCTGCAAATGCTCGTTCATGGTTGGAATGGCAAAGCTTTGTCCGGCCCAGCCACGACCTACGCCGCGCACGGCGCCAAAGTGTTGCAGGGCAGTGCGCGCTGCACCGCCGGTATGATCACCCGCCAGATTACTGCCAAAGACAAAAATCGTATCTTCAGGCAAGCTTTTAATAATACTTTCATCATGATATCGGTAAGTCATTGTCATTAAATCTATGTGATCCCTTGTGTTCATGTTGCCCGTGAAGCGGGGCAGAATCAAGTGAAAAAGCACAAGACGAGGGTGTTTTTCTGTTTCACATGAAGATTTTGCTTTGATCTGGGTATGTCTGGTGAGAGTGTGCCAAACAGCAGCGGGTGAAGGTCTTTATTTCAGTTGCACTGCGGACTAAAAACAGAACCTTGCCGATGCTGCCGGTGACAAGAAAGTGTACAAAAATTACAATCTGAAGCCAGATAATAGGCTGAATCTGTTAGACTATTTTTTTCGATCTGTATGAGTACGCTATCCGTGAGTGATCATCAACCTTTTGAATTGGTTACCCATTATCAACCTGCTGGAGATCAGCCGCAGGCCATTGAAAAGCTGGTGCAGGGAATTCAAAAGGGCATGCATGATCAGTTGCTGCTGGGGGTAACCGGTTCCGGTAAGACCTATACCATGGCCAACGTGATTGCCCAGTTACAGCGGCCAACTATTGTCATGGCGCATAACAAGACTCTGGCGGCCCAGCTCTACGGCGAATTTAAAGCCTTTTTCCCGCATAACTCGGTTGAATATTTTGTCAGTTATTATGACTACTATCAGCCGGAAGCCTATGTGCCATCTTCCGATACCTTTATTGAAAAAGATGCCGCCATTAATGATCACATTGACCAGATGCGACTGTCGGCGACGCGGGCATTACTGGAACGTCGTGACTCGATTATTGTGGCATCGGTATCGGCTATTTACGGTCTGGGTGATCCGAATGCCTATATGAGCATGTTGTTGCATGTGGTGCAGGGCGACCGGATTCAACGTGAAGATATCATCCGCCGGCTGGTAGAAATGCAATATAGCCGCAATGAACTGGAATTTTTGCGCGGGACCTACCGGATTCGCGGTGAAATTATTGATATTTTCCCGGCAGAATCAGAGCAGAATGCCATCCGGATTGAACTATTTGATGATGAAGTCGATTCGATCCGCTGGTTTGATCCGCTGACTGGCAAAATGATCCGCAAAGTGCCACGCGTCACCATCTACCCGAAAAGCCATTATGTGACGCCCAAAGACCATTTGCAGCGCGCCATTGAAACTATTCGTGAAGAACTGAAAGAACGTTTAGGCTTTTTCCGTGCACATGACAAGCTGCTGGAAGCACAGCGCATCGAGCAGCGTACCCGTTATGATCTGGAAATGATGCAGCAGCTCGGCTATACCAACGGCATTGAAAACTATTCCCGTCATTTATCCGGTCGTCCGGCCGGTGAGGCGCCACCAACCCTGTTTGATTATGTGCCGGATGATGCCTTGCTGATTATTGATGAGTCGCATGTTACCGTGCCGCAAATTGGTGCCATGTATAAAGGGGACCGTTCGCGTAAGGAAAACCTGGTCAATTATGGTTTCCGTTTACCAAGCGCGCTGGATAACCGGCCAATGAAATTTGAAGAATGGGAACGGATTATTCCAAGCACCATTTATGTCAGTGCCACACCGGCGCAGTATGAACTGGAAAAAGCCGAGCAGATTGTCGAGCAGGTGGTGCGTCCAACCGGTCTGATTGATCCGGAAATTGAAATCCGTCCGGTGCTGACCCAGGTCGATGATGTCCTGTCGGAAATTAACCTGCGTAAAGATAAAAACGAACGGGTTCTGGTCACGACCTTAACCAAGCGCATGGCCGAAGATTTAAGTTCCTATTTAAAAGAATACGGCATTAAAGTGGCCTATCTGCATTCCGATATTGATACGGTCGAGCGGGTCAAGATTATTCATGAGCTGCGTACCGGGATTTATGATGTGCTGGTGGGGATTAACCTGCTGCGTGAAGGTCTGGATATGCCAGAAGTCTCGCTGGTGGCGATTCTGGATGCCGACAAGGAAGGCTTCCTGCGTTCCGAACGTTCGCTGATTCAGACTATTGGTCGTGCTGCGCGGAACATTGCCGGTAAGGCGATTTTATATGCTGACCGGATAACCGATTCCATGCAAAAAGCCATTGATGAAACTGAACGTCGCCGAGCCAAGCAAATTGAATTTAACCAGCTACATGGTATTACTCCGCGCAGTGCTGTGCGTCAGGTCATTAAAGAAATTGATACCGGCGAGGTGCTGGAAGAAGACGTAATTGATGAGCAGATGGCAGCCCAAACCTTGGCATTAACCGCGGATGAACGGCATATCGTGTCGGACCCGAAACTGTTTGCCAAGCATGTGGCCAAGCTGGAAAAAGAGATGCTCAAAGCCTCAAAAGAATTGCAGTTTGAACAGGCCGCACGTCTGCGTGATGAAATTATTCGTTTGAAGGCACAAATGCTGCAGTAAAGAAAAGTGTGGGAACTGTTAAAAAACTCCTTACATAACACAACAGTAAATACCTGAATTTACCGTTAATTTAGCCAAGTATGCTGAGAACTCCAGAACAATATTGAAGCTATAAGGTGACCTGATGAAAACGAATAATCTCCCTAAAGCGAGTTATAAATTGGCAAAAATTGCCGTAGGCGGGGTAGTGCTGGTCGGTTTAGGGCTGGCCACCATGGCTTATGCCCAGAAAGAGCCACTACCCACCGTTGAAAAAGTGGAATTGGATCGTTACCTAGGGGTCTGGTATGAGGTGGCACGTAAACCGATGTCCTTCCAGAATAAATGTGATCGGGATGTCACGGCGACCTATACCTTAAATGAAAATGGCAATATCAAGGTCGATAATCGCTGTATCACCAAAAATGGCGAACAAACCGTTTCTATTGGTGAAGCCTTTGTACAAAATGCGCCGTTTAATACCAAACTGAAAGTCAGCTTCCTGCCAGAATTTATCCGCTGGATGCCAATTGGTCGCGGTGATTACTGGGTGCTAAAACTGGATGAAGATTATCAGACCGCGCTGGTCGGTGAGCCACATCGCAAATATATGTGGGTGTTGTCGCGTACCCCGCAGGCCAATCCCGAAGTGATCAATGAATATCTCGAATATGCCAAATCTTTAGGCTATAACCTGGATGATATTATTCACACCAAACAGACAGCCCGTTAAAGCAATCTCCTACTAAAAATACACCATGCTCCGGCATGGTTTTTTATTTTTCGGTCAATAATTCATGCACGAACAGAGTTTTCCGGAGATGAACTGAGTATAATCAGCGCTCGGCAAAGATCAGGAGTGAAAGATGTATAAAGGCGTTGCTTTGTCTGTATTGGCATCCGTCACTTTTGGTGTGCTGTATTTCTATACCCAGTTTCTGCAACCTTTAGACAGTGAAGAAACTTTTGCCTGGCGCATGCTGTCCACCTTGCCTTTTATCACCCTGTTTATGTGGTGGAGTGGTGATTTAAAGCATGTGGCCGAGATTTTCAGGCGGGTGCTACAACAGCCGCTTTTATTGCTGTGGCTGCTGATCAGTTCGTTCTTATGTACCACGCAACTGTGGCTGTTTTTATGGGGGCCAATTAACGGCCGTGGTCTGGAAGTGTCGCTCGGTTATTTCCTGTTGCCACTGGTGATGGTGCTGGTTGGCTGTGTGCTGTATAAGGAAAAACTGTCCAGCTGGCAAATGCTGGCGGTGGCGCTAGCCGTACTGGGCGTCGGACATGAAATCTGGCGCATTGGCAGTGTGGCCTGGGAAACTGTGTATGTGGCGCTGGCTTATCCTTTGTATTTCTTTTTACGCCGTCAGTTTAAAACTGACAATTTAGGCGGTTTCTGGTGGGATCTGTTCCTGATTTTACCAGTCGCGTTTTATCTGGGCTTTGTTTATAGCGACAGCATGGCATTGCTGTTGAATTACTCGCATCTGATCTGGGCTGTGCTGGGACTGGGCTTTTTAAGTGCCTTAGGTTTGGGCAGTTATATTCTGGCCAGCCGTTATTTGCCTTTTGTGATTTTTGGTTTGCTTAGCTATCTGGAACCGGTGTTGCTGGCTTTCGCCTCAATGATGCTGGGCGAGCGTGTTGAAGCCGATGAATGGCTGACCTACATTCCAATCTGGCTGGCGGTATTGCTGCTGGTGATTGAAGGTGTACTGCATGTACTGAAACAGAAACGGCAGGAGCGGGCCTTGCAAAAAAATGTCCAGAACTATCAGGACCGGCTGGAATAGCAAAAAAATATTGTTATCAGTCGGTAAAATTTGTCTGATAAAGCAACAAACAGATAACTTGCTCTTTTTTATATGAAAAATAGCGTTTTTTAAAGATTTAGGTGCGAAATCATAAAAATAATTACAACTATTTTGCAAATTTATACTGAATATATAGCAAAATAGAGCGGTCTTAGACAGCTTTTGATTCAATCTTGCTGCCAATTCCATTACAATTGTCGGGTTTTGAATTTTATGCCTAGATATACAATTAATTAGAGGACGTATCTGTGAGCAAAGAGACTATCATCGCCCTACACGCAGAGCACCAAGGTCGCTGGAAAAACCGTGAAGAAATCGCGGAACAAATGATCGCTTTGATCGGTAAGCTGTACCGTGAGAAAAATATTGTTGTTTCAGTATTTGGACGTTCTTTAGTTAACCGTTCAGTGATTCAGATTTTAAAAGCACACCGTTTCACGCGTATGATGGACGTTGAGCTTTCAGTTGTACACACTTTCCCGATTCTTGAAGCATTAGCAAAAGTTGAAAACATTGGTACTGCTGAAATCGACCTGGGTAAACTTGCAGTTGCCTTTAAAGAGCAAGGCGGCGATGCAGATGCATTTGTAGCAGCTGCAGTCAAAGCGGTTGAAGGTCGTCCAACTTCTGTAGAAGGCCGTGATGTTGTACTTTACGGTTTCGGTCGTATTGGTCGTATCCTGGCACGTTTAATGATTGGTCAGTCTGGTCTGGGCCGTGGCTTGAACTTAAAAGCCATCGTAGTGCGTAAATCTGCAGATGGTGATCTGGAAAAACGCGCGTCTTTATTACGTCGTGACTCGATCCATGGTCCATTCTCTGGCACCATTTCTGTTGATGAAGAAAACGAAGCAATCATTGCGAATGGTCAGTTCATTAAAGTGATCTATGCTTCTAACCCGTCTGAAGTAGATTACACTGCATACGGTATCAACAATGCATTGGTAATCGACAACACCGGTAAATGGCGTGATGCTGACGGTCTGGCTCAGCACCTGCAATGCCCAGGCGCAGCACGTGTCATTCTGACTGCACCTGGTAAAGGTGACATGAAGAACGTTGTTTATGGTGTAAACCAGGGCGACATTCTTGATGAAGATGCCATCATCTCTGCAGCAAGCTGTACTACAAACGCAATCACGCCAACCTTGAAAGTGTTAGACGACAAATACAAGGTGCTTAACGGTCACGTTGAAACAGTTCACTCGTTCACTAACGACCAGAACCTGATCGACAACTACCACAAAGCTGACCGTCGTGGCCGTGCTGCGACATTGAACATGGTAATTACTGAAACTGGCGCAGCGAAAGCAGTGGCGAAAGCACTTCCAGCGCTGAAAGGCAAGTTAACCGGTAACTCTGTACGTGTTCCAACACCAAACGTATCACTGGCAATTCTGAACCTGACGCTGGAGAAAGAAGTTGAGCGTGACGAAGTGAACGAATACATCCGTCAAATCTCAATCAGCTCGAACCTGCAAGGTCAGATCGGTTATACCAACTCGACTGAAGTGGTATCTTCTGACTTCATCGGTTCACGTACTGCAGGTGTATTCGACGCGCAAGCAACCATCACTTCAGGTAACCGTTTAACGGCTTATGTATGGTACGACAACGAAGTGGGCTATAGCTGCCAGGTACTGCGTATCGCTGAACAGATGGGCGGCGTAAGCTATCCAAAAGTTCCTGCTGAAACAAATGCTTAATTTGTAATGCAGACCAGAAAGAGCCTCATTTGAGGTTCTTTTTTTATCTTTCATTAAAATAATAAGCAAAGACGCTATACAAAAAATTGCAAACCGTATCACGGTTTTTGGGCACAATTTCTGTCGAGAAAAACAAAAATGACAGATAGGATAAACCGTTGCCAAACAGATTGATGCTCCGCGGCATAATCTTGATGGTGCTGGCAGCCATGGTAGGTGTAGCAATTGCCTTATGGATTTTTCGGCATTTTCAGATTTATATTCCGCTCGAAAACCAGCAGGTCAATATTGATTTGCAGGAAGCACTCCAAGCCGAAGTTAAAATTCATGATGCACTGGATGTCGATGTCAGTGGCCGGGTCAATGCGGTTATTCCCATTCAGGAAAATCTGGATATTCCGCTGACCCAAACCTTAAATCCACGGGTGTATTTTGATACGCATGTGCCAATTCGTACCACCATTCCGGTGCGGGAAACCCTAAAAATTAACCAGCCCTTGGCGGTTGATACCCAGGTCAAAGTCAGGTTAATGGGTAAAGACATCAGTTTGCCGCTCAAAGGCACCATTCCCATTGTGCTGGATGTCCCCATTTATATGGATGTGCCGCTGGCGCAAAAAGTCCATTTAAAATTTAATGCGCCGGTAAAAACCGTATTAAAAGAAAACCTGAATATTCCATTAAAAACCACACTGAATACCCAGATTCCGGTACAAGGTCATTTAAATGTGCCAATTCAAACCGCGCTGAAGGCCTCGGTGGATGTAAAAAATACCTTACCAATTAAGATTGAGCAGGGTGAGCTGAATATTCCTTTAAACAGTATTCGTCTGGCGACGGCCGAAACGGCGCAGCCACAGACTACTGTACAAATGGTCGAGTAGAGGAGCGTGCAAGATGTTTTCTTCACTTCGCCATCAGCTTGTGTTGGGCTTGATTGTGGCTGCGCTGGTCGCACTTCTGTTCTGGCTGTATTTAAATATTCAGGCCTCGATGTATGTGAATGCCCAAAAAGCACGGCTGTTGTTACCGGAAGATTTACCCACTCATATTGAGGTCGGCAATTATTTACAGGCGCATACCCAAGGCCATTTAGATACTGAAATTCAGCTGGATCAGCAGGTGCAATTGCCGTTAGAAGGCAAATATCCGGCCAATCTGCAATTTGTGGTCACCACACCGATTGATGTAAAAGTGGACTATAAAACCCATATTCAAATTGATCAGCTGATGCCATTACAGACCAGCACCGATTTAATCTATCAGAATCCGTTATTGCCCAAACTGCCGTTACAGCTGGATATTCCAATTAAAATGAGTGTGCCGTTTCATTTGCAGCGCACCTATCGGCTGCCAGTGAAGATTTTATTTAATGGCCCGGTCGGTCTGGAATTTCATGAGCTGTTAAAGGTTCGCTTGCTGCATCAATTTGCGCCGCAATTAAATCTGAATGATCCAATGACCTTGCAGAAAGTTTCTGGATTTAATGCCACGATGCGTAATGTTGAGCGACGCACACATGCCAATCTGGATATGAAAATGGATCTGAAACTGAGCCAGATCCATCCATAAACTGAAGCTGACTTTAGATCAGTTTCTGCAAAATACTTGTGATGCTTGCGGTTGGACGTCCCAGTAACGTTTGCAAATCCTGACTTTGGCTATACATGACGCCATTTTGGGTTTGAGCATCGACATCCGCCAAGAAACTGGCAAAATCCTCATCTAAGCCCACCTGTAGCAACAGTTGCTCAAAGGCTTCAGGGCTTAAGTTATTGTACTGCACTGGTTGTTGACTCACCTCGGAGATGGCTTGAGCAAGATCAGCCTTAGTAAAGCTTTGGCTTGATGCCAACTCATAGGTTTTATTCAGATGGGTATCCGTGAGTAATACACGTGCAATTGCTTCAGCATATTCGTCACGAGACGCGGCACTAATTTGACCATCCCCACTTGCACCATATATTGCGCCATGTTGGATCTCTTGGGTTAAGCCACCCAAATAGTTCTCGATATACCAGTTGTTGCGAAGCAGGGTATAGCTCAATCCACTTTCTTGAATCAATTTTTCAGTTTCACGATGTTCCTGTGCCAAGCCTAAACTGGAGTGACCTGCATTTAACAAACTGGTATAGGCAATATAGGGAACTTGACTCGCCTGGGCGGCTTCAATTACAGCTTGGTGTTGTGCAGTACGACGACCAATTTCATTGGCTGAAATTAAAAGTAACTTATCTACGCCCAATAATGCGGTACTTAAACTTTCAGGCTTGTCGTAGTCGAAATGGCGGATTTCGATGCCTTTCGGTAATTGTGCCTGGGCTTTTTCAATATTACGGACCAACGCAATAAGGTGATGTTCTGAACTTAAATTGAAAAGATGGTGGATCACCAATTGACCCAACTGACCGGTTGCACCTGTAATCGCAATATTCATATCTCACTCCAACATTGTTTGAAAAATAATCTTGATGGTTAAATACTAATCTGATAACTTACTAAATGTAAGTACGTACCAAAAAGTAAGTCTATTACTCACAGGAAAGATTTTTATGTCAGCTTATGAAACCAGTAAATTACTTGGTCAGGTTTTATCCACAGATTGTCCATCGCGTGAAATTTTGGAACACTTAACCAATAAATGGTCGGTATTGGTTCTGCGCTGTTTAAGTGATGGTGTACATCGTTTTAGCGAGTTAAAGCAGCGTATTGAAGGGGTGAGCGAGAAAATGTTAGCGCAGACTTTAAAAATGCTGGAACAAGATGGTTTTATATTAAGAACGGTTTATCCCGTTGTGCCACCAAAAGTAGAATATCAGCTGACGATTTTGGGTTCGCAAGCGTCTGAAAAGTTAAATTACTTGATTGGATGGGTAGAGCGTAGTTTGCCTGAGATTTTAGAGAATAAAGCGCGCGTTTCAAAATAGATTAAGTTGCTTGTGGGGAAGCAATAATGAAACCCTCTGAACATCTGGCCGCGTCACTTTTAGTGGTCTATGCCATTATTTTGACTTTTATTTCATAGCCGAATTCCATAACTTAAGCACAAACATGTTGGGCTCATTTTCAATTTCTGGAAGACACGACTGGAGATCAAAGCTTAAAGGATAGGATTAAATAATTTAATCATAAAAGAATAGGATTATATTCAAGCTATTCGCGGAGGTTAACGTCGAAAAATATCGAGTTTATTGATTATCGAGTATCTAGGCTTGGAAAAGAAATGGGTCATACTTTTATCGCGTTAGGTCAGAAGTTAATGCGCTATGCAATTGATCAACAATAATAAAAAGAAATATTTTTATAAGCTAGTTTAAACTTCTCATTCAGCATAACAGCCCCTCATCCTAGCCTTCTCCCAAAGGGAGAAGGAACTTGCAGGATTTATCTTATGAATGAGTCATGACCAGTGATGGATCAAAATATTTTAAGCCTGTTTCATCTTTTTAAAATCAAAACGGTCAATCACTAAAATGCCAAGCGCAAAGATTAGTCCAAGTGCCACACAGCCAATCCATTCAAAATGTTCCCAGGCATACACCGCACCCAGTGAACCAATGGCTGCCCCTGAAAAGTAAATGGTCATATATACCGCATTAATTCTTGAACGCGCTTTAATATCAATCCGATAGACCAGGTTCTGGTTTAATACGTGAAATGCGGTCAGGCCAAAATAGCTCATCAGTACCCCAATCGCGTAGACCACAATATTCTGCTGGGCAAAAAACAGCGGAATACAGGACAACAGCATCAGGGAAATACATAGCGTTGCAACCAGATTTTCCTTGCCTTGTCCTACGGTTTTCCCCGACCAGCTGGCCGAATAAATCCCGATCACGCCAAGTAAGCCAAACAGGCCAATTTCAAAATCGCTAAAATGATAAGGCGCGCTGCCCAAGACAAAGGTCATTGAGGTAAAGACCATCGACAAAATGCCAAAGCCTAAGGCGCCGGCACAGGCACGGCGAATTAAATGCGGATGATGCCGCGCCAGTTTAAATAAGGAACGATAAATCCCCGTCACCGTTAAACCGGGTTGTGGCTCGGTATTCGGCAGTTTGTGCCACATCAGCAGGGCAAAGCCCAAGGTCAGTATTCCGCTAGATAAATACACACCTTCCCATGACCAGTAGGTCGATACAAAACCGGCAAAGGTGCGCGACAGAATAATCCCCATTACCAGACCACTCATTAGTTTACCGACAATCGCGGCACTCGATTCCGGCGGACTAATGGTCGAGGCAAACGGAATTAACACCTGCGCGGAAATCGCACCAAAAGTGGCACATAAGGTAAAGAAATATAGTCCAGACAGGCTGCTGCTCAAAGACAGCAGGATTTGTGAAATTGCTGCGAAGACCATCAAACTAACAATTAGCTTGCGTTTATTGAGTAAATCACCCAGTGGCACCAATAGCATAAGTCCTAAACCATAACCAATTTGCGCGACTACTACAGCAAAGCCGGCTTGACTGGTGCTAATGCCCAGACTTTTTTCAATTGAATAAATGAGTGGCTGGTTAAAATAGGCAGAACCGGCACAGAGGCCACAGGCCAGCGCCATCAGTAATACAAATTGAGGGGACAGCACTGGCGTGGCGGTTGGGGAGGACATAACAATTTCTCAAGTCAGCGAGTAGCACACTATAGGTGTTGTGGACTGAAAATAGAAATAAGAAAAAACAATCATTTGATTGCTGAATATCATGCTTGGAAAAAAATAAGCGCTGTCCGGTTTTAGCTAGATTGCGCTTTTTAGATGGCGACACACAAATTGTAAAAAGAATTGTGAGCACAATAGATTTGCTGCATAAATTATTCGAGAAATCCTTTAAAATATGGCAGAATAGGCGGTTTTAAAGTTTTTAGAGGATTGGCAAGATGCGCTTTGTTGATGAAGCAGTCATTACCGTAGAGGCTGGCGACGGTGGCAATGGCGTAGCCAGTTTTCGCCGTGAAAAATTCGTACCATTTGGTGGTCCAGATGGTGGTGATGGTGGTCGTGGCGGTAGCATTTATATTCAGGCCGATGACGACACCAGTACACTCGTAGATTATCGTTATACCCGTAAATTCCGTGCTGAGCGCGGTAAAAATGGTGCAGGCGCAAACTGTGCTGGCCGTGGTGGTGAATCTGTGGTGCTGAAAGTACCGGTAGGCACCACGATTGTAGATACAGATTCTGGTGACATTATTGCTGACTTGGTCGAAGACGGTCAGAAAGTACTGGTTGCCCAGGGCGGTGATGGTGGTTTGGGGAATACTCACTTCAAATCATCGACCAACCGTACCCCGCGTAAATTTACCACAGGTGTGAAAGGTGAATTCCGCGAAATCCGTTTAGAGCTGAAAGTGCTGGCAGATGTTGGCCTACTGGGTATGCCAAACGCCGGTAAATCAACCTTTATTCGTGCAGTATCGGCCGCAAAACCAAAAGTTGCAGACTATCCGTTTACCACCATGGTGCCAAACCTGGGTGTGGTCGATGCCGATCGTCATCGTTCTTTTGTGATGGCCGATATTCCAGGTCTGATTGAAGGCGCCGCAGAAGGGGCTGGTTTAGGGATTCGCTTCCTGAAGCACCTAGCGCGTACCCGTATTCTGCTGCACATTGTCGATGTACAGCCAATTGATGGTTCAGATCCGGCACACAATGCCCGTGCCATTTTGAACGAGCTGGAAAAATTCTCGCCAACGCTGGCCAAACTGCCAGTAGTCTTGGTGCTGAACAAGCTCGACCAATTACCGGAAGATTCACGCGAAGAATGGTGTAAACATATTCTGGAAGAACTGCAATGGGAGGGTCCGGTATTCCAGACCTCGGGCCTAATGTCTGAAGGTACCAAAGAAGTGGTGTACTACCTGATGGATCAGATTGAACAGCAACGCGAACGCGAAGTTGAAGATCCAGACTATGCAGCAGAAATGAAAGCCTTCCGTGACCAGCTTGAAGCTGAAACACGCGAGCAAACCATCGCCGCTAAAGAAGCTTATCGTGAAATGCGTCGTCAGCAACGTCTGGCGGGTCAGGGCGATGACTTCGATGATGACGATGAAGATGATGGCGAAATGGAAGTATATTACGTACGTTAAGCTCATGATGAAGAGTAACTGAGGACAAGATGATAGAAGTGGTAGATGGGCAACGTCAGCTCCAGGGTTGTAAACGAATCGTTGTTAAAATCGGATCATCTTTACTCACAGCAAACGGGAAAGGCTTAGATCTGGATGCAATTTCGCATTGGGCGAATCAGATTGCAGATCTGCATAATGCAGGACACGAGATTATTCTGGTGTCCTCCGGTGCTGTGGCTGAAGGCATGGTTCGAATGAAACTAGAGAATCGACCCACTGATCTACCCAGTCTTCAGGCTTGTGCGGCCATTGGTCAAATGGGCCTGGTACAAACCTGGTCCAGCGTGCTGGAAAAACACGACATTAAAACTGCGCAAGTGTTATTAACTCATGATGACCTGGCAGATCGTCGCCGTTATCTCAATTCATGTGATGCCTTGCAGCACCTGATTGACTGGCGCGTGATTCCGGTGATTAATGAAAATGACACGGTTTCCACTGACGAAATCCGTTTTGGTGATAACGATACCCTGGCGGCTATGGTGGCCGGACAGGTACATGCGGATCTGTTGATTATCCTGACCGATCAGCAAGGCATGTTTGATTCTGATCCGCGCTCTAATCCAGATGCCAAACTGTTCCATACCGTACGTGCTTTAGATGAAAGCCTGTTCGATATGGCCGGTGGCGGTGGCAAGTTTGGTCGTGGCGGTATGCTGACCAAAGTCCGTGCTGCGCGTTTAGCGGCCAAATCGGGCTGTCCAACCTTAATTGCCAGCGGTGAAAGTGACAATGTACTGGCCCGTCTGATGGATGGCGAAATGCTCGGTACGCTGTTTATTACCGACAATGACCGTATCACTGCCCATCAGCAATGGCTAGCGGCGCATCTGCAAACCGCAGGCCGTCTGGTACTGGACGAAGGCGCGGTAAAAGCCATCAAGGAAAATCATCGTAGCCTGTTACCGGTCGGTGTACGCGCCGTGGAAGGGCATTTCGAACGTGGTGATGTGGTTGAATGTGTTGACCGACAAGGTCACCGCATTGCTGTAGGACGTGTCAACTTCAGTTCACGTTCAGCGGAAATCGTGAAAGGTCTGGCCTCAGATAAAGTACATCAGGTGTTAGGTGAGGCACGTTCACTAGAAATGATTCATCGCAATCATATGGCGATTTACTAAGCCATACAGATTCAACTTAAGAAATACAAAAATCCCGCTTCCGAGCGGGATTTTTTATTTTGGAAATAGAGGTAACGAGCAATTTACTTAAACTGAATCGTCCCGTTGGCATTCACCGTCATCTTCGATTCACCGGCAGCCATATCCGGTGCAGGTGCTGCTTCAGCCACTGCAAACTTGGCGGTATTGGCGCGCATTGCAATCGGGCGCGGGGTATAGTTATTGGTATTCATGTTCAGATTGACCAGTTGATAGCCTGATTTATTCCAGGCCTGGGTCAATAACTGTGCGCGTTGCTGGAAGTTTTTCGAAGCTTCAACTAGTAGCTCATTTTCGACTTTCTTACGCTGGCTATCTGACACACTAAAATGTACTGATTGAGTTTGCAGGCGCTGCTGCAACTCGCCAATGAGCTGGCTGGCGGCTTTAAAGTCGGTACTTTCCAGATGAATTTCGGCACGACCGCGCCATTCTTTCAGTTTCTGACTGTCATTGTCATAAACCGGATAAGTCGACTGTGAACCACTTTCTACTTTAACCGTTGGATATTTTCGCGCTGTGGCCATCGCCTGATTCATAATTTGGGTGATCTGATTGGCCAGTTCAGAAGGCTGTTTATGACTGCGCTCGATATACAGCACTGCGTTCATCTGGTCATTGGATACCTGACGGCTGGCTTCTGCCTGAACATTGATCAGATTGTAGTTCAGTTTTTCGGTGGTCTGCGCCAAGGCACTACCTGAAACTGCAGCAGCCAATAGGCAACTGGAGAGAGTAATAAAACGCATGATTTTGTCCTGTTTTTATAGGTATTTATCTATCAAAGCATATTAGCCAAGCAATATGGCTAATTTTTGCAGAGTTTGTGGTGGGATTGTAAAAAAATAATAAAATCTACTGACTCGGAATGGCTTGATTATTTATTTTAAAACAATATGTTATATTTAATAGTGGGTTTAATTCTGCAGGCAACTTACATAGGGTTAAAAAAAATATCAAGAATGCGGTTTTCTTTCTGCTGTCACATTGTAAGATGATAATTCAATCTAATGGTTAGACCGATAGAACTTTTCGATAAAATTAGCTCGATAAAATGCCAAAAGCGGTTTATTTTCCTGAAAAATTAGGTATCATCGCGCTCCTAGTTATTGAATATTATCTAGATCATCTAACTAGATTTTTATAAAGCACCGAGTCAAAGGACCACAAGTCACCCGACTTATTTCTTCAACCCATATCAGAGATGGTAATTCGATATGAGCGTTACTTCTGTAAACCCTGCCACCAATTCCACAAACGAATACTACTTGACTCGCCAAAGTCAGATGGAATCGAATGTGCGTAGTTATCCTCGTAAATTACCGTTAGCGATAGCGAAGGCACAAGGTTGCTGGGTTACCGATGTTGAGGGTACGACGTACCTAGATTGTTTAGCTGGGGCAGGTACATTGGCTTTGGGCCATAATCATCCTGCGGTGATTCAAAGTATTCAAGACACCATCGCGAGTGGTCTTCCTTTACATACTTTAGATTTAACTACACCTTTAAAAGATGCATTTACTGAAGCGCTTCTTGCTTACCTGCCAGGTGGTAAAGAAGAGTATTGCTTGCAGTTCTGTGGTCCATCTGGTGCAGATGCAACAGAAGCAGCAATCAAGCTTGCAAAAACATTTACCGGCCGTAGCTCTGTAATCAGCTTCTCAGGTGGCTACCACGGTATGACTCACGGTTCGCTGGCAATGACAGGTAACCTGTCTGCCAAGAATGCCGTAAACGGTTTAATGCCGGGCGTACAATTTATGCCGTATCCACATGAATACCGTTGCCCGTTGGGTCTTGGCGGTGAAGCAGGTGTGGATGCACTGACTTACTATTTCGAAAACTTCATTGAAGATGTGGAAAGCGGTGTTACTAAACCGGCTGCTGTAATTCTTGAAGCAATTCAGGGTGAAGGCGGTGTGGTTACTGCGCCTACCAAATGGCTGAAAAAAATCCGTGAAGTGACTGAAAAACACAACATCGTGTTGATTCTTGACGAAGTTCAAGCAGGCTTTGCGCGTTCAGGCAAAATGTTTGCTTATGAACATGCTGGTATTGAGCCAGACGTAGTGGTTATGTCGAAAGCGGTTGGTGGTAGCTTGCCACTGGCGGTGTTAGGGATTAAACGTAAGTTTGATGCTTGGCAACCAGCAGGCCATACCGGTACTTTCCGTGGTAACCAGCTGGCAATGGGTACTGGTCTTGCGACCATCAACACCATTAAAGAACAAAACCTGGCGCAAAATGCGCAAGAGCGTGGCGACTTCCTGCAAGCTGAACTGAAAAAACTGGCAGTTGAATTCCCATGTATCGGTAACGTACGTGGCCGCGGTTTAATGATTGGTGTTGAAATTGTAGATGAGCGTCAGGAAAAAGACCGTTTAGGTGCTTATCCTGCAGATTCACAACTGGCTGCTGCAATTCAGGCTGCATGTTTTGACAACAAACTGTTGTTAGAAAAAGGTGGTCGTGGCGGTACGGTAATCCGTTTACTTTGCCCGCTGATCATTAATCAGGAAGAATGTGTAGAAGTGATTGCCCGCTTCAAGAAAGCTGTGGCTGAAGCACTGAAAGCAGTACGAGGCGCATAATACATGGTAGATTTTGCAGAACATCGTAAAGCCTTACTCTGCAATGATGCTCAATCTATTGCTGAATATGAGTCAGCAATGGACCAAGCGACAAAAGCTGTCGCAGCATGGTTGCAAAACGATAAAATGTACACCGGTGGTAGCATTAAAGAGCTACGCAGTGCCATTTCATTCAATCCATCGAAAGAAGGTCTGGGTGTACAGAAATCTTTAGAGCGCATGGTCGAGCTGTTCCTGAACAAGAGCTTGAAAGTTCACCATCCGCATTCACTGGCGCATTTGCACTGTCCAACCATGGTGGCCAGCCAGATCGCAGAAGTGTTAATTAACGCCACTAACCAGTCCATGGACTCATGGGATCAAAGCCCGGCCGGTTCATTAATGGAAGTGCAGCTGATTGACTGGTTACGCCAAAAAGTCGGTTACGGTTCAGGTCAGGCCGGTGTATTCACTTCAGGTGGTACGCAGTCTAACCTGATGGGCGTACTGCTGGCGCGTGATGCCTGCATCGCGAAAAACTGGAAAGACGAAAACGGCAAGCCGTGGTCAGTACAGCGTGATGGTGTACCGGCAGAGGCAATGCGTAATGTCAAAGTCATCTGTTCTGAAAATGCACACTTCTCTGTGCAAAAGAACATGGCGATGATGGGCATGGGCTTCCAGTCTGTGGTGACCGTTCCTGTGAATGACAATGCACAGATGGATGTGGTTGCACTTGAGAAAACCATGGCACACCTTCAGTCTGAAGGCAAAATTGTGGCATGTGTGGTGGCAACTGCAGGTACAACCGATGCGGGCGCGATTGATCCATTAAAAGAAATTCGTGAAATCACCAACAAATATGGCGCGTGGATGCACATTGACGCGGCGTGGGGTGGTGCACTGATTTTGTCGAATGACTATCGTTCTATGCTCGATGGCATCGAATTGTCGGATTCTGTGACGCTTGATTTCCACAAGCATTATTTCCAGACCATTTCATGTGGCGCATTCTTGTTAAAAGACGAAGCCAACTACCGTTTCATGCATTATGAAGCCGAGTACTTGAACTCTGCTTATGATGAAGAACATGGCGTACCAAACCTGGTATCGAAGTCACTGCAAACCACGCGTCGTTTTGATGCCTTGAAATTGTGGATGACAGTTGAAGCATTGGGCGAAGAGCTTTATGGTTCAATGATCGATCATGGTGTGGATTTAACCCGTGATGTTGCTGCTTATATTAAAGCAACAGATGGTCTTGAGCTGCTGGTAGAGCCGCAATTTGCATCGGTATTGTTCCGTGTGGTGCCTGAAGGCTATCCGGCTGAATTTGTCGATGCCTTAAACCAGAACGTCGCAGATGAACTGTTTGCGCGTGGTGAAGCCAATATTGGTGTAACCAAAGTGGGTCAGGTTCAGTCATTGAAAATGACCACGTTAAGCCCGGTTGCAACACTAGACAACGTGAAAAACCTGCTGGCACTTGTGCTGGCAGAAGCAGAGCGTATTAAAGCTTCAATTGCAGATGGTACTTACACACCACCAATCGCTTAATCGCATGCTGCAAAGAAAGAGAGGCCTACAAGGCCTCTTTTTTTATCTCGGGTCATTGAATTGAAAAAAATGAAGATGAATGTCATGTATCTGTTAACAAGCCAAACGGGCCAAAAGAAGGGGATAGAAATGAATAAAGTGGCTGAGTACAGTGAAGTGATCAATTGGCTGAGAACGTGTGTTTCAGGCAACAGATGAATATATTAAGTTTAAGAAAAACAATCAATTTCGCTTTTTATAGAATATCGGGTGATTGTCATCAACCAGAGAGAATTATGACAATTGTAAGAAAGCGAACCGGTGCTGGATTGGCATTTTGTCATATTTTTACAGCGCTTTCATATTTTTTTAGACATCTTTCGAAATTTTAATAAGGTAGTGAAATGTTATTAAAATCATTATCTTAAATTAATATTTTGATATAAAGCAGGCTTCTAGAAACTATAAAAACAAGCTGCAAAATAAAACATCATTAAAGTGTCATAAAGGTGTAACTTTATTGTCATATTTTAAACTCACAATGCACATAACGAAATAAGTACAAAACTTAATAAAAAGTGGCGTACTCCGAATTTGCATAAATTGAGAGAGAACAGAATGCGCTTTACCAATATCGCACTTGCATTAGCACTATCTGGGGCAGCTGTAGCAACAACTGCGAACGCAGCTCGTGACACCATCCAAATCGCTGGTTCTTCTACAGTATTGCCATACGCAAGTATTGTAGCAGAAGAGTTCGGTAACACATTCCCACAATTCAAAGCGCCTGTTGTTGGTTCTGGCGGTTCTTCAGGTGGTTTGAAACAATTCTGTAACGGTGTGGGCGATAACACAATTGATATCGCAAACTCATCTCGTCAAATTAAAGATTCAGAAATCGCTGCATGTAAAAAAGCAGGCGTGAACCAGATCTTAGAAGTTAAAATTGGTTATGACGGTATCGTATTCGCGTCAAACTCAAACAAAGCTGCTTATAAATTAAAACCTTACCATGTATTTGCTGCTTTGGCTGCTGAGCTTCCATCGAAAGGTAAAATGGTTGCTAACCCATATACACGTTGGAACCAGATTGACAAATCACTTCCAAATGAACCAATTACTCTGGTAATTCCAGCATCTAACCACGGTACACGTGAAGTGTTCCAGGAGAAAATGGTTGATGCAGGTTGTGAAGCTTACGCAGCAATCAAAGCATTAGACAAAGATGCGAAGAAAAAAGCATGTACAACTTTCCGTAAAGATGGCCGTGTGATTGAAATCGCTGGTGACTACACTGAAACACTGGCACGTTTAAGAACTTCTCCAAGTGCAGTGGGTGTATTCGGTCTAGGTTTCTATGACCAAAACCGTGACAAGCTACGTGTTGCAACTGTAAACAACGTTGCGCCATCTGAGCAAACAATCCTGAACGGTTCTTACCCTGTTTCACGTCCATTGTTCTTCTACGTGAAAGGTGAGCACCTGAAATCAATCAAAGGCTTACAACAGTACACAGAATTCTTCTTAAGCAAGAAAGTATCTGGTAAAGGTTCTAAGTTAGACAAAGCAGGTCTGATCTCTTTATCTGACAAAGAACGTGCGCAAATCCTGGCGAACTTCAAAGCAGGTAAAGCTGTTAAATAATTGTGGTTAAAACAGCTGATGGCAGGGTTTCCTGCCATCAGCTTTTTGCGAAGAGAAATGTTTTTTCAAATAATGAAAATTGAAAAAACGGTGGAGAATACATGAATCTGCTACTCATAGGTGTGTTACTGGCAATTATTGCCATAGCCTATCAAATCGGGTTAAGCAAAAGCCGTAACCTAGCAGGTAAGGGAAATAATTCTGCAATGTTGCACTCACGCCCTGGTTATTATGGTGCGTTGGTGGCTTTGTGGTGTGCGATCCCTGCTTTTTTAATTTTGATTGTTTGGAATCTGGTTGAACCAACCATTTTGGAACAGGTAGTACTGAGTCATGTACCGGCAGATGTTGCTGCCAACCTGAATGCAGCCAGCACCAGCGTTCTGGTAGACCGTGTGCAAGCACTGGCTTCTGGCTTTGGTGTCACTGATACACCAGCCGCCTATGAACTGGCAGCTGCTGAACAATTAGCAAAATTTGAAACCATTGGTTCTTATATCAAACTGGCCGTTGTGATTTGTGCAGCGTTAATTGGTTTGCTATGGGCGAAAAAACGTGTCTCTCAACAGTACCGTGCCCGTAACCAGGTTGAAAAGATCATTAACATTTCTTTAGCCCTCTGTTCTGGTGTGGCCATTCTGACCACCGTTGGTATCGTGATGTCGATGTTCGGGGAAGCCATGCGCTTCTTTAGCTTCGTCAGCCCAATGGACTTCTTCTTTGGTACCCAGTGGAACCCAGGTTTTAGTACCACCGGTAGTGCCGATGGTGAATATGGTCTGTTACCGCTGTTATGGGGAACCTTGCTGGTCAGTGCGATTGCATTGCTGGTTGCAGTACCTATTGGTCTGATGATTGCCATTTACCTGGCAGAGTATGCATCTCCGAAATTCCGTTCTTGGGCAAAACCAACCATTGAAGTGTTGGCCGGTATTCCGACCATTGTATATGGTGTATTTGCCTTAATGATTATTGGTCCATTCCTGAAAAGTGCCGGTGCACTGCTGGGTATTGATATCAATGCTACCAGTGCTTTAACTGCCGGTCTGGTAATGGGCATTATGATCATTCCATTTGTATCGTCTTTATCTGATGACATCATTACCCAGGTACCACGTGCTCTACGTGATGGTTCGTTGGGTCTGGGTGCGACTAAGTCAGAAACCATTCGTAAAGTGGTGATGCCGGCTGCCTTGCCAGGGATTATCGGCGCCTTCTTGCTGGCTGCATCTCGTGCAATTGGTGAAACCATGATTGTGGTCCTGGCCGCAGGTAACAGTCCGTTACTACATGCCAACCCGCTAGAAGCGGTTGCAACCGTGACCATGACGATTGTTAACCAGTTAACCGGTGATACCGACTTCGCAAGTCCGCAGGCATTGGTGGCGTTCGCATTAGGTTTAACCCTGTTTGTTATTACCCTGTGTTTGAACATTGTGGCACTTTACATCGTGCGTAAATATCGTGAGCAATACGACTAATGAGTACTTCAAATACTACTTCAATGGATCAACAACCGCTTGATCCACGGGCGGCCGCTGAATTACGCGCACAACGTAAACAGAAAATTGAAAGCTCGTTAGCAAAACGCCATCGTAAAGAAAGCACTTTCCGCATGTTTGGTCTGGCCTCGGTACTGGCAGGTTTATTCTTTGTCGTGTTGCTGTTCGGCAGTATTCTGGCCAAAGGTTTACCGGCATTCTGGCAAAGCAGTATGGCAGTGCCAGTCTACTTTGACCCAAGCATTATTAATGTGGACGCCCAGCCAAAACAGCAGGCAGGTGAATCTCCGGCACAATTTAATGACCGTATGATTGCCTGGCAGACTGAAATGGGTATGGTCGATTGGGATGCGCTTATCGTTAATGGTATCGTCGCTAAAGATGCGGCGCTTGAAGCCAAGCGTGATGATTTAGGCTACATGTACACCAGTTCTGAAACCTATCGCTTACGTGATATGGTACTGGCAGATCCATCGCTGATTGGTCAAACCAAAGAAGTGAAAATTCTGGCCGATGCCAATGTAGATGTATGGCTTGCGGGCAATATTGACCGTGACCTGCCGGCAGAACAGCAGCAGCTAAGCCCGGAAATCCGTCAGCTGGCAGATGATCTGAAAGCCCAAGGTATTATAGAAAATACTTTCAATACCAACATCTTTGTCAGCCCGGACTCGCGTAGTTCGCCTGCAACTTCTGGTTTGGCTGGTGCCTTCATGGGTTCATTGTTCATGATGCTGATCGTGATCTTTATCTCGATTCCAATTGGTGTGGCATCTGCAATTTATCTGGAAGAATTTGCACCAAAAAATGTCATTACTGATATTATTGAAGTGAACATTAACAACCTGGCCGCAGTTCCATCGATTGTATTTGGTCTGTTGGGTGCTGCCATCTTCATTGGCTGGATGCATTTACCGTTATCTGCGCCATTGGTGGGTGGTCTGGTTCTAAGTTTAATGACTTTACCGACCGTAATTATTACCACACGTGCTTCACTGAAAGCGGTGCCGCCATCTATTCGTCAGGCAGCATTGGGCTTGGGTGCATCACGTCTACAAACCGTATTCCATCATGTATTGCCACTGGCATTACCAGGGATTTTAACCGGTGCGATTATTGGTGTTGCACAAGCATTGGGTGAAACCGCACCACTTCTATTAATTGGTATGAGTGCCTTCGTTGCGAGCGTACCGGCATCTCCATTTGATCAATCTACCGCATTACCGGTACAAATTTTCCTATGGCAGGGCAATGAATTGCGTAACTTCTTTGAAGGACGTACCGCTGCCGCCATTATCGTACTTCTTGCACTCATGATCGGCCTGAACAGTCTGGCGATCTGGTTACGTAAGAAATTTGAAGTACGTTGGTAATTGAGGGAAAAATATGACTACTGTATTAAGCACAGACAAACCGAATTCCTTAGAACAGGATAAAGCAGTGAATCCAGAGCAAACACAATTTACGTCAACTGAAGGCGAAGAACACAAACAGCCTGCAACTTCGTTTGTGTCTCAGTTTGATACCCAGGCGGCGAGCAAAAAAGAAGCCAAATCGAACAATGTCAAACTCAGCACCTCCGATGTTCATGTGTACTATGGTGAATCTGAAGCAATTAAAGGCATTGACCTGAACATTTATGAAAATGAAGTCATTGCCTTCATTGGTCCATCAGGTTGTGGTAAATCGACTTTCCTTCGTACCTTAAACCGGATGAATGACACCATTGATTCATGCCGCGTTACCGGTAAAGTCATGCTGGATAATCAGGATATTTATGATCCGAACCTGGACGTGGTGTTGCTACGTGCTCAGGTGGGTATGGTGTTCCAGAAGCCAAACCCGTTCCCGAAATCAATTTTTGAAAACGTGGCTTACGGCCCGAAACTGCACGGTTTGGCGCGTGACAAATACGATCTTGAAGAAATTGTTGAAAACAGCCTGCGTAAAGCCGGTCTGTGGGATGAAGTTAAAGACCGTTTAAGCCAGCCAGGTACTGGTCTGTCAGGTGGTCAGCAGCAACGTTTATGTATCGCGCGTACCATTGCGGTTTCACCAGAAGTCATTCTGATGGATGAACCATGTTCCGCACTGGACCCGATTGCAACTGCAAAAGTTGAAGAACTGATTTCTGAACTGTCTACCCAGTACACTATTGCGATTGTTACGCACTCGATGCAACAGGCAGCGCGTGTATCAGACCGTACCGCATACTTCCACCTGGGTGATCTGATTGAAGTGAACTCGACTGAAAAAGTCTTTACTCAACCAGACCATCAATTAACGGAAGCGTACATTACAGGTCGTTTTGGTTAATTGCCAACCGCTGTATATCAAAAAACCGCAAATCAATAGTTGCGGTTTTTTTATGGCTCTGGTTGAGGGGTAGGGGGAGGGTCATAGCGGATCTGGTGGATTATCTAACCTATCATAATGCTTAAAATGAGACCCTAAATAGATTTCAGTTTGAAGGGCTGAATCCGGAGCAGATCATTCCATCTGCTATCCAGTTGGTGGTTTTAATGTTGAGCTTTCCCAGCTTTTAAAAATCCCGTCCTGTTCAACAGGGCTGTATTTTTTAGTTGTTGCAAAAATGACACTACGGTTAACACTGAAGTAGATTAAATTAAGCAAATAAATGCGCTAATATTGAATTCTCAATATCCGCCCTCATCTAAAGCTTAGCCAAAATAAAATTGAGAACAGATTTTTATATGTTATTTCATTCCCCAAAACTACCTGCCGAAATTCGTATCCGTCATTTAAATGCGCGTATTAACGAACAACGAAAAAAAATAGCGCAGACTACGGCCTCCAAACTGGAGCTGTTGCAATTTAGCCAGCAATTGTCCAAAGAGGCACGCCTGCGTAAAAAGAATAACCAGAAAATTTATGTACTCGATTTTAAAGGGGATATGGCCGCCTCTGCGGTAGAAAATCTGCGTGAAGAAATTACCTTAATTCTGGCCACAGCCAAAGCTGGACGTGACCGCGTGGTGGTACGTTTGGAAAGTCCGGGCGGGATGGTACATGGTTATGGTTTAGCCGCTGCACAACTGGTACGTCTGCGTGATGCCGGTTTTCATCTGACCATCTGTGTTGATAAGGTCGCAGCCAGCGGTGGCTATATGATGGCTTGTATCGCCAATGAAATTATCTCTGCACCGTTTGCCATTGTCGGTTCAATTGGCGTAGTGGCACAGGTGCCAAACTTTAACCGCCTGCTGAAACAGCACAATATAGATTTTGAACTGTATACGGCTGGTCAATACAAACGCACCGTGACCATGTTTGGTGAAAATACCGAAGAAGGCAAGGCCAAGTTTGAAGAAGAGTTGCAACAAACTCACAGCCTGTTCAAGCACTTTGTTGAAAAGTACCGTCCGCAGCTCAATGTTGAAAAAGTCGCTACAGGTGAACACTGGTATGGTCAGGATGCTTCCGATCTGAACCTGGTCGATAAACTGCAAACCTCAGATGAATACCTGTTAGGGTTATTGCCACAGCATGATGTTTATGTCATTGAAACCCGTCGCAAGCCAACCTTGGGTGAAAAACTCGGCCTACAAGCCGCACAGGTGGCAGATTCTCTGGTACCTGCGGTCATGAATAAAGTCATGGATACTTTAAGCAAAGCCAGTGCCAACCTGGTGCAAATGCGCGATCCTAAGCTCTAATCCAATTTTGCTCATGAAACATGAAAAAGCACTCAATCGAGTGCTTTTTTTCTGTCTTTGTATAAGCTCCAGCTTCCTGCCAGAATTGCGCCGAGCGTAGCCAGGAGCATATCTTTATGCGCATCCCAGATATCGCCTTGCTGACCATTATAATTTTCAGCCGCTTCTGGAGAGAGGAGGATGGCGAGTAACCATTCCAGCCATTCGTAAATCAAACTGCTGCTCATAACCCATTGCACGACCAGCAGAAAGATCATCCAGTCTTTGGCGTTAGGAAAGCCCAGCCGATGTAAGCGGAAAAACAGCGGGTAGAGCAGCACGCCATAGGCAAAATGCACAAAGCGATCATACATATTGCGTTCCCAGCCCAGCCACTGATTTAAATCAAAGCCGAAGTATTGCAGCAGCCAGTCGTTATAGGGCACATAAGAATAGAGATAATGCGCGCCTAAAATATGAATCAACAGAAAGATAAGATAGAAAACAAAACTCGAAAAGCTTAAACCGACTTTTTTGAAGAGCAATAGCAGCACAATTAGCATGAGGATCGTTCCAACCTGATGCAGCACATAGGCTGAAAATTCCATCGGGTTGATACTGGCAAGCAGCATGGTCAGGCCTAATAGGGCCAGCATTAGCCAATGTTTGGCCTGTAATTGGTAGTCGATCATTCTGGTTATAGGATTGGGATTTGTAATTATCATAATAAAAAAGCGAAGCCGGAGCTTCGCTTTTTGATGCTGAGTTTTTCAAACTCACACCCTCTTTGTGCTTATCCCAGAGGGAGAAAGAAGATGTTGTGAAAAACTCAAATCATTTCATTAGATTTTAGCAATCAAATCTTTAATCTGTTTTGCCTGTTCAGCTGCATTACCGGTGTAAGACGCAGGGGTCATTTCAGCTAAACGTGCACGATCCGCAGCCGGAACAGCTTCGAGTTCGTTACCGTTGACGAAGCTCACCATCATGTCGCGAGTCATCGCTTGACCACGAGTCAGCGCTTTTAATTTTTCGTATGGTTTTTCAACGTTGTAACGACGCATAACCGTTTGAATCGGTTCAGCCAATACTTCTTGTGCATTGTCCAGGTCTTCCAGAATACGGTCAGCATTCAGTTCTAGTTTACCAATACCTTTTAAGCAGGCTTCAAATGCGATCAAGCTCTGTGCAAAACCAACACCCATGTTACGAAGTACAGTTGAGTCGGTTAAGTCACGCTGCCAGCGAGAAATTGGAAGTTTTTCGCCCAGGTGCGCAAGAACAGCATTGGCAATACCCAGGTTACCTTCAGAGTTTTCGAAGTCAATCGGGTTGACTTTGTGCGGCATGGTTGAAGAACCGACTTCGCCTTCTTTCAGTTTTTGTTTGAAGAAGCCCAGCGAGATATAACCCCAAACGTCACGGTTAAAGTCGATTAAGATGGTGTTGAAACGACGCAGCGCATCAAACAGTTCCGCCATATAGTCATGCGGTTCAATTTGCGTGGTGTACGGGTTGAAAGTTAAACCTAAAGATTCAACAAATGCTTGTGAATGTGCAGGCCAGTTGATGTCTGGATAGGCAGACAGGTGAGCGTTGTAGTTACCCACTGCACCGTTGATTTTACCCAGCAGTTCAACATTGTTGAATTGCTTGATTTGACGCGCTAAACGGTACGCCACGTTGGCCATTTCTTTACCCAAAGTGGTTGGGCTAGCTGTTTGACCGTGTGTACGAGACAGCATGGGTTGATCAGCATGTTTTTCAGCCAGCGCCACAATTGAGTCAATGATTTGCTGCATAGATGCAACCAGTACATCACGGCCGTTTTTCAGCATTAACGCGTGTGACAGGTTGTTGATGTCTTCAGAAGTACAAGCAAAGTGAATGAATTCACCGGCATTTTTCAGCTCGTCGATGTTGGCGATTTTTTCTTTCAGGAAATATTCAACCGCTTTAACGTCGTGGTTAGTGGTACGTTCAATCTCTTTAATGCGGTTCGCATCTTCTTCAGAGAAATTTGCCACAATCGCATCTAAGGCCGCATTGGTTTCTGCAGAAAAAGCTGGGACTTCAGTAATTTCCGGACGGTTCGCAAGCGCTTGTAACCAACGCACTTCAACAGTCACACGAGCATGGATTAAACCAAACTCAGAAAGGAAAGGACGAAGAGCATCACATTTGCTCGCATAACGTCCATCTAATGGAGAAAGTGCAGTTAAAGCGTTCATAACGATTCCTTAAACTTTGGAACTAAACCTAAAACAAATGTCCGTACAGATCAGACCACCTGATACTGTAAACGGGCAAGATCCTGAATATCTTGAAGCAGTTTGCGTTTGCTAAAAATCATCGCCCATGAGCTGCCACCGAGTTGACGCCACAAATGTGCCATTTGCAGGCCGGTAAATAGCGAGGCACGAATACGGTTGGTATGGGCAGAATCTTTAAAGGCCTCGGCATTGCCACGCACCATAATCCGCGGATTAATCTGTCCAGCAGTATCAACATAGGTTTGGGCAAGATTGGCGAGAATACTTGGATGTAAATAGTTATTATCAAAAAAGGACAGCTGTTTTAAGATTTTTTGCTGGGATTGCTCAATAATTTCAACAAATTGCGGATTACTATAGACTTTCTTTTCCAGTTGCAGCAGCGCCATGGCATAGGACATCGGCAACTTGGCATTGGACATTTTCGGTAATCTGGATTTGGGTGAGGTGGTAAACGGATGGGTAATGCTATTTTCGAGGGTTTTTAAACCAAGGGAGATATCGGCCAGCTGACTAAAAAAGTCTAAGGTTTGGCCACTCTGATTATTACTTGGACGGATATTCAGGCTGGCCTGAATCAGGCGCTCCAGATAAAAGTTACCGCTATCGCCAATACTTTGTCGGCCAGTCAGTGCGGTCATATGGGTCAGCTGCGTGGCCTGAAACACAGCAGCGAGGGCCAAAGCACGATTCTGGCGAACATTCAGAGTTCGAGGCTGTTGAAACGGTAACTCTGTCATGCCGAAACAATCCTTTAAACAAAATCCGGGTGAGGGGCATTGGTATGATGGATCACGCCACCCCCTAAGCACACTTCACCTGCGTAGAACACCACGCTTTGACCTGGTGTTACTGCACGTTGTGGCTGATCAAATTCAACACGTACACCATTTGGTGTTTCTGGATCTTTAAATAATACGCAGTCTTGGTCAGGTTGGCGATAGCGGGTTTTTGCCGTGCAGCGGAAACCGGTGTCAGGAATATCCTGTTCACCTGCGACCCAGTCAATGGATTCGCTCCACAGAATCGTGCTTTGCATCAGTGGATGATCATGACCTTGACCAACCACCAGACGATTGCCGGCTACATCTTTATGCAGTACAAACCAGGCACCTTCAGCTGCACCTTTCATGCCGCCAATACCAATACCACCGCGTTGACCGAGCGTATAGTACATTAAGCCGTGATGTTCACCAACCTCTTTGCCATCTTCCAGCACGATTTTTCCGGGTTGTGCGGGTAAATATTGTTTTAAGAAGTCATTAAAGCGGCGTTCACCAATAAAACAGATACCGGTGGAGTCTTTTTTCTTTGCAGTCGCCAAGCCCAATTCTTCTGCAATTTTACGTACTTGTGGCTTTTCAATTTCACCGACAGGGAACAGGGTCTTGTTAATTTCACGACCATGCACCGCGTGCAGGAAGTAAGTCTGATCTTTGTTGTTGTCGACACCACGCAATAAAGGTGCATATTGATCACCTTTAGAGTTGGTCATGGTTTCACCACGACGGCAGTAGTGACCCGTTGCAATAAAATCAGCACCCAGGTTAATGGCATGATCTAAAAACGCACGGAACTTGATTTCTTTATTGCACAAAATATCCGGGTTAGGGGTACGACCGGCTGCGTATTCTGCCAGGAAATGCTCGAAAACCCGATCCCAGTATTCCATGGCAAAGTTGGCAGTGTGCAGTTTGATGCCAATTTTATCGCATACGGCCTGGGCATCGGCCAGATCTTCCATGGCTGTACAGTATTCCGTGCCATCATCTTCTTCCCAGTTTTTCATGAACAATCCTTCAACCTGATAACCTTGTTGAAGGAGGAGTGCTGCAGAAACAGAAGAATCTACACCACCTGACATACCGACGATGACACGTTGTTGCATAGGATTAGGCATCCACACTATGAATTAAGGGAGAATTTTGGTGCTCGTAAATGAGCGATAAAGGATATTTTTGTCCGGTCTGAGCATCCTGTACGGCTTTAATCACCAAAGGACTGCGGGCGCGGGCCGATTCAAGCAGTTCATCCGGGCTCATCCAGACGGCACGGACAATACCAGTGTCTAGCTGTGCATCTGCATGATGGTGAATGGCTTCGGCCAGAAAGCAGAAACGGTAATAGGTACGATCTGGAAACATGGGCGGGGTATAGGTATAAATGCCCAGTAAAGCCTGAATACGTACATCGTATCCGGTTTCTTCCAGGGTTTCGCGAACCGCTGCTTCAATAATGGTTTCACCGGCTTCTACATGACCTGCAGGCTGGTTAAAGACAGTATGTGTAACGCCTTCAGTCTGTTCTTCTACAAACAGAAATTTACCGTCTTTTTCAACAACGGTGGCAACAGTCACATGCGCAGTCCAAGCGGTCATAAAAAAGCACCATGGGGTAAAACGCATATTCTACAAAATTTAGGGGGATGTGGCTATGAGGGAAGGGGATTTCTTTGGAGAAGATGATTTTTGAGTTTGAGTAAAAAATTGTGTGAAACAAGGACTTAATAATGAGCGTGGAACATGAGAAATCCATAAAGAAGTCCAAATCAGGTGATTTTGACTTCTTAGTATGAGCTAATATGCTGATTTAAAAAGAGAAGTAAAAATAATTTCGTATAACCTGTATTATGTTAATTTTAGATTTTTTAAAAAATTAGGGTATCCATGGATCTTCTATCATTTTATTGATTAATCCTAAAAAATTAAATATTCAAGTCCTCCATTGATAGAGTGATATAACTTTAAAGCAGCCTTTTGAAACAAATCATGAATAGCAAAAAATAATTATTTACATTAGAAGATGGCTACTTTTTAAGCTAATCTAGTAACTGAGTGCTGAACTCATTAATCTTCTTTCAACTGTATTTTTTATCTATGATTTATGGTTAATGAAGTTATTTATAAAATAAAACTTTTAAAGAGAATAAGAAATGAATATTGACGATGACGTACTGTCTATTATTAATAAGATAAACTCTGGTGAGTTAGATAGCATTGCTAGTGCACTAGATGGTAGTGATTTTGGAGTTTTCTTACCAGTATATGTAAATGATGATGGGACAATCAAAATGATGGAGCCTGGATATACTCAGACAGAAACTAACCTTAAAATTACAGTACAACCGACTACATTGAGCGATCGAAATGCGAAGACAATAGCATGGTTAGATGTAGGAAAAGTAGACCAGTGGTCTGCTTGTGAACATCCAAAAACTGGGACACGTGATTGCTCACATCAAAATGGACATGGAAATTGCATTCATTGCTCAGGACATAATAAAGCGGAAATGGGACTAAAAACAGCCGAAGGCTTAGATTATTTTGAAGCCATTAAACAATTAGATAATAAGCTAGATATTCTAAAATCTTTAGCACCTGAGAATATTGGATTGACACTATTGCATGCACACAGTGATGAGCATGAATTTACAAAGCTTCCTCCAGATATAGTTTCTGTTATTTATGATGGTGTAACCTCATTCCGTAAACTCACAGATGTTAAAAATGATCAAACATTTGTTCCGAATGCTTGGAGATTTATAGATGGGAAATTAGAAATTTCTGGTGGATTCTCTCAGAAATCAGAATAAAAGAAATCACACAAAGATTGGCAGGTACAACAGGAGTTATACCTAAACCACCGATACGAAAAAACCCGACATCCTATCGGGCTTTTTATTGTCAATAATTATTGCGAATAATCTCGATTATTTAAATTATAAATCAATTACTTAAAATAGCCTAGAAAGTGCTATTAACTCCTTTGCTGTGGCTATTCTAGTATCAGTATTATCTCGAACATAGGCATTATCTCCTACAAATGAGATTTCATTTTGTGGAGGTACATTTAAACGAATAATAGTTTTACCTTTAATCTCAACCACATCTATTTTCGTTAGTACTTGGGTTTTCAATGAGTCTGTTAATTGAGAAGTTCTAATATGATTAACTATTTTGTCAATATATCCTTCTAGGTCAAGACCAAGTGCTTCAGCTTCTCGCTCTACTCCAACAATATATCTGGGCAGAGTAAAACTTGAAGTGCGACATAAACCACCTAATTAATTTAAAGGGTTTATGGAGTATATAAAATTGTCATACCATCATCTTAGCTTTGAAGATCGTACTGCATTAATGCTTGAGTCAAGAA
>NZ_VPBE01000016.1:0-65311 GCF_013418895.1 Acinetobacter sp. YH12116 | reverse complement strand
AGGTGCTGCAATGCGCAAGCTTATACATCTGTGTTATGGCGTTTTAAAACATCAGACTGCCTATCAAAGAGATTATTTATTGGTCGAATAATCTCAAAACCTGATTGACTACCAAGACGGTATCTCAGGTTTTATATCTGCAAAAAAAACAGGCAGCCTGAATGGAGATAAGAATCGCGCTTGGAATGAGGACTAAAGCTTGCGCCAGACCTTGTTTTCATCTTGAAATGAAATGGTGAAATTAAATTCAGTGTCGGCGGTGACCAGATACGCTGTTGGCGTGGTCATCAGAACTTTTAAAATAGTGCCTGTCTCAAAATGGATAGGTGGGCAGTTCTCTTTCTCAAGTACCAGAGGCTGAATAAGTTCAACAGCTTTCACTTCCATCATGATTTCCCTCAAAAATGTATTATGTATCACATATTTATCTTAGCATTGTCTGGTCGGGAATATGGGTTTTATTTGTCAGATTATAAATAAGTAATTGATATTTTAAAAAATAAAGTTAAATTTTTAGTCTAAAAATTGGTATTTTAAGCTCTTGATTTTTTATTGTTTTACTGAAAATAGTCAGGGGGAGTATTGGGGTTTTATATTGCTTTAAATACTGGTCAGCGGAAAAATCGGTACTGAAAAGTACATGCGCTGTCGGGGAAATCTTGTATATTGCTCATGTTGAAGTCATCGCGTGGCGCATTGCACGCTGCAATGTTGTAAACGCTGCTTTTCAACATCTTGAAAAGAATAAAGGAAATAGAACACTGCATGTTTAAGTCATTTTTTCCACATCCGAAATGGTTTTTTAGTTCGCTGTTACTCTGGTTCATTCTTAATCTGGTGCTGTGGTATTCCGGTGGACAAGGCTGGGGCACCCTCATCGGTTTGCCTGAAGGCTATCATGAAGCAGAACTCCCGATTGGGGTTAGCCGTTTCTGGTCACCGGCATTTCTCTGGTTCTATCTCTGGTATTTTCTGGCCACAGCCATTTTTGCAATTTTCTGGCGGATTCAATCGGATAATCCCTGGCAGCGCTGGTCGGTATGGGGCTCATCTTTCATTCTGTTTAATATCTGGTTCTGGGTGCAGGTGAGCGTGGTCATTAACGCCTGGTACAGCCCGTTTTATGACCTGATTCAGCAAATGCTGAGCAATGGCGGCGGTGATGTGAATAACCTCTATGCCGAGATCATGACCTTTTTGTATGTGGCAATTGTGGCGGTGACGGTTTCGGTATTTAACCTGTTCTTTGTCAGCCACTATGTGTTCCGCTGGCGGACGGCAATGAACAATTATTACACCACCTACTGGGACCGCTTACGTCATATTGAAGGGGCATCGCAGCGTATTCAGGAAGATACCATGCGCTTTGCCCGTACCACCGAAGGTCTGGGCGTCAGTCTGATTGAAGCGCTCATTACCCTGATTGCCTTTTTACCGGTTTTGGTAACGCTATCGAGCCATGTGAAAACCCTGCCAATTCTGGGGGAAATTCCTTATGCGCTGGTGTGGGCGGCAATTGGTTGGGCGGTGTTTGGTACCGTACTGCTGATGGTGGTCGGTTATAAACTGCCAGGACTGGAGTTTAACAACCAGAAGGTGGAAGCGGCTTATCGTAAAGAACTGGTCTATGGGGAAGATCATGCCGAGCGTGCCGATCCGCTGACTTTGAAAGAGCTGTTTAGCAAGGTTCGTCTGAACTATTTCCGCCTGTATTTCCATTATGCCTATTTCAACCTGGTACGAATCTGGTACATGCAGCTGGACAATATTTACGGTCTGTTTGTGCTGTTCCCAAGTATTGCTGCTGGAGCGATTACCCTTGGCCTGATGATGCAGATTGGTAACGTGTTCGGTAAGGTACGTGAATCGTTCCAGTATTTAATTGCCTCCTGGCCAACCATTATTGAACTGCTGTCGATTTATAAACGTTTAAAAGCCTTTGAATCGACCCTGGATGATTAAGTCATTCCCAACTGACCCGCTGTTAAGGCGGGTTTTTTAATGATCGGATGAAAGTGTTAAGGCGTTCAGGTTTCGTTGTTAAAACTCTGGATATTTTGCATTTATCAGATGATAGTGCGGGGCAGTAGTAATAAATAAACGAGAAATATCAAGTAAAATCAATTGGCTAGATTTGTTATTTGCGCCTATTTGAGCTATGTTTTGAGTGGGGAAAAATAGAGAATAAAGACGTGAATGTCAAAACCTTCATGATGTTGGCTGGGGTCGGTGTCGTCTTTTCGGGCTGTGTCAGTGTAGAGAGTTTTAGTCCAGATGCCTTGAAGCACTTTGCTTCGCCACAAGAGCTGATTGCGAAAAAAAATCTGAATCAGACCAATGGTTCAGCCAAAGCCTATGTGTATGACTGGGGACCGCAGCGTAAAGAGCTGGCGGCAGAATCGCTGATTCCGCGCAAATATATGGGCAGCTATTGTCAGTCGCAGCAAGGGCATTTAAAACTGGCCTATAAAAGCACGATGTCGATGCTGAAAAATAGCTGGTCCAAAAAACTGTTGGCGACTTATCGCGATGTTAATCAGGGCATTGGTGCCTATCGCTGTGTCAGAAAAAATGGCCCGGACTGGATTGTTTCAATCGAGCCGGTCAGCGAGCGTAAACGCGATGGCCAGGGTGAAGTCCGCATTGTGCATTTACTTACTCAAGTCATGACGGAAGATGAAGCACGGCGTTTTTATCGTTCGGCATCTTCCAGCAGCAAGAAGGCTAATACGAATACCAATCGGAATAATAAAAACACTAAAGCTGTTGCCAAAGAGCCCGAACCAAAAGAAACACCGGAACTTCCAGCCGAGAAAACCCCTGCACCCGTAAAAGCAGCACCTGTGGTGGCTGCAACCCCACAACAGCAGCAGATGAAATATTATGTCGCTGCCCGCCGTGATTTAAACAGCGGCCGCAATGAGTTAAATGCCTGTAACAGCGCACAGCGGGCCTATAATTATGGCCGTTTACAGGGCACCAATGCGCGGAATGTCTATGCTGAATCGGGGATTTTACTGGCGCGTTGCTTAAGCGCTGTGCCGAGTTTTAGTAACCGTTTTTCCCAGCCCAAAGCCCGGGCCAAACGGATTTTACAGGAGCTGGCCAACCAGTATAATCATGCCGGTGCCAAGCGTATGCTCAGGCAAATGAAATAGTCAGTATAAGTAATAAGGAGAAGCACATCACTTCTCCTTTTTTATGCGCGTTACATAGTCATAACAGGTGAGATTGCTGCTTGCATGCTACAAATAGGCTATTTCTGGGATGAGTCGATGTTGGCGAGGTATAACATGATGCAGTTGAGTCTAAAGCAGCTACGAGGATGGAGTCTAGCGATTGCGCTATTGGGTTGCTCACAAGTGAGTACGGCTGGTCCGGCCGTTGATCAGTTGAGTGACTGTCTGGTGAAGTCGACCACGGTAACTGATAAAACTGCGGTATTACAGTGGACCTTTGTTGCGCTATCTGCACATCCGGATTTGAAACACTTGAGTCAGGTAACGCCAGAACAAAAACAGGCTTTAGATCAAAAGCTGGCAACCGTTTTACAACGTATTTTGGTAGAGCAATGTTCAGCTCAGACTAAAGCAGTGATTCAAGCTGAAGGTATACAAGCGGTTGGAGACAGTTTTCAGGAGCTTGGACAGATTACGGGTGAGGAAATTTTAAAGAACCCTGAAGTGAAAGGGCAGTTGCAAGGCGTACTGCGTTATGTGGATTTGAATAAATTGGTCACGACTTTTTTAACCCCAGAGATTTGGAATAAGTTGGGTGTAACGAGGTAGTTCGGCCTTTGAAGATTATGAATAGTGAGAGCGATTTATAAACTGAATCGAAAGCATTAATGTTATAAAAAAAGCCATTAAAAAAGCTCCTTGAATCAAAGGAGCTTTTTTTATTTTTGAATCTAAAGGCTGATAGGTCATCTCATAAAAGATTCACTTGAGGAACAACACAATTAAATCGTCACAGTCGCCCCTAAAGCTTGAATAAACTGTGCCATCCAAGCAGGGTGTGCAGGCCAAGCCGGCGCTGTGATCAAGTGTCCATCAGTTACAGCTTCAGTTACTTCAATGTCTGCGTAAGTTCCGCCTGCAAGTTTCACCTCGGCTGCACAGGCAGGGTAAGCGGAACAAGTACGACCTTTGAGTACATCGGCTGCCGCAAGAATTTGTGCACCATGACAAACTGCTGCAATTGGTTTTTTCGCAGCATCAAACTCACGCACAATCTCAAGGATACGTTCATTCATGCGTAAATATTCGGGCGCACGTCCACCGGGAATGACTAAACCGACATAGTCCGCAGTGTGTACCGCTTCAAAGTTGTAGTTGATGGCAAAGTTATGACCGCGTTTTTCACTATAGGTTTGCTCGCCTTCAAAGTCATGAATAGCTGTAGCGATGCTTTCACCTTCATTTTTATCGGGGCAGACCGCGTGTACGGTATAACCGAGACCTGTTAAAAACTGAAAAGGCACCATGGTTTCATAGTCTTCAGCATAGTCACCGACGAGCATTAAAATTTGTTTTGACATCTTTAAACCCTCTTTATTGTTTGTAGATATTTATGTTCAATTTTGATCTAAAATAGCACAGTTCAGATGTTATCTTTAAGTGGTGGTTTGCTGTCTTTAGTCGTAAAGGTTTTTTGTTTGAAATGGAATACAGGAAGCAAGTAGCTACTAGATAAAACGTGGTGTAGGCGTTACAGCGAATTCTGGTTGAGCAATATTCAGCACAGACCAAAGCCGTGATTCAGGCAGATGGCATTCAAGCGGTTGGCGAGAGTTTTCAGCAGTTGGGGCGCATTACAGGCGAGGAAATTGTAAAGAATACTGAAGTAAAGCAGCAGTTGAATGGTTTGTTGCGTTATGTGGATTTAAACAAGATGGTGACGACGTTTTTGACACCTGAGATTTGGAATAAGTTGGGTGTGGTGAGGTAGTTTTATCTCTTCTAACAGAGAGGGAATCTTCATTACTCTAATTATGACATTTAATTTGTAATGAAAGTTCCTTCTTCTTATGGGATGAGCAACACTGTTGCGCAAGGGGGGATGAGGGGGCATTACAATAAATTAGGATAAAACTTTTCAAATTTTTCATGCGCTGCTTCACCATGTGATAAATAGCCTTTAGGCTGAATATAGCTATAAATTTCTCGTGCAGGCTGTTCATGCCAGCCAATATTAAAAGCACAAAGTTTTGGGAAAAATTGTAGATGGCTATAGTTCAGATTGTTATGAATCAAATAGGCAAGCTGTTGCCAGTTGGATTGGTCTTTTTCATACAGTTCTAAGAATGATGTAATCACAATACATGCCGTTGCCCCATAGCCTTTAGCATCGGGGTAGTCCCAAATATGACTGGCAAAATTTTTCTCGTTGCTTGCGCAGTTATGACCTTTTTCATTGCCGAGTTGGTTGACGCTTGGTGAGCGATAGGCTGAACGAATAGCGATACGCCCAAACTTTTCTTGTAGTGGTTCGAGTAATTGTTGGCAGAGTTCTTTTCCTGTGCGAATGGCAATCTCAGGATGGTCTGGAAAGTTAGGGATACCGTACCAATTGGCGATTTCGCTATAGAGGAAGTCACGCATAAAAAATGACTTTGAAAGTTGGATGCGTCCTAAGTCTTCAAGTTTGGCAATTGAGGATACTTTTTTGATGGATATGTTGTTTTTGATGTAAGGTGTTTGATTGATTGTATGACTAAAGTTTTGAAATTTAAATATTTAACTCTCCCTGTTGGTTTCCATTAATGAGTAATATATAGAAATTTAATTAAAAAACATCATATGGAGAATAAAGTGACATCAGTAGTAATTTGGTTAAATAAAGAGAATGGTAATGATGGAAATATTTGGGGTGTTGCGGATAGTCGTATATCTTATAAAACCGAAAATGGGATTAAACGAAGTCTTGAAATTTTTCCTAAACTTTATGAGTTGGAATTAAGGGTATCTACGCATGTATTGCGGTTGAACTATTCTAAAATTCACAGTTATGGGATGGGTATAGCTGGAAATGTGACTTTATGTATGGCAGTCAAAAATGTAGTTGATTTTCTCTTTGGGCATTTGTCTATTACGCATGAGCATGAAGATAAATCTCCTGATAAGTTGTTAGAGCAATTCACAACAGTAAATCAATTTAATGAGAACCTTAGATCAAGGTTACCTACAATGGAACATGTCATTAATGTAATTCAAAATATTGCAAAGCAAGTTATGTATTCCCATGTGCAAAACACTTGTAATAGACCCGAAAAGTTTGAAATAGCAATATTTGGTTATTGCATAAAAGAAGAGAAATTCAAGGCATTTAATGTGATTCATGAGACATTGAGCGACTTAGAGTTTCAAGCTAAAAAAGATCAAATGGATTGTTTTAATAGCCGTATTGAAAGAATAGTTTTTGATGAAAACTCGGATGATATTCAATATTTATTATTAGGTGATAAAAAAGAACAAATATCTGAATTAATCAATGAAAAAATGAGTAATTTAGATAATTCCAATAAGTTGAAATATTGGAGAATACCAAATGAGGTAATAAGAAGTATTGTAGACGAAGAAAACTATATGGCAACGATTGGAAGTTATGCACAAACTATTACTGTTGACAAACAATTTTGTAGAGTTGGTGGCGCAGCCACTATGAAGACTGGCTTGCAATATTTTGGCTATCGCTTAGGTTGGATGAATGAGGGTGGTAATTACATAATGCCAGTAATTGGTGATTACTACTTTACGCCTAGTGGTTTAGATTTAAGTATTTAAAAGAAAACCCGCTCTAAAGCGGGTTTTTAATCCAAAACTAATTAGTATCAGCCAATCAATTTCTTCATCAATTCATTCACTTGAGCAGGGTTTGCCTTACCACGTGATGCTTTCATCACTTGACCAACCAGACCGTTAAAGGCTTTCTCTTTACCAGATTTATACTCTTCAACCATCTTCTCGTTGGCAGCAAGTACTTCTTTAATGATTGCTTCAATCGCACCTGTATCGGTTTCCTGTTTCAAGCCTTTCTCAGCAATAATCTCGTCCGCAGTTTTGCCTTCGTCCCACATAAAGCCGAACACCTGTTTAGCAATCTTACCGCTAATGGTGTTATCGACAATACGCGCGATCATACCGCCAAGTTTTTCCGCAGATACAGGAGAATCGGCCAAATCTAAGCCTGCTTTATTTAAAGCACCTGAGAATTCACCCATTACCCAGTTTGCCGCAATCTTACCTTGTGCAGCACCGCCAGCAGCTTTCACCACATCTTCGTAAAACTCTGACATTTCACGAGTCAGTGTCAGTACGTGAGCATCATACTCAGTCACACCGAAGTCAGCCACGAAACGCGCACGACGAGCAGCAGGAAGCTCAGGCATTTGCGCTTTAATCGCTTCGATTTGCGCATCTGGAATCACCACAGGCAACAAGTCTGGATCAGGGAAGTAGCGGTAATCATTCGCTTCTTCTTTAGAACGCATTGAACGGGTTTCCATCTTCACAGGGTCGAACAGACGAGTTTCTTGGTCGATAGTGCCGTCCCATTCCAGAATTTCCATTTGACGTTCAATTTCAACATTGATCGCCTGTTCAATGAAACGGAATGAGTTCAAGTTTTTCAATTCACAACGTGTACCGAACGGTTGACCCGGACGACGTAAAGACACGTTACAGTCCGCACGGAACGAACCTTCTGCCATGTTACCGTCAGAGATCCCTAACCAACGCACCAAAGTATGAATCGCTTTAATGTAGGCAACCGCTTCTTCAACAGAGCGCATATCGGGTTCAGATACGATTTCTAGAAGAGGTGTTCCTGCACGGTTTAAGTCGATGCCTGACATGCCTTCGAATTGGTCATGGATCGATTTACCTGCATCTTCCTCTAAATGCGCACGGGTTACGCCAATGCGTTTGGTGGTGCCATCTTCAAGCTGGATGTCGATATGACCCAATCCCACAATCGGGTTGTCCATCTGGCTGATCTGGTAGCCTTTTGGAGAATCCGGGTAGAAGTAGTTTTTACGCGCGAATACAGAAGCCTGATCGATATATGCATCGATCCCCAGACCAAAACGAATCGCAAGATCAACGACTTCTTTGTTTAATACTGGCAATACGCCCGGCATGGCCAAATCTACAAGGCTGGCCTGAGTATTTGGATCATTACCAAACTCGGTTGATGAACCGGAGAAGATTTTAGAGTTGGTCGCAAGCTGGGTGTGAATCTCGATCCCAATGACAACTTCCCAGCCATCAATCAGGTTAGATTTTGGTTTCGCGTTATTCTTCGCCATTATGCGTTCTCCTCAGCAATTGCCGCACGTTGTGTATGCCAATTGGTGGCTTGTTGGTACTGGTGCACCACAGACAACAATTGAGATTCTGACCAGTAATTACCAATCAGCTGTAAGCCAACTGGCAGGTTGTTCTGGTCAAAACCAACAGGGGCATTAATGGCAGGCAGACCGGCCAGGTTCACCGCAAGGGTGTAAATATCACCCAGATACATTTCTACCGGAGTCAGGTCAGCACCCACTTTATAGGCGGTAGTCGGTGCAGATGGCGCAGCAATCACATCCACCTGTTCAAAGGCTTTCAGGAAGTCTTGCTGAATTAAACGACGGACTTTCTGCGCTTTTACATAGTAGGCATCGTAATAACCGGCAGACAGGGCATAGGTACCAATCAGGATACGGCGCTGTACTTCAGCACCGAAACCTTCTGAACGAGAACGTTTGTACAGGTCCAGAATATCTTTTGGATCTTCACAGCGATAGCCATAACGTACGCCGTCATAACGTGACAGGTTAGAAGATGCTTCTGCTGGTGCAATCAGGTAATAGGTTGGTACATAGGCTTCCGTCATGTTGAGATCAACCTCAACCAGAATGGCACCCATCTCTTCTAATTTTTTCAGCGATTCTTCAACGCGCGCTTTTACATCTGTGGCCAGACCGGCAACATTAAAGTACTGTTTTGGAATGCCAATACGTAAACCTTTTAACGATGTACCGTTTAGATTTGCCACGTAATCATCGACATCTTTCTCGACTGACGTTGAGTCTTTGGCATCATGACCCGCCATCACGTTCATCAGATACGCACAGTCTTCCGCAGAACGTGCCATTGGACCGCCTTGGTCCAGTGATGATGCATAAGCGATCATACCGAAACGCGATACACGGCCATAGGTTGGTTTCAAACCGGTCAAGCCACAGAAAGAAGCTGGCTGACGAATCGAACCACCGGTATCGGTACCAGTTGCAAATGGCGCCAGATCAGCCGCGACCACCGCAGCCGAACCACCTGAAGAACCACCCGGTACACGATCCAGTGCCCACGGGTTTTTGGTTGCGCCAAAGTATGAGCTTTCCGAGGTCGAACCCATTGCGAATTCGTCCATGTTCACTTTACCTAAAGTGACTAAGCCAGCAGTTTTACCTTTGGCAACCACCGTAGCATCGTAAGGTGAAATAAAATTATCCAGCATTTTAGAACCAGCGGTGGTTTTAATGCCTTGGGTACAGAAAATATCTTTATGCGCAATAGGCACACCGGTCAGCACACCAGCGCCGCCAGCTTGACGCAACGCATCGGCAGCATCGGCTTGGGCCAGCGCCTGTTCCGCAGTTACGGTGACATAGGCATTGACCTGGGCATCAATTTTTTCGATGCGTTTTAAATAATGTTCGGTCAATTCGCGAGCAGAGAATTTTGCATTGGCTAAACCCTCAGTCAGTTCACGAATGGATAAGCGATGTAAATCTGTCATGAGAAATATTCTTTACCTGAATTCAACAAAAAGATGAGCGCTGAAAAAATTATTCAATTACGCGTGGTACCAGATACAAACCGTCCTGCACGGCAGGTGCAACGGCCTGATATTCCTCACGATGGTTATCTTCAGACACCACATCTTCACGTAGCGGTTGAGGGTGGTCAAATGGGCTTTTGAGTGGCTCAACGCCATCGGTATCGATGCCTTTTAAGGTTTCCATCATGCCTAAAATTTTATTTAGACTTTGAGCATATTCAGCAGATTGCGTATCATTGAGCGACAACCGAGCAAGATTGGCGATTGCTGAAACTGTTTGTGCATTTAAATCTGCAGAATGCTGTGCATCCGATGTAGACATAACATCACCTAATCAGTATTAAAAATTTTCAAAATATCGTGCGTTATAATAAGCGATTGACTTGTCCAAAGCATCACATTTAGTTAAAGTTGCCAACTTGCGTCCACATAAAGTTTAATCGAGAACGACTCCGTGATTCTAAAACGACTAATTGGCTTGTTTTCACCAGATCTAGCCATTGATTTAGGTACAGCAAATACACTTATTTATGCGCCAGGACGAGGCATTATATTAAATGAACCGACGGTTGTGGCAATTCGTCACAGCGGTTCACAGAAAATCGTTGCCGCAGTCGGTCTGGATGCTAAACAGATGCTGGGTCGTACACCTGCCAATATTTCTGCCATTCGTCCAATGAAAGACGGCGTCATTGCCGACTTTGAAGTGACTGAAACCATGCTGAACCAGTTCATCAGTAAAGTGCATGAAAAGCGCCTGTTTCCGCCTGCACCGCGCGTGGTGGTGTGTGTGCCATGCAAATCGACGCTGGTTGAACGTCGCGCCATTCGTGAGGCAGTGTTTAATGCCGGTGCGCGTGATGTCCGTTTAATTGAAGAACCGATGGCTGCAGCAATTGGTGCCGGTATGCCGGTTGAGCAGGCGTGTGGTTCGATGGTGGTCGATGTGGGCGGTGGTACAACTGAAATTGCGATTATTTCGCTACAAGGTTGTGTCTATGCAGATTCACTGCGTATTGGGGGCGATGTGTTTGATGAGCAGATCATCAACTATGTCCGTAAAGCGCATGGCTGTGTGATTGGTGAAACCACAGCAGAAACCATCAAGAAAGAAGTGGGCATGGCAGTTCCGGAAGAAGGTGCGAAGCCTCTGGAAATTGAAGTACGTGGCCGTAACCTGGCCGAAGGGGTGCCACGTGCCATTACCGTGACTTCTGATGAAATTACTCAGGCGATTTCTGACCCGTTACAAAATATTGTGTCCGCAGTAAAATCGGCGCTGGAACAAACACCACCAGAATTATCTTCCGATATCGCCGAGCGCGGTATTGTCCTGACCGGCGGTGGTGCCTTGCTGCGTAATCTGGACAAGCTGCTGGCCAAAGAAACCGGCTTGCCAGTGGTTGTGGCTGAAGAACCTTTAACCTGTGTCACCCGTGGTGGTGGCAAGGTACTGGAATTCTTTGATAATCCAAACCATGACATGTTATTTGTAGGCTAATCAAAAGGACCCGGCGGTGCAATCACATCTGTTTTCCAGACAACCGCCATCTTTTCGCTCCTTTATTATTGCGGTCATTACATGCCTGGTGGTGCTGTTTTTTAACTGGCGCATGCCGCATGTAATTCAACCGGCAAGGGATCTCTTGTACGCGGCATATAATCCGATTTATGCGCTGGCAAGTTATCCGGTGTTGTCGCGAGAATGGCTAAGTCAACAAAGTAAATCTGAAGCCCAGCTGCGTCGTGAAAATACCGCGATGCAGGCTGAGCTGCTTCAGGCACAGGTACGCCTGCAAAAACTCTCCGAACTGTCTGCCGAAAATACCCGTTTACGTGGCCTGCTCGATACGCCACTGATCATTGACGGACGCATGGAAATTGCCGAAGTGATTGGGACCGATGCCGATCCGCTACGACATATTATTGTGATTAACCGCGGCGCCAACCGTCAGCTCAAAGTCGGGCAAACCGTGCTGGATGATCGCGGTATTATGGGCCAGATTGTTGATGTCTATCCGCACAGTAGCCGGGTGATGCTGCTGTCTGATAAAGAACATTCGCTGTCGGTACGTCTGGAACATACCGGTATGCGCGCGATTGTTTCGGGTACGGGTGACTTAGGTCGTTTAAAAATGGAATATGTGCCGACCAGCGCCAATATCAAAGTCGGTGAAAAAGTCTATAGCTCCGGACTCGGTGAACATTTCCCGGCAGGTTATCTGGTCGGAACTATTTCCAAGGTCAGCCGGCATAACTCGGGCGAGTTTGCGCAAATTGATGTGATTCCTGCTGCACAGCTGGCCGGTGGACATCATGTGGTAGTGTTATTCTCTGAATCCTTATCACGGGAGCAGCCACATGCCAATCGCTAAAATGGGCCAGCGCAAACCCAAAGATCCTTTATTCCCGATTATTTTTTCGGTCATTATTGCCTCGGTGCTGCTGGTTTATCCCTTGTCTTATGGCTTATCGGGCTGGCGTCCGGTATTTATGATGATGGTAATGCTGTTCTGGGTCATGAGCCAGCCGACCTGGTGCGGCGTCTGGTTTGCCTTTGGCACCGGCCTGTTTACAGATTTGCTGCTGGATGCACCGCTGGGCATGAATGCCTTAAGTTTTGTATTAATTACCTTCGTGGCGCGCTTTTTAACCCGCGAACGTCGGGTGATGACTTTTGCCAATTTATGGGTGATTGCCAGTATTGCCATTGTGGTCCATCTGGCGCTGATCTGGCTGTTACAGGTTATGGCCGGTATTGAATTTCCATTTGCCCGTCACTGGCAACCGGTGCTGTCCAGCATTCTGGTCTGGCCGGTGCTGTATTATCTGCTACGAAAATGGCGCAGCGTATAATTCTGGCCTCCAGCTCACCTCGACGCCGTGAGCTGCTTGAACAGTTGGGGCTGCAATTTGAGATTTACAGCCCGGACATCGACGAGTCTATTTTGCCAGATGAGCCAGTTGAGCAGTATGTTGAGCGGCTGGCCTGTGCCAAAGCTGATGCTGTGTTGGCACGTTTTCCAGAGGCGATTGTGATTGCCGCTGATACCAGTTTGGGCATTGATGGGCAGATTTTAGGAAAACCAGAATCCAAGGCGCATGCCTTTGCCATGTGGCAGCAGATTTCCGGTCGAAAACATGATGTATTTTCAGGTGTTTGCGTACGCACAAAAGCAGAAAAATACAGTATAGTGGTACGTACCCAGGTTGAATTTCAAGCGCTGAGCCTGAGTGACATGGAGTGTTATTGGGCCAGTGGAGAGCCGGTGGGCAAGGCGGGAGCCTATGCCATACAGGGCATTGCAGCACGTTATATCCCGCGTATTGAAGGCAGTTATAGCAACGTGGTGGGATTGCCGCTGCATGAAACCGTACAGTTATTACAGACAGTTAAGGCACTAAATTAACTGCTGCTACAAGAATTTTTATAAGGCTTTGAGTTGTATTATGTCTGACGAGTTGTTGATTAACGTCACGCCTATGGAATGTCGTGTCGCGTTAATTCAAAACGGCACGGTCAATGAATTATTTGTTGAACGTACCGCCAAACGTGGTTTAGTAGGAAATATTTATAAAGGCAAAGTGGTACGGGTGCTGCCAGGCATGCAGGCCGCCTTTGTCGATATTGGGTTGTCACGTACCGCTTTTTTACACATCAATGACATGGTCTGGCCACGCAGCCAGCCGACCCCGAATGTTTTCGAGCTGTTACAGCCGGGGCAAATCCTTACCGTGCAGGTCATGAAAGACATGCTCGGTACCAAAGGTGCGCGCCTGTCGACCGATCTGTCAATTCCTTCGCGTTATCTGGTATTGATGCCATTTGGCAGTCATATTGGCGTATCACAGCGGATTGAATCGGATGAAGAGCGTGACCGTTTACGCTCGATGATTGAACGGATTCAGAAACAGCATAAACTGCCGGGCTCGGTGATTGTCCGTACCGCCGCAGAAGGGGTGGAAGAGGCCGCCATTGCCCAGGATATGGCCTATCTGGCCAAGCTGTGGGAGCATATTCAGCGTAAACAGAAAATTATTGCGGTGCCGTCTTTAATTTTTGAAGAGCTACCTTTACCGCAGCGTGTGATTCGCGATCTGGCCAATGAAGAAACTGCCAAAATCTATGTCGATTCACGTGAAATCTATGCCAAGCTGAAAGACTTTGTCGATGAGTTTGTGCCGAATATGCAAAACCGCTTGTTGCATTATCCGGGCGAACGGCCGCTGTTCGATTTATACAATGTCGAAGAAGATATTCAGAAGGCGCTTCAAACCCGCGTCGCGCTGAAATCGGGTGGCTATCTGATGATTGATCAGACCGAAGCCATGACCACCATTGATATCAATACCGGTTCTTATGTCGGCGGGCGTAGTCTGGAAGACACGGTCTTTAAAACCAATATGGAAGCCACACAGGTGATTGCACGTCAGTTGCGACTGCGTAATCTGGGCGGGATTATCATCATTGATTTTATTGACATGCAGGAAGCACAGCATCGTGAAGAAGTGATGGGCCAGTTCGAGAAAATGCTGGAACGCGATCATGCTAAAACCAAAATTACCCAGGTGTCTGAACTGGGTCTGGTGGAAATGACCCGTAAGCGTACCCGTGAATCTCTGGAACATTTGCTGTGTGAGTCTTGTCCAACCTGTCAGGGCCGCGGTTATGTGAAAACAGCCGAGTCAGTGTGTTACGAGATTTTTCGAGAAATTATGCGCTATGCACGTGCCTTTGAATCTCAGCGTGGCTTTACTGTCGTTGCCCATCCATCGGTGATTGACCGGCTGTTAACCGCAGAAGCACCAGCCGTCGCGGATCTGGAGCATTTCGTGAATCGTGTCATAAAATTCCAGGTTGAAAATTTATACACGCAAGAGCAATACGATATCATTTTAAGTTGAAATTGTAACAGGATATCGCTAAACAGTTGTTACATCTGAAATTTTACTTTTTTAGGTAGATTCACAATACTAAGCATACACCAAAGCCAAAGCCGTAATCTCCCTTACGGTTTCAGCAAAATGAGGTCTATCATGGGTATGAGCGAAGTCGTGATTAATAAAAGTCTTAAAGTTTTAGAACCAAAAACTGTACACAGTGCGGCGTATATCGTAGATGAGCAAGGTAAAGAAGTACAAATTACCACCGCCATGATTCGCACCGTCTGTCAGCAATTATTAAAACAATGTCGAACCATTAAAAGTTAAGGGGCCTTTTGAAAGCCCCTTAATTTTTTCTCTTATCATTACAATTTTAAAAAAGAGATTCATACTTTTCGTCTGAATCTCGATATTCTTCCGGCCTGGGCCGAGTCTTTCAACTGACTTTTTGTTCCACCTCGTCCAAGGTCACATCTACCGTTTCAATAATCCGTTCAAAATGCTGAATTTCATCTTCCAGATGCTGTAATAGGTTCTGCATTTTTGGCAGGGCATTGCGGCAGGCTGTTAAACCGACTTCCAGCTTGTCCTGATAACTGGTCATGGTGATGTTCAGCGCCTGACCATCCAGCACAATTGAAGCCGGATACAGCGCTTCGAGTTTGGCACCATTCCAGTACAGCGCTTCACGCGGTCCCGGCACATTGGAAATGACCAGGTTAAAGGCCTGACGTTTTGGCATTAAACCAGACACAATGTTTAGGCCGGCGGCGCTATAAACAAAGGCGCTATAGTTCAGAATCTGGTTGGCATTCATGCGTTTAAAGCGTTCTTTGGCATTTAGTACGCTGCGGCGAATAATGCTGAGACGTTCCAGCGGATTGTCCTTGTGCGTCGCCAGGTTGGCCAGAATCATGGTAATCCGGTTGGATACATCAGAATCATCGCTCCGGACTGACGCGGGTACCATGGCAATTAGTGGTTTTCTTGGCAGGGCATTCTGGCTGAGTAAATATTCACGTAAGGCACCTGAACAGATGGCCAGCACAATGTCATTAATCGTCACGCCTAGGGCCTTGGCAATTTTATGCAGACGGGCAAACTCATAGGACTGTGCAGCAAAGCGGCGTGAGGAACTAACGCGCTGATTCAGGATTGAACTTGGTGCCTGGAAGCTGGATACATAATCCGGATTACGGCCCATATCTTTCATTACGGTTTGTGATAACTCGTACATGACTCGTGGCGTGGCTTCCAGTTGGCTTTTCAGGCCTGCCGCAATATTCTTGAAGCGGCTGGCTTTCGGCTCTTTCAGGCGTTTGGCGCGACGGCCTTCTACACACCAAGGCGGTACAATACTTTTGGCATCTGGATCGTGTGAGAGCGATTTTTCCAGTAAGCGCATGCCGGCAATGCCATCAACCATAGCATGATGGATTTTGAAGTACATGGCAAAGCGGTTGCCTTCAATCCCTTCAATAATATGACAGGTCCACAGCGGTTTGGCGCGGTCAATCAGCGCGCTGTGTTCTTGAGAAATATAGGTCAGTAATTCACGGATTCGTCCCGGATGAGGCAGGGCGATATGACGGAAATGATGGTCCAGATCAAATTCAGGATCTTCATCCCAGAATAGTCCATTTAATTTATTGTTAAATGGTGGAATCGGCATCGATTGAGAATTACGGATGTCTTCGACCAGATCTTGAATAAAGGTTTCAGGTGCGTTCTCTGGAATCTGAAATAGGAATAACCCCCCAACATGCATTGGTTGCTGGCGTTTTTCTAAAGACAGAAAGATAAAATCAATCGGATGTAATGGACGCATAGCGTTAATTGCCTCACTGCAATATGACCGACCCTCATTGGAACGGCTTTTTAGAATTATAGGTGAACTGACTTAGTATATAGTGTTTATCATATAAACGCGGAACTTTGTTTATTCTGTTGCGTAAAACAATAAACCACTGCTGGGCAGTGGTCTAGCGCATTTATTTTTTCAGATTTCCGGCGTGAAGTCCACATTCTTTATGGGTTGCATCTTCCCACCACCAGCGGCCTTCGCGTTCATGCTGGTTTGGTAGCACCGCACGGGTACACGGTTCACAGCCAATCGAAATAAAACCTTTTTCATGTAATGGATTATATGGAATTTCCATTAAACGGATGTAATTCCAGACATCGCTACTGGACCAGTTGGCCAAAGGATTATACTTGATCAGCTGTTTGCCAGGACCAGAAAAACCCGGGTCAGCCTGAATCGCCGGAATCTCGTTACGCGTGCCCGGACTCTGGTCTTTTCGCTGACCGGTAATCCAGCCATCTAGCGTGGCCAACTTTTTACGCAGCGGCTGAACCTTACGGATGCCGCAGCATTCCTGATGACCGTCGGCGTAGAAACTGAACAGGCCTTTTTCATTAACCAGTTGCTGAATCGCTTCAGTTTCCGGGAAACAGATTTCAATTGGAATATTATAGTGCTTGCGAACGGTTTCAATAAATTGATAGGTTTCGGCATGCAAACGGCCGGTATCCAGGCTAAAGACACGAAAAGGCAGACCCAGATTGGCCGCCATATCAATCAGCACCACATCTTCAGCGCCTGAAAAGGAAATCGCAATTTCACCTGGCTGGCTGAGTGCCAGTTTTAGAATTTCACTTGGAGATTTATCTGCATATTCGGCGGCAAGCGCGTCAACGAGATCAATAGTGGGAATGGTAGTCATAATATTCCTGGCTATAGGCTTGGAGATGACAAAACCTATATTAATTTATTTCGGCTGTATTTTAATAGAAATGCCAAAACCGACTTATCACTAAAAAATCAATGCTTATGAAAAAAATAGATTTAAAAAAGAACAAGTCAAAAGCACGATCTTGGTCTATGATAGAGCAAATTTTTTTCAATGACAGATATGGGGAGCATTCATGGAAGTTGTATGTCTTGATCTTGAAGGTGTGTTGGTTCCAGAAATTTGGATTAACTTTGCAAAAAAAACTGGGATTAAAGAGCTAGAAGCGACAACCCGTGATATTCCTGACTATGATGTATTAATGACACAGCGTTTGAATATCTTAAAACAGCATGGTTTGGGTTTAAATGATATTCAGGAAGTGATTGCCGATATGGGCCCATTTCCGGGTGCTAAAGAATTTGTGGAATGGCTACGTACCCATTTCCAGCTGATTATTTTATCTGATACCTTCTATGAGTTTGCCCACCCATTAATGAAGCAACTGGGCTGGCCAACAATTTTCTGCCATAAACTAGAAGCAGATGAAAATGGCATGATTACCGCGTACAAGCTGCGTCAACCTGACCAGAAGCGTCAGGCCGTAAAAGCATTACATGGTTTGAATTTCCGTGTGATTGCCGCAGGCGATTCTTATAATGACACCACCATGCTTGGCGAAGCCGATGCCGGTTTCCTGTTTGATGCACCTGAAAATGTGATTGCAGAATTTCCACAGTTCCCGGCCATTCATGGCTATGAAGCGCTAAAAGAAGCGATCCGTAAAGCTTCTGTGCGTGATATTCCAGCTTAATCTGAAGTTGAATATAACAAAGGGCATCATTTGATGCCCTTTGTTATACTTGGTTTTGAAAATTTAGAAGCGGTAGCCAATTTTTAAGCCATAACCTAATGCGTAGTTATCGGTAAATTCACCCACGATATTGCCACCCGTTTGAGCATGAGCATCACCTAACCAAAAATATTTTACGCCAGCTTGAATAAAATAGTTTTCTGCTGGGCTATATTGACCACCTAAGCCAACACTCCAATAACCTTCTGTTGGACCTAAAGTGGTGACAGGGTTACCCGCACCAGAGTCATAACCTACAGAAGCAGAACCAGACCAATGACTATTAAACTTGCGACCCACGCCTACGGTTGCAGACCATTGATCATCTGAATAGTCAATAAGGTTATTGCCAGAAGCTGCATTTAAAAACTTTGGTGTGACCGCAAATTGATCCCAATGTGCCCAACGGATATTGGCAAAAGCTAAAGTGTTGGCTGCAACACCTGTTTGAAAATCAATGTTTACTGATTGCGGAGTTACAACTTCAGTGAGTGCATTTGGTCGTTGAATTGCACCAAACCCAAAAGTTTCAGTAGTATCAAGTTCATGTTTGATTTCTGAACGATAGGTAATCGCAGTTTTTAACGCGATTTCAGGAATTTGATAAGCAAAACCAGCAAGCCAACCGTATGCTTCATCTTCTTTTAAATTAATGTCGTAGCTGCCAAGTTTAGAAGCACCCCCGTACGCAAGTCCACGTAAAGATACTGTACCTTGTACGGTTTGATAAACAGGACCCACGTAGAAATTCCAGTTTTCTGTAGGTTGGTAGCCAATAAGTGCAGTTACATTATGTGTTTTTACTTCTACAGAAGTTGACTCATTCCCTTGAGAGAAAATAGAAAGAGGACCTACAGCTTGATAGTTAGAATCTGCACCATAAGGTTGATCATAAATTAGACCTAGAGATATTTTATCAGTTGCTTGTACTTTAATCGCAGCAGAAGGGAAATAATAATCTTCTGCCATATCGTTAACTTTCAATTGATTAGATTGAACTTTGGGATCTAAAATTGAAATACCTGCTTCTGCATAATTACCCGGTTGTAAAAATGCAGCAATAGATTGACCAGAACGGTCTAAGCCAGCAGCAAGCGCAGGTGTAAGTGGGAGAGTGCTAAGTAAAATAGCCGAATAGATTTTATTGAGCTTCATGGTCGTTCCCTGATGCTTTATGTAACAAAACGTGCAGGAAAAGTAACACATATAAAAAAAGAGTAAATGCTCAACTTCGCAGAATAAATGAACTGAATAAGTTATAAATAGCAGTTGATTAGAGTAAAAGTACTATTTTTTGATCTTAAGTAATTGAATTTTATTAAATAATTTTTTAGGGTAATGCTTGGGTAAATATGAGTTTAATTGCTTTTAATTTAAACATTTAATTAACACTTGTATAAAAACGAGTGGGTTTTAAGTGCAAAAAAGCCACCCCGAAGGGTGGCTCCTTTGAAAACTAAGAGATTAGAATCGGTAACCAATTTTTAAGCCGTATGCCCATGCATCGTTGTCTTCAAACTCTGCAACATAATCAGAACTGCCTGCTTGAGCACCTGTTTGGGCTTTAGCATCACCCAACATGAAGTATTTTACACCACCTGCAATAAAGTAGTTTGGTGCAGGTGAGTATTGAACCCCTAGACCCACGTTCCAATAACCTTCAGTAGGACCAAGAGTTGATACAGGGTTACCTGCGCCAGAATCCCATCCTACAGATACGTTACCTGCCCATTGGTCATTTAATTTGCGACCAACACCTACAGTTGCAGAAATTTGGTCATCTTCATACTCAACTAGATTGAAGCCATTAGGACGTTCAACGATAGGGCCAACTGCTTCGGAAATTAAACCGAACTTATATGGGCGAATTGAGAAGTTAGACCAATCTACCCAACGTACATTTGCGAAGGCAACAGTATTGGCCATAATACCTGTCTGGAAATCTAGATTAACAGATTGAGGTGTAGTAATTTTAGTTTCACCACTTGCCGCTGCAATAGCTGCTGCTGCTTCAGCACCTCCATCTAAAAGTGCTAAAGCAGGAAGGGTAGGAATATTCTCATTAATATTAACGTTGTGATCAATCTCTGAGCGATACGTTAGGGATGCTTTTAATGCAATTTCAGGAATTTGATAAGCAATACCTGCTAACCAACCTACAGCGCTGTCTTCTGGAATGGAGGCATCATAGCCATTGTATAGGCTGTATGCCTGACCACGTAAAGATACATTACCTTTAATAGTTTGATAAACAGCACCACCATAAATATTCCAGTTCTCAGTCGGTTGATAACCCATTACAAACGATAGGTTTTGAGTATCAACTTCAACTTGAGTATTGCCTACACCCAGTAAACCATTGACATTGGCCAATCCTGCATCAACTTGAGCTTCTACTCCAGCGAGAACACCTGCATCAATTTGTTCTTTTACTGCATCAATAGTGTTGTATGCGGTTAAAGTGGCGGCATATTGAGCTTGTCCTGTTGCCGTTGTTAAATCAACTCCTTGAGCTTGTAATGCTGCGCCAACTCGTTGTTCTGGTGTTAGACTATTAAAGGCAGTATCAATAGTTTCTTGGCGAATTCCAGCGAGGGCAGCGGGATCAAGAATTGTATTTGTTGCATCGGAAACAAAGATGTTATTTCCGCTATATGCGGCATTTGCTCCATATGGTTGATCGTATAAAATACCAAATGAGAAGTTTTTAGTTGGTTGCAGTTTTAAAGCAGCACTTGGGAAATAATAATCATCTGCCATGTCACCGATGTGGCGACTAGTGTTACTAGTACCAGCTTCTTTACCAGTAACTTTTGGGTCTAATACAGAAATCCCTGCTTCAAAATAGTTACCTGGTTGTAAAAATGCAGCCATAGATTGGCCAGAACGATCTAGAGCTGCGGCAAAAGCACCCGTCATTGGTACTGTCGCCAAAATCATTGCTGCGCTAAGCGTTTTTAATTTCATTCTTCATTTTCCCTTGATGCACAAAGTTTTAACAAAATTTTCTGATGCTTGTTTGTTTGTTGACTCTGGAGAGATCAGTGTTTTATCACTGAAATCCTTTGTTACTCCATGTGACAAAAATAGCACAATTAAAATAAGAGTAAATGCTCTATATGGATTATTGCGTATAAAAATCAGCCTGCTTAGAGCTTAAACTCTAAATTTATTTTATTTCTTGCTTATTAATATTTGATAAATAAAAAGAAAATAATAAAAATAGATATTTTTTGCATATTCTATTTGAGTGAAATTTGATCAATTTTGGTGGTTGAAAATTTGAGGCTTATTTATTTGAAACTATAATTTTTGAGATTTAATTCAAAATTTTAGAAACCGGCGTGCTCTTAAAAATCAGGTGATTAGTGGGTTAAAAACAGAAGCAGCTATGTGGCTGCTCCTGATCGGTGGAATTTAAGCTGCATCTAGTCCTGTTGTGATTAGCTTAGCCCCTGTAGCAGCCTGAATTTGTGCAACAGTCACATCTTTGGCCAGTTCTACGAGCTTTAAGCCCTGTTCAGTCACATCAATCACGCCGAGATCACTAATAATCCGGTTGACGACGCCTTGACCGGTCAGGGGTAGACTACATTCGGAAAGTAGTTTTGGGCTGCCATCTTTAGCACAGTGTTCCATGAGCACCACGACTTTCTGTACCCCAACCACCAGATCCATGGCGCCGCCCATGCCTTTGACTTTTTTACCTGGAATCATCCAGTTAGCCAGATCGCCACGTTCCGACACCTCCATGGCACCTAAAATGGCAATATTGACATGCCCCCCACGAATCATAGCGAAGGACTCTGCGCTCGAGAAAAATGATGCACCCGCTTGTGCGGTTACAGTCTGTTTCCCGGCATTAATTAGATCGGGATCAACCGTGTCCTGAGTCGGAAACTCACCAATGCCCAGCAGGCCATTTTCAGACTGTAGCCAGACGTTGATATGTTCTGGAATATAGTTAGCAACCAGGGTGGGCAGGCCAATCCCTAAATTAACATAAAAGCCATCTTGCAGCTCAAGCGCAGCACGCTGGGCCATTTCATTTCGCGTCCATGCCATGGTTTAAGCCTCCGCCTTTAAGGTCATCTGTTCAATCCGTTTTTCGGGTGTGCTGTTCAGTACCACACGGTTGATATAAATTCCAGGCAGATGGATCTCGTCCGGGTCCAGCTCGCCGATTTCCACAATCTGCTCGACTTCCGCAATGGTAAATTTGCCGGCCATGGCACATTCAGGATTAAAGTTACGGGCAGTTTTGCGGAATATTAAATTTCCGGCTTTATCTGCCTTGTAAGCTTTAATTAATGCAACATCGGCAGTTAAGGCGTGTTCCAGAATATAGGATTTTCCTTCAAATTCACGAACTTCTTTGCCTTCGGCAATCAGCGTGCCGACCCCGGTTTGTGTATAAAATGCCGGAATCCCCGCGCCGCCAGCACGTAATTTTTCTGCCAGTGTGCCTTGAGGGGGTAGTTCCACTTCCAGTTCACCACTTAAATACTGGCGTTCAAATTCCTTATTTTCACCAACATAGGAGGAGACCATCTTTTTAATCTGTTTGGTCTGTAGCAGTTTGCCCAAACCAAAATCATCGACCCCAGCATTGTTGGAAATACAGGTCAGTCCAGTCACTCCGGTATTTTTTAGCGCTTCAATTAAGGCTTCAGGAATGCCACAGAGGCCAAAACCACCTACCGCGAGCGTTTGATGATCGGCCACCACATCGGCCAACGCCAGCTCAGCAGTTGCTACTACTTTATTCATCTGTTTTAACCTGCTTGTTTAGCTGTCGACTTTGGCACTGCCAGCGTTGTTGTCTAACTCGGAGGCATGCAGGAAATGGGTATGATGCGGCGCGCGTTTGGTTTCGCTCCATTGCTCCAGCATTTCATGCTTCATGTCTTCGGTAATCAGGGCGATTTTTTCTGGCGCAGCTTCATCATCGTAGGCCAGTTCCAGACGATGGCCATTCGGATCAAAAAAGTAAATTGAATGGAAAATGCCATGATTGGTCACGCCTAAAACCTCGACACCATTGGCTTCCAGATGCGCTTTGGCTTCGAGCAGTGCAGCGCGGTCTTTGACTTTCAGGGCAATATGCTGCACCCATTTCGGGGTGTTTTCATCACGGCCCATTTCTGGCTGGGTCGGCAGTTCAAAAAAGGCCAGTACATTGCCATTGCCGGCATCCAGGAATAAATGCATGTATGGGTCAAAGGCTTTGGTCGACGGTACATAGTCTTCGGCAAAAGCCAGAATAAAGTCCATATTCAGGTTTTTTTTGTACCACTCGACGGTTTCTTTGGCATCTTTACAGCGATAGGCAACGTGGTGAATTTTTTCAATTTGAATGGTCATGGTTCAATATCCTTATTGATGAATCTTAAGCGGCATCTGCCTGTGCTTCGGGTGCGGCCTGTTGAAATGAAGGCAGAGTGAAACAATGGCTATAAATCGCGGCAATTTTTGGAAAGTCGGTTAAATCGACATGAAAGCGCTGGGCGTTATAGACCTGTGGAATCAGGCAGCAGTCTGCAAAAGTGGGCTGATCGCCAAAACAGAAACGGCCATTGGAATCGGTCAATTGTGCCTCCAGACTCTGAAAGCCCAAAGTCACCCAATGCTGATACCATGCCGTTTTCTGTTCATCGCTGAGTTGTAGCGTTCCGCTTAAATATTGCAGCACGCGCAGGTTATTAATCGGATGAATATCGCAGGCAATGCTCTGGCAAAAGGCGCGGATTTTGGCGCGTTGCTGTAGATCGGCCGGTAACAGGGCTGGCTGCGGATATTTTTCTTGCAGATATTCCAGAATGCTCAGCGACTGGCTCAGCTGAAAATCATCCTCCACCCAGGCCGGAATCAGGCCGCTTGGGTTGATTTGACGATAGGCAGGCTGATGCTGTTCGCCGCCATTGTTTAGCAAATGTACCGGAATAATCTCAGCTTTTAAGCCCTTCAGGTTCAGCGCAATCCGCACCCGGTAAGCAGCTGAACTGCGAAAATAACTATACAGTTTCATGGGCAGCATCCTGCGCTTCATCTGTGGCAAAGTTAAATTGCACTGCAGGCAAGACGGTGCCGCTGACTTCACCAAAGCCAATGCGCAGGCCATCTTTTTCACAGTAGCCTTTCATGATTAGCGTGTCGCCATCTTCTAGGAAACCACGCTGTTGACCGTTGGCCAAAGTTAACGGTTTGCTGGTGTTCCAGGTCAGTTCCAGCAAGGAGCCATAAGAATCCGGCGTTGGACCAGAAATGGTGCCGGAACCCATTAAATCGCCAACCTGAACATTACAGCCTGAAACAGTGTGATGGGTCAGTTGCTGTGCCATCGACCAGTACATATATTTAAAGTTGGTCTGGCAGATCACATCGCTCTGTTCCGATTGTGCGGCTTTGAGCTCAACCGACAAATGGATGTCATAGCTGTTATCGACCTGTTCTTCACGTAAATAGGCCAGGGGACGTGGCTCTTGCACCGGGGTACGGGTTTTAAACGGTTCCAGCGCCTCCATGGTCACAATCCATGGTGAAATGGATGAAGCAAAGGTCTTGGCATTAAAGGGCCCTAAAGGCACATATTCCCATTGCTGGATATCACGTGCTGACCAGTCATTGAACAGCACCATGCCAAAAATATGCTCCCAAGCATTCTCAATTGAGATTGGTTCACCCAGTTTGTTGGGTTTGCCAACAATAAAGCCGGTTTCCAGTTCAAAATCGAGTTTACGGCAAGCCGAGAAAATTGGACGTTCGGCATTTGGTAACTTGATCTGGCCAGATGGGCGTACCACCGGTGTACCACTCACCACCACAGAACTGGCGCGGCCATTATAACCGACCGGTAATTCTGACCAGTTCGGTAATAGCGCATTTTTTGGATCGCGGAACATGCAGCCGACATTGGTGGCATGTTCTTTAGATGAATAGAAATCGGTATAGCCCGGAATATGTACCGGCAGATGCATATGCACTTCTGCCTGAGCGAAGAAAGCCTGTGCACGTAAACTGTCATTGTCACGTAATGTCGGGTTGTCGGCAGACAGCAGGCTTTGTAATTCCTGACGGATTTTGCGCCAGTTGTGTTGACCCGATTCAATAAATTTATTCAAGGTCGGCTGATTAAAATAACTTTCGCCGGCCTGAATGCTGAGAAAACCGTTCGCTTCCAGCATGGCCAAATCCACCACCCATTCACCTAAGGCTACACCAATACGGCGATGGCCCGTTGGGCTTTCGCTAAATACGCCATACGGCAGGTTCTGAATCGGGAAATCTGAATGTGCTGCAACGTCTACAAATGCTTGCTGAGTCATATGGGGTTCCTGCATATCTCGATGAAAACGGTCCAGTGTTTTCGATCTGGGGGAGTGATCTGGATCACTTGATTTTTGTCATAAATCTCATCATACTCATTTTTATTAATTACACAATAGTTAATTAAATTACGAATATCGTAAAAATGTAAATAAAAGAATTCTGCAGAGATGCATTTATCAAATGGAGCGTAAACCTCTGTCTTTCAGGTCAGAGATATAAGCGACACGACATGAAATGTCGTTTAATTGCTAAAAAACAATATATTAAGCCTAATATGAGCTAATATAAGCCCATGAAAACACTTAAGTTACGTATAAAAGACAAACATTGTAAGGTGCTAGACCAATTGGCATCTGAAGTTAATTTTGTCTGGAACTATGTCAATGATTTGTGTTTCAAACACCTACAGCGCAAACAACAATTCTTTTCAGCATACGATATTGCTAAATACACGAAAGGCGCATCAAAGGAATGTAGTCTTCATAGTCAAACCATTCAGGCTGTAACAGAAGAATTGGTCACTAAAACAGGCCCATTTGTAGAGGATAGTCGTGGACGTTGGTATGTCTGCTTAGTGGTTGATTCACCCAAACAAAACAAACCTACCGCCACAAAAGCCGTGGGTATTGATCTAGGCTTAAAAGATATTGCTACTTGTTCAGATGGTATGATCATTTCCAATCCCAAGTTCTATCGAAAATACGAGCAAAAGCTCGGTATTGCTCAGAGAGCGAGAAATAAAAAGCGTGTCCGTGCATTACACGCCAAGATTGCAAACTGTCGTAAAGACCATTTGCACAAGGCTAGCACCCAGCTGGTGAAAGACAATGCACTGATTGTCGTTGGTGATCTAAGTGCGAACAAACTTGTAAAAACTAAAATGGCGAAATCTGTTTTAGATACAGGATTTTCAGCGCTCAAAACCATGCTCAAGTATAAATGCGAGAACGCAGGGGTCATGTTTGAGGAAGTCAACGAGAGATTCACAACCCAAACCTGTTCGAGCTGCGGTACAATCACCGCAAGCAGTCCGAAAGATAGAGCAGATTTGCGAATAAGAGTATGGGAATGTGAATGCGGAAGTGTAAATCAACGCGATTTAAACTCTGCCAAGAACATACTTGCGCTTGGGCATAAGCGTCTAGCAGTAGGAATCTCCCTCCTTTCAGGTGGGTGAGGATGTCAAAAATCAGAACAGCACGCTAAAATGCTCGGTGTTTACAGGAGAGTAAAATTCTTATGTCAGAAAAGAATCAGGTGGGCGTGCAATCTTTAGAGGTGGGTTTAACCGTGCTGGATGCGCTGATGACCTATCGTCATCCGGTCATGCTCAAAGATTTATCTGAAAAACTGGCCATGCATCCGGCCAAGGTGCACCGTTATATGGTCAGTCTGGTACGTATGAATTATGCTAAGCAGCTGGAAGATGGTCGTTATGCACTGGGCGATCAGGCTTATCGTTTTGGTCTGAGCTGTATCCAGCGCAGTGACAGTCTGCAGGCGGCACAGGCACAGATTAATGAACTGCACCGGCATTTGGATTGTGGATTGCAGATTAGCAAATGGACGACGCAAGGCCCACTGATTGTACAGTGGCTGGAGCCGAATCAGCCAGTTTCGGTAATTACCCGTGTCGGTTCGATCATGCCGATGCTGAATTCGGCCACCGGCCGGGCTTATGCTGCGTTTATGCCGGAAACATTGGTGCGACCTTTGCTGGAAAAAGAATGGCAGCAGCATCAGGCACAGCAGAAAGTGGTCTATCCGCAGAACTGGGATGAATTTTTAACTTTAAAACAGCAGATTCTAAGTGAAGGTGTGGCCACGGTCGCAGGCGATTTGCTGGCCGGAATTCATGCGATTTGTGTGCCGGTATTAAATCAGCACCATGAAATTGAATATGCGATTTCGGTGTTGGGCACTGCTTCGGATTTGCCGCTGGATATGCAGCATCCAAAAATCCAGTATTTAAGAGAGATGGCAGCACGTTTAAGCGCACAGTTACAGCCGATTTAAAATGGTGGGGGAATTCGCCAAGGCAGCTACGCGAGTTGCTTCATCTCGGTGAAGTGCTGAAGATAAAAAAGGAAGGAGATGCGCCTTCCTTTTTTATAGATACGATGGTGTGCCCTGCGGGACTCGAACCCACGCCGGTCGCTTAGGAGGCAACTGCTCTATCCAGTTAAGCTAAGGGCACAAAACGCCCTTAATTTAGCTGAAAAAAAGCTGAAAAAAAAGTTATTACCGAAGTAATAACTTTTTCTTTTGTCAGTAAAAATAACTTAGCTGTTTTTTTGTTTTAGCAATTTAAACAGACCCCACATCAGCACAATCCAGACCGGAATCATATACACCGATTCGCTAAAGCCTTGGGTCCACATAATGTACAGGATGGTGGCAATAAACAGCAGCACAATCACGTTACCCACAGGTGACCACAGTGCAGGGAAAGAGGTGGTTTGACCTGAGTTTTTCATGGCCTGAATAAACTTCAGGTGAGTCAGGGTAATCATGGCCCAGTTCAGTACCAAGGCACCGACCACAATATAAATCAGGTGGCTTAAAGCATCTTCCGGTACAAAGTAGTTCAACAATACACAGCCAAAAATCAGCAGGGCAGAGAACAGCACCGCAGGAATTGGCACGCCTTGCTTGTTCACTTTCAGGAATACTTTTGGCGCATTGCCTTGTTGGGCCAGACCGAACAGCATCCGGCTATTGGCATACATACCACTGTTATAAACCGACAGCGCCGCCGTTAAAATAATAAAGTTCAGCAGATGTGCCGCCCAGCCAATGCCTAACTGGCTAAAGATCATCACGAATGGGCTTTTATCCAGACCGCCCAGTTCCAGCTGATTCCATGGCACTAACGACAGTAAAATCGTCAATGAACCAACATAGAAAATCAGGATACGGAACACCACCTGATTGATGGCTTTGGGAATGGTCTTTTTCGGATCCTGCGCTTCTGCTGCTGCCATACCAATTAGCTCGATCCCGCCAAAGGCAAACATCAGGAAGGCCAGCATGAAGAATAAGCCTTCAAAGCCGTGCGGGAAGAATCCGCCATGGCTCCAGAGGTTGCTAAATGAAGCAGTCGAGTTGGCATCTGCGGTCAACAGGAGGTACAGACCAAAAATGATCATCGATACTACTGCGGCCACTTTAATAATTGCCAGCCAGAATTCTGATTCCCCATAAAATTTTACATTGCCGAGGTTGATCAGGGTAATGACAATAAAGAAAAACAGGACCGAGGACCAGGCCGGAATATGCGGCCACCAGTAGTTAATATATTTGGCGACAGCGGTGAGTTCGGTCATGGCGACCAGAATATATAAAATCCAGTAATTCCAGCCGGCCAGGAAGCCAGGGAATTTCCCCCAATAGCGATAAGCAAAATGGCTGAAAGAACCTGCAACCGGTTCATGAACAATCATTTCGCCCAGTTGGCGCATAATTAAAAATGCAATCAAACCCCCAATCGCATAGCCTAAAATAATAGAGGGACCTGCGGATTGGATGACTTGAGCGGAACCTAAGAATAAGCCAGTACCAATCGCGCCGCCCATGGCGATGAGTTGGATATGACGGTTCTTTAAGCCACGCTGAAGTTGAGAAGACTCGTTGTTCAAAGTGTTCAGCCCGACAATGTATAATAAGTGGCGCGATTGTAATAGATAGTTGCAAATTAGCCTAGTAGATCACCAGTCGCTTCAGAACAGCTCATAAAATCGAAAAATGGTCATTTTGTTGAAACAATAATTGAATCAAGATATTAATTTTATTGGCTATATTTTTTTAGGCCTGAAAATTTCAAGTCTACAGCCCAAGATTTGGGTAAATTTTATACTTAAGTCCAGTTCGCCTGATTTTTTAAGTAAAAGACGTTATCATTTAAAGCAAGCAAAAACCTTGCTTTGGATTATGTAATACAACGAAAAATCAAAGGATTAGATAAGAATGCGCTGCGCTCCACAAATTAAAATTGCAGCCACCTATATGCGTGGCGGTACTAGTAAAGGTGTCTTTTTCAAATTAGATGACTTACCAGTCGAAGCGCAAGTGCCTGGAAAAATTCGTGATCAGCTACTGCTACGGGTCATTGGCAGCCCGGACCCTTATGGCAAGCAGATTGATGGCATGGGCGGCGCCACTTCCAGTACCAGTAAAACCGTGATTCTGGCCAAAAGCAGCCAGCCGGAGCATGATGTCGATTATCTATTTGGTCAGGTGGCAATTGATCAGCCTTTTGTGGACTGGAGCGGTAACTGTGGCAACCTGACTGCTGCGGTGGGTGCTTTTGCCATCAGTCAGGGGCTAGTGGATGCCGATAAAATTCCGGAAAACGGTCTGTGTACCGTACGCATCTGGCAGAAAAATATTCAGAAAACCATTATCGCGCATGTGCCAATCACCAATGGTCAGGTGCAGGAAACCGGTGATTTTGAGCTGGATGGTGTGACTTTTCCGGCAGCAGAAGTACAAATTGAATTTTTAGATCCGGCCGATGATGGCGAAGAGGGCGGGGCCATGTTTCCGACTGGCAATGTGGTGGATACCTTTGTGGTACCAGATGTCGGGACTTTTCAGGCGACTTTTATTAATGCCGGTATTCCGACCATCTTTTTAAATGCCGATGAAATTGGCTATAGCGGTACCGAATTGCAGGATGACATTAATAGTAATCCGGAGGCGCTGGCGCGTTTTGAAAAAATCCGGGCCTATGGGGCCAAGCAGATGGGCTTGATTGATGATGTAGCGGAAGCGGCAAAACGTCAGCATACCCCGAAAATTGCTTTTGTCGCGCGTCCACAGAGCTATACCGCATCAAGTGGTAAAAATATTCAGGCTGAAGATGTCGATTTGCTGGTGCGTGCCTTGTCGATGGGTAAACTGCACCATGCCATGATGGGCACTGCTGCTGTGGCCATTGGGACAGCCGCTGCCGTGCCGGGGAGCTTGGTGAATCTGGCTGCTGGTGGTGGCGAGCGTGAAGCGGTGCGTTTTGGTCATCCTTCTGGGACTTTACGCGTCGGCGCGCAAGCGGTGCAGGAAAACGGTCAGTGGCAGGTGAAAAAAGCGGTGATGAGCCGTAGTGCGCGGGTGCTGATGGAAGGCTGGGTACGTGTACCGGCCGAGGTGCTGGAATAACGCTGACTTGATTTTGCCTGAATTAATGAATTCGCCTCTATGCTTAATAGGGGCGTTTTTTATGGATTGAGATCGAAAGCTGAAAAAAACTGAAATATCCGCTTGTCTGTAGTTAAGGCTTAAAAAAACTTAAATTAGAGGTACAATGCGGACAGGGGTTGGCCAGTGACGGCTAACAATCTTATAGAACAACCAATTCGAGGCAAATGTGTCATCTCTCACTGACGTCCCTGTAACCGTGTTGACTGAAGCGCAACAACGTATCCAACAAGATTTATTGACGGCCTTAGACGCTTTTGCCATTCCTGAGCCTTTAAAAGGGGCGGTCTATCATGCGGTGATGCTGGGTGGAAAACGTGTGCGTCCAGCCTTGTGTTATGCCACAGCAGCCTTAAAACCGAATATCAATATGGCGGCAGTACGCCGTGCGGCGGTGGCGATTGAGCTGATTCACTGCTATTCGCTGGCGCATGATGATTTGCCTTGTATGGACAATGATTTGCTGCGCCGTGGCCAGCCGACCTGTCATGCTGCTTTTGGTGAAGATACGGCACTGTTGGCTGGCGATATTTTACAGTCAATGGCCTTTGAGGTATTGGGCAGCCGTCTGTTTGATCAGGGGGCGGCAGTAGATGCGACAATTGTGCTAAAGCAGATGCAGATTCTGGCGACCGCGTCTTCCAAGATGGTGTGCGGACAGGTGCTGGATTTACAGGCCGAAGGCAAGCAGGTCGATCAGGCTGCGTTAGAAACGATTCATCGCAATAAAACCGGCGCCTTAATTTCTGCGGCGATTATGATGGCTGCAGTAGCGATTTTTAAGGGTACCGATCGCGCGATTCCACAACTGCGTGAATATGGGCAAGTGATTGGTCTGGCCTTCCAGGTCCAGGACGATATTCTGGATATTATTTCTGATACTGAAGTGTTAGGAAAAACTGCCGGGAAGGATGAACAGGTGGAGAAATCGACCTATCCGGCATTGATGGGGCTGGAGCAGGCACAGGCTTATGCCACAGATTTGCATGATCAGGCCCTGCAGGCGCTAGATTATTTTGCTGAAGATGCCGCCGCATTAAGAGCCATTTCACAATTTTTATGGCAACGTAAAAGTTAATTAAAAAAGCGTGTTGTCAAAACACGCTTTTTTGTTTTATTCCTGGATTTTGGCATCCGGAGCAATCAGGGCTTTGCCTTTCTTAAGGCCTTCCAGTGCAGCCTGATTAAAGTCAAACAGCAGCTTATTGTCTTTGGCATCAATATTGTAACGGCTAATCAGTTTCTGGTCACCGTCCAGGGTATCCACCGTGTACTCATCAGCAATATTTAAAATACCATCGAGGTTAATACTGGCTGAGGCTTTGTCCTGACGGAACAGCTCGTAAATATCACGTAAATCGAAAATGGCATTGTTCGCGTCTGGATGTTTCTCAATATAATTTTCAATATGACGCATAATTAGCTGGGCAAAGAGAAAGTACTCAGGATGATGGGTAAATTTTAAGCTCATGTATGTACTCCTTATTATTGAAATTTATAGTTCTTCTTAGGAATACCATAAGCCTTCAGATTGATGAAGCCTTAAGCGCTTTAGATTGCAAAAATATACAAATCACGCCGGCATTCAGGCGCAGAATAAGATCATCATTTTAATTCGGTGTAAATGAAGCCGAATACGGCTGGCAGGATTGGCCATTGCAAATTTAGTGATCAATAGCAGCGACTCACGCAAAATTTTGGAAAAATTAATAAATAAACACATCTTGATTTAGTAAAGCGATTATGGCCTGTAGGGGCCAACAGAATGGTGCTCTGGCATTTGTTTCGCGGAAAAATCATCCGAAAGACTAAGGCTTATAAGCTAGCAAGTGAAATCATAAATCAGGTACAATTGGCGGGATTAATTTTGTGTTTGGTGTATTTGAAGGCCAATACATACATTCTTTGTTAATAAATAGGCCTGCCAGGAGTTATCCCCGCATGAGTGCCATTACTCCATACGAATGGGCAATTATTGCCTTCGTGATCGGCGTTACATTTTTATGCGTCTTTATGCTCACTGTCCCGTTACTCCTAGGGGGTAAATCATGGGGCCGTGCCAAGCAGGAGCAGTTTGAGTCAGGTGTTGTGAGTGCAGGTGGTGCACGCATTCGCTTGTCTGCCAAGTTCTATTTAGTTGCGATTTTCTTCGTTGTGTTCGACTTAGAAGCCCTCTATCTCTACGCATGGGCAGCTTCTGTTCGTGAAGTAGGCTGGGTTGGTTTTGCAACTGCTGCTGTATTTATTTTAGTTTTACTCGTTGGTTTGATTTACGAACTGTCAACTGGTGCACTGAACTGGGCTCCATCTGACAAGCGTAAAGCTGCAGGGATTAAACCTAAAATCGGTTCACCAAATATGGATCTTGCAGAAATTACCCGCTTTAACTCAATTGAAGAGCTGGTAATCGACCCTACTGGTCAAATTCCTGCTCAATCTGCTGGTCATGTGAAAAAATCACAGGCTATATCATCTGATAAGGAGTAACTCGGGATGAAATATACCTTAACCCGTGCGAATCCGGATGCTGATCAATATCCACTTCAGGAGCGCCAGATCGTTACAGATCCGCTTGAAGAAGAAGTGAATAAAAATGTGTTCATGACTCGTTTAGAAGACTTGGCACATACAGCAGTAAACTGGGGGCGTAAGAACTCAGTTTGGCCGTTTAACTTTGGTACATCTTGCTGCTACGTAGAGTATGCAACGACTTTAACCGGCGTGCATGACTTGTCACGTTTTGGTGCCGAGGTTATTCGTGCTTCACCTCGTCAGGCCGACCTCATGATTGTCGCCGGTACCTGTTTCGTGAAAATGGCCCCAGTAATCCAGCGTTTGTACGAGCAAATGCTTGAGCCAAAATGGGTCATCTCAATGGGTGCATGTGCAAACTCAGGCGGTATGTACGATATTTATTCGGTTGTACAAGGTGTGGATAAAATCATTCCTGTCGATGTGTATATCCCAGGTTGCCCACCACGTCCTGAAGCCTTAATTCAGGCATTAATGTTGTTGCAAGACCAAATTCAATTAGAGCGCCGTCCGCTGTCTGCGGTGATTGGTGATGATCTTAAGCCAGTGTATAAGCCAAAGATGATGCCAGAACGTGACCGTAAGCAAGCACAGCGTATTGCGGTGAAAAACCTGCGCTCTATGGATGAAATTAAATAATTTAAGCGACAAAATCGTGGTGCACCCGTTATGGGTGTAGTTGTCGTTTAGGTTGACTGAATTTGTATTAAATAGGAAGCCAAGCCAATGGCTGAAACTGACATTGCTATGCCAGAATCAACAGCAGTTGATTCCCGCCCAGCATTTGCAATTGTAGAAGAGCTCAAAACCAAATTTGGTGAGAACTTCTATGTGCAAACGACTTTTGAAGATTTTCCAACGGTCTGGGTTGAGCGCGCACGCGTACAAGAAGTCTTGATGTTCTTGCGTACAGTGTCACGTCCATACGTGATGCTGTTTGACCTGTCTGCGGTAGATGAGCGTTTACGTACGCACCGCGACGGATTGCCTGCATCTGACTTTACCGTGTTCTATCACCTGTTGTCGTTAGAACGTAACAGCGATATCCGTGTCAAAGTTGCGCTAAATGAGAACGATCTGAATATTCCGACTGCGACCAATATCTGGCCAAATGCCAACTGGTACGAACGTGAAGCTTACGATATGTTCGGCATTAACTTCGAAGGGCATCCAATGCTCCGTCGTATCTTGCTGCCAACCTATTGGGAAGGTCACCCGCTGCGCAAGGAATATTCTGCACGTGCCACTGAATATACCCCGTATATGCAGAACCAGGCCAAGCAGGATTTTGAACAGGAACACTTACGTTTTGTACCGGAAGACTGGGGTCTGACCCGTGGTAACGAAGACGAAGACTTCATGTTCCTGAACTTGGGTCCTAACCACCCATCTGCGCACGGTGCGTTCCGTGTCATCTTGCAGCTGGATGGTGAAGAAGTAAAAGACTGTGTACCCGACATCGGCTATCACCACCGTGGTGTAGAAAAAATGGCTGAGCGTCAAACCTGGCACTCATTTATTCCGTATACCGACCGTGTCGACTACCTCGGTGGTTGTGCGCAAAACATGCCGTATGTGATGGGTGTGGAGCAGCTGGCCGGTATTCAGGTGCCAGAGCGTGCACAATGTATCCGTGTGATGATGTCGGAACTGTTCCGTATCAATAACCACTTGCTTTATATCGGTACAGCAATTCAGGATGCCGGCGGTATGACCCCAGTATTCTATATGTTCGCCGACCGTCAGAAGATTTATGACGCGATTGAAGCCATTACTGGTTACCGTATGCACCCAGCCTGGTTCCGTATTGGCGGTACCGCGCATGACCTTCCAAACAACTGGCAGCACCTGATCCGCGAGATTCTGGAGTGGATGCCAAAACGTCTGAAGGAATACCACACTGCAGCTCTGAAAAACTCGGTGTTTGAAGGCCGTACCCGCAATGTAGCGCAGTACGATGCAAAATCTGCATTGGCCTGGGGTGTGACAGGTACCGGTTTACGTGCAACAGGTATCGACTTTGACGTACGTAAATACCGTCCATACAGCGGCTATGAAAACTATGACTTCGAAGTGCCGGTGGAGTATGAAGGTGATGCCTATGCGCGTGTCATCGTTCACTACCGCGAAATCGAACAGTCTTTAAAAATCATCAAGCAGTGCTTGGATAACATGCCATCTGGTCCATATAAAGCGGATCATCCTCTGGCTGTTCCACCACCAAAAGACAAGACATTACAAGATATTGAAACCCTGATTACGCACTTCTTGAGCGTGTCTTGGGGTCCTGTCATGCCGGCAGGTGAAGCATCTGTAATGGCAGAAGTGGTGAAAGGGGCATCGAACTACTACTTGACTTCAGACAAGTCAACCATGAGTTATCGTACCCGTATCCGTACACCAACCTTCACGCACTTACAGCAAATTCCTTCGGTGATTAACGGCAGTCTGGTCTCTGACTTGATCATTTATTTAGCGACAATTGATGTCGTAATGGCTGACGTGGATCGCTAAGGGGTAAACGCATTATGATGATTTTGACTGATAAAAAGCCACGTGTGAATGTTGAAGGGATTTTAACTGCGGATGAAATCCATGAAATTGAACATCACATTGGTCACTATCCGTACCCACGTGCGGCATCTCTGGATGCGCTAAAGTGTGTACAACGCCGTAATGGCTGGATTGATGACGCACAGCTCAATGCGATTGCTCAACTGCTTTCAATCAGTGTTGCTGATTTAGAAGGGGTAGCAACGTTCTATAACCGTATTTACCGTCAACCGGTAGGTCGTCACGTTATTCTTCTGTGTGACTCTATCGCGTGCTTCTTGATGGGGGCGGAAACTTTGGCAGAAGCGTTCCAGCGCGAGCTTGGCATTCAGTTTGGTCAAACGACTGCAGATGGTCGTTTCACTTTGCTGCCAATCTGCTGTCTGGGCAACTGTGACAAAGGTCCAACGTTAATGATTGATGAAGATACTCACGGTCTGGTTGAAGTGACATCAATTAAACAGTTATTGGAGAAGTATGTATGAATACCGAACCAAAACCAATTTATGGCGACGGTAACCCAGAAACTCATCCATTAACTTGGCGTTTGAGTAAACAAGAGCATGTTCGTAATGCAGATGATTACGAAGCGCTTGATGGTTATGCCGGCTTCAAAAAAGCCATTAGCATGACACCGGCTGAAGTGCTGGATGTGGTGAAAGCTGCAACCGTTAAAGGTCGTGGTGGTGCAGGCTTCCCGGCGGGCATTAAATGGTCTTTAATGGCGCCAAACGACAATTCAGGTCCACGTTACCTGATCTGTAATGCTGACGAAATGGAACCGGGTACCTTCAAAGACCGTTTGTTGATGGAAAAACTTCCACATCAATTGATTGAAGGTATGCTAATTGCGGCTTATACACTGGAAGCGACTCACGGTTATATCTTTATCCGTGGTGAGTACATCGAAGCTGCACAATACTTAAATGAAGCAATTGAGCAGATTCGTGCCAAAGGTTACCTGGGCGACAACATCCTGGGTTCTGGCTGGAACTTCGAGCTGTATGTGCACACCGGTGCTGGCCGTTATATCTGTGGTGAAGAAACCGCACTGATTAACTCGCTGGAAGGTCGCCGTGCCAATCCGCGTACCAAACCGCCATTCCCGCAAGTTGCAGGGGCGTGGGGTCGTCCTACGATTGTCAACAACGTAGAAACCTACAACAACTTGCCAGCTATTTTGTTACGTGGTCCTGAGTGGTACATCAACCTGTCTGCGGGTAAATCTAAAGATCCAGGTACGAAAATTTACGGTGCATCAGGTAAGGTGAAATTCCCGGGTCTTTGGGAACTGCCTTTTGGTACCACTGCACGTGAAGTGATTGAAGAACATGCCGGTGGTATGCGTGACGGCCTGAAGCTGAAAGCATGGTTACCGGGTGGTGCATCAACAGACTTCCTGGCTGCTGAGCACATTGACCTGCCAATGGATGCAGAAAGCATCATGAAAGCGGGTTCACGTTTAGGTACCTGTCTGCTGATGGTAGTCGATGAAACCCAATGTATGGTTTCAGCAACCCGTAACTTAGAAGAATTCTTTGCGCGTGAATCATGTGGCTGGTGTACACCTTGCCGTGATGGTTTACCGTGGGCGGTGAAAGCACTGAAAGCACTCGAAGATGGTACGGGTACGAAAGAAGACATCGATCACTTACAGGAACTGACCCGTAAGCTTTGGATTGGTAAAACTTTCTGTGCACACGCACCAGGTGCGATGGAACCGTTAATGGGCGCACTCAAATATTTCCGTGGCGAGTTTGAAGCGAAAGTGGTGAATGCCGCAGCTCAGACCAGCAACGTAGAACAAGCTTAAGGAATTCGACTATGGCTACAATTCATGTCGATGGAAAATCGTATGAAGTCAACGGCTCAGAAAACTTGCTGCAAGCTTGTTTAAGCCTTGGCATCGACATCCCATATTTTTGTTGGCATCCATCCTTAGGTTCTGTCGGTTCTTGCCGTCAATGTGCTGTGACGCAATACGCGAATCCTGAAGATACGCGTGGTCGTCTGGTCATGTCATGTATGACGCCTGCTGCTGACAATACCTACATCTCGATTGAAGACAAAGAAGCAAAAGATTTCCGAGCTTCTGTTGTTGAATTCTTGATGACCAACCACCCGCACGACTGTCCGGTCTGTGAAGAAGGTGGTCACTGTCATTTACAGGATATGACTGTAATGACGCAACACGACCGTCGTCGTTACCGTTTCACCAAGCGTACGCATTACAACCAGGAACTGGGTTCGTTTATTGCGCACGAGATGAACCGCTGTATCGCCTGTTACCGTTGTGTGCGTTACTACAAAGACTATGCTGGCGGTACCGACTTTGGCGTGTATGCCAACGCATCACGTGTGTACTTCGGTCGTCCAGAATCAGGGACTTTAGAATCTGAATTCTCGGGTAACCTGACTGAAGTCTGCCCAACAGGTGTATTCACCGACAAAACTCACTCTGCGCGCTATAACCGTAAGTGGGACATGCAGTATGCGCCTAGCGTATGCCAAGGCTGTTCTTCAGGCTGTAACATTTCTCCAGGTGAGCGTTATGGTGAACTGCGTCGTGTAGAAAACCGTTTCAACGGTGAAGTGAACCAGTACTTTCTGTGTGACAAAGGCCGTTTCGGTACCGGTTATGTGAACCGTGAAGATCGTCCGCGTCAGCCACAATTCCGTGATGGTCAAAATGTCACGACTGTGTCTGTCGATCAGGCATTAGACACCGTGATTGAGAATCTTCAAGGCAAAAAAGTGCTGGGTGTTGGCTCACCACGTGCCTCGCTTGAATCGAACTTTGCACTGCGCGAACTGGTTGGTCAGGACAACTACTCAACCGGTATGTCGCAAAAAGAGCAAAGTCTGGTGGAACTGGCGGCATCAATCATGCAAACCGAAGGTGTTTACAACCCGGGCATGCGTGAAATTGAAAGCTATGACGCCGTGTTAATTCTGGGTGAAGATCTGACACAAACTGCACCACGTATGGCTTTATCTGTTCGTCAAGCAGCGAAAAACAAAGCCAAAGAAATGGCGGCAGAGCGCCGTACGCAAGAATGGTTGGCTGAACCTGTACAACGTATTGCACAAGATGCAAAATCTCCGATTTACATCCTTGCTGCGACACAAACACGTTTATCTGACGTTGCTGAAGGTGAAGTCGTTGCTTCTCCAAACGACATCGCGCGTTTAGGTTTTGCCGTTGCTGCTGCTGTAAAAGGCGAAGTGATTACCGGTTTAGATGACGATGCCAAAGCATTTGCGCAAACCATCGCAGATACCTTAAAAGCGGCGAAGAAGCCTTTAATCATCTCTGGTACAAGCTTACAAGACGCTGCCATCATGGAAGCTGCTGCACAAGTGGCGCAGAATCTGGGTAATGCAGGCTTAACATTGACTGTTCCTGAAGTGAACTCAATGGGCTTGGCGATCTTTGGTGGTCAGAGCTTGGAGCAAGCCTTTGCACAAGACTATGACACTGTGATTGTGGTGGAAAATGACCTTTACCGTCGTTTACCAGCGGCTCAGGTCGATGCTGCACTTGCAGGTAAAGACATTATTGTGCTGGATCACTCTGAAACTGCGACTGTGGCGAAAGCAGACATCGTACTTTCAGCAGCAAGCTTCGCTGAAGGTGATGGTACTGTGGTATCGCAAGAAGGCCGTGCACAGCGTTTCTATCAAGTGTATGACCCAAGCTACTACAAGCCGGAACTGGCGATTAAAGAATCTTGGCGCTGGTTACATGCCCTTGAAACTGGCATGAAAGGTAAAGCGATTTCATGGACCTTGCTGGATGATGTGATCGAGTCTGTAGCGAAAAACGTACCGGCATTAGAAGGTATTTTAGACGTTGCACCAGATGCGGGCTTCCGTGTCCATGGTCTGAAAGTGGCACGTGAACCACGTCGTTACTCAGGCCGTACTGCCATTCGTGCACCGCTTTCGATTCACGAACCAAAACAGCCGACCGATGTCGATTCTGCATTAACTTTCTCGATGGAAGGTTATGTCGGTAATCAGACGCCATCTGCACTGGTGCCATTTGCGTGGTCTGCAGGCTGGAACTCGCCACAGGCCTGGAACAAATTCCAGGACAACGTGGGCGGTCACTTAAAAGGTGGTGATTCAGGCGTACGTTTATTCGACCGTTTACCAAAACGTCCAGCACGTAGCTTCGTAGCACCAAGCCCTGTATTGGCCAATCCGGACAGCTTCCGTTTGGTGCCAATGCATCATATTTTTGCGTCAGGTGAATTCACCATTAAAACACCAGCGATGGAATCACGTATTCCTGAAGCCATGTTTGCCGTGGGTGAACAGGATGCAAGCCGTTTGAACCTGAAAGATGGTCAGAAGATCACTGTGAAAGCAGGCGAGACTTCAATTGTTCTTCCAGTTCAAGTGATTGAATATTTACCTACAGGTTATATTGGTTACCCAATTGGTCTAGCACCGACGGTATCTCTTGCTGAGCCTGTGTCAGTCGCGGTAGGAGTATAATTCATGGAACAAGAATTAATGCGTCAAACACCGCTTTGGGCTGAGAACTGGCCAATTGCCTATTCAGTCATTCAAGCGATTGTGATCTTGCTGGTTGTGGTACTGGTTGCAGCATTAATGTCATTTATCGAGCGTCGTCTGCTCGGTTTATGGCAAGACCGTTATGGTCCGAACCGTGTAGGTCCGGGCGGTATGTTCCAGATTGTCGCCGACATGCTGAAAATCATGTTCAAAGAAGACTGGACACCAAAATTCGCTGACAAGCTGACTTTCCGTATGGCACCTGCAGTTGCAATGGCAACTGCGGTACTGTCGTTCATGGTTATTCCTGTATCACCGTATTTAGGTGTGGCAGACATGAGCATCGGCCTGCTGTTCTTTATGGCAATGGCGGGTATTGCAGTCTATGCGGTTCTGTTTGGTGGCTGGTCATCAAATAACAAATATGCATTGCTGGGTGGTCTACGTTCTGCAGCGCAAACCATTTCTTATGAAGTGTTCCTGGGTATTTCCCTGATGGGTGTGGTGGCAATTGCCGGCTCATTCAACATGCGTGAAATTGTAGAAGCACAGCAAGACGTCTGGTTTGTAATTCCTCAGTTCTTGGGCTTCTTGATTTTCGTGGTTGCAGGTGTTGCGGTAACGCACCGTCACCCGTTTGACCAACCAGAAGCAGAACAGGAATTGGCAGAAGGTTATCACGTCGAATACGGCGGTATGAAATGGGGGATGTTCTTCGTTGCGGAATACGTCAACGTGGTGCTGATCTCTGCGCTGATCGTGACGTTATTCTTCGGTGGCTGGTTAGCGCCATTCGGACTTGATTTCTTACCTCCAGCATTCTGGTTCATTATCAAAACAGCATTCTTTGTAATGATGTTCGTTCTGGCACGTGGTTCTTTAATGCGTCCACGTTATGACCAGGTAATGAACTTTGGCTGGAAAATTTGCTTGCCATTAGCGTTGGTGAACCTGCTGGTTACTGGCGCGGTTATCTTGTGGTAAGGGCAGGGAGAACAAAATGTATAAGTTTCTAGCTGGATTTGGGTCAATCGTGCGCTCGTTGTGGATGGTGTTCAGCCACGCAACCCGCAAACGTGACACCATTTTATATCCGGAAGTGCCAGCCGAAGAAATCGTACCACCGCGTTTCCGTGGTCGTATCGTGCTTACACGTGACCCAGATGGCGAAGAGCGCTGCGTTGCCTGTAACCTGTGTGCCGTTGCGTGTCCAGTGGGCTGTATTTCACTGCAAAAAGCAGAGCAGGAAGATGGTCGTTGGTATCCGGAATTTTTCCGTATCAACTTCTCTCGCTGTATCTTCTGCGGTATGTGTGAAGAAGCCTGCCCGACAACTGCAATTCAGCTGACACCAGACTTTGAATTGGGTGAATATGTTCGTCAGGACCTGGTCTATGAAAAAGAACACTTGCTGATTTCAGGTCCGGGTAAATATCCTGACTATAACTTCTACCGTGTAACCGGTATGGCAGTTACAGGTAAAGACAAAGGTCAAGCACAAAAAGAAAGTGCACCTGTTGATGTACGGAGTCTATTACCATGATGTGGCCGTTTTATTTGATGGCACTCGTGGCCATTATCTCTACTGTTCGTGTTGTCACCAACACGAACCCAGTACATGCGTTACTGAGCTTGATCGTGTCATTACTTGCAGTTGCAGGGATGTTCATGATTGTGGGTGCACCGTTTGCCGGTGCCCTGGAAATTATTGTGTATGCCGGCGCGATCATGGTGTTATTCGTGTTCGTGGTGATGATGTTGAACTTGGGTCAGCAAACTGTTGAACAAGAGAGCAAATGGCTCAACTCATCTGCATGGGCATATCCAGCATTAATGAGCTTCTTGATGGGTCTGGTTCTGGTATGGATGCTTGCATCTGATTACTCCAGCACGCCAGCTGTCATGGGAACCGAAATTGTTGGTCCTAAAGAAGTCGGTCAAGCACTCTTTACTCACTATTTATTATTGGTTGAAGTTGCCGCGATGTTATTGCTAGCAGCCCTGGTTGCAGCATTCCACTTAGGTAAACGTGAACCAGGTGCAGAAGAGGAAAAACAATAATGGGCAACATCCCTTTAGAACATGGTTTGATCGTTGCAACCATTCTTTTTGCACTGGGTTTTTACGGTGTAATGGTGCGACGCAACCTGTTATTCATTTTAATGAGCCTTGAAATCATGATGAACGCTGCGGCACTGGCGTTTGTTCTGGCGGGTAGTGCCTGGGTACAACCAGATGGCCAGATCATGTTCATCTTGATTCTGACGCTGGCTGCGGCAGAGGCATGTATCGGTCTTGCGATCGTCCTTCAGTTCTATCATCGCTTCCATCACCTGGATGTGGATGCTGCTAGTGAGATGCGCGGATGAGTTATTTATATTTAACAATTTTGTTCCCGCTAATCGGTTTTATTTTATTAGCGGCAGGGCGTCACAATCTTCCTGAGAAAGTTGCGGCGATTATCGGGGTAGGGGCAGTTGGTCTATCGGCATTATTTGCCCTGATTGCCGGCCTTGACTTTGTCAATAACGGTAAAGAACTTTACGTTCAGCATTTGTGGACGTGGTTTAGCGTGGGTGATTTTGCCCCAGGCATCAGCTTGCAGCTTGACGGCTTATCGTTGCTGATGATGGGCATGATTACCGGTGTTGGTTTCCTGATTCATATCTTCGCATCTTGGTATATGCGTGGTGAGGAAGACTTCGCACGTTTCTTCTCTTACTTCAACCTGTTCGTGGCCAGCATGTTACTGCTGGTACTGGGCGATAACCTGGCGTTATTGTTCTTGGGTTGGGAAGGTGTAGGTCTGTGTTCTTACCTGTTAATCGGTTATTACTACCAGAACCCGGCCAACGGTTTTGCTGCAATTAAAGCATTTACCGTAACGCGTGTTGGTGATGTATTCCTGCTGATTGCACTGTTCTTACTGTACCAACAGTTCGGTACCCTGAATACACAGTACATCGTTGAGAATGCTGCTGCGGTTATGACCCAAAGCTCATCAATTACCATCTGGACAGCCTTAATGTTGTTCTTGGGTGCTGCTGGTAAATCTGCGCAAATCCCGTTACAAACCTGGTTGGCAGATGCGATGGCAGGTCCGACGCCAGTATCTGCGTTAATCCACGCGGCAACCATGGTGACTGCGGGTGTTTATCTATGCTGCCGTATGTTCAGCGTATTTGAACTTGCACCAGAAGTGATGATCTTCATTTCTATTACCGGTGCAGTAACCTTGCTGGTGGCTGGTTTTGCAGCGCTGGTTCAAACCGACATCAAACGTATTCTGGCTTACTCAACCATGAGTCAGCTCGGTTATATGTTTATGGCCGTGGGTGCTGAAGCGTACCAGGCAGGTCTGTTCCACATGCTGACTCACGCATTCTTCAAGGCATTATTATTCTTGTCTTCAGGTGCAGTGATTCTGGCTTACCATCATGAACAAAACATCTTCAAGATGGGCGGTCTGTTCTACAAGAACAAATTCCTGTTTGCATGTTTCGCGATTGGTGGCGGTGCCTTGGCAGCCATTCCATTCCTGACCATCGGCTTCTTCTCTAAAGATGCGATTCTGGCCGCGGTGTGGACACAAAGTCATTTAGCTGGCGTACCAGTCTTCAATACACTGTATTGGGTGGGTGTTGCTGGTGCGTTCTTAACGTCTATTTATACTTTCCGTTTAATCTGGGTAGTATTCTTCGGCAAAGAAAACACGCCTTATCATGAAATCAAAGGCATTACTTACTGGGCTCCACTGGCAATTCTGGCAGTGCTTTCAACGGGTCTGGCGATTGTGCTGAAAGCACCAGTGATGAGCATTCTGGATGCTGCACAAATTCCAGCCTTCATTATTCCTGAAGCGCTTGAAGCCGGTGCACATGGTGCTGAATACATCGCGATTGGGGTTGCTTTGGCAGGTCTTGCTGTTGGCGTGGTGCTGTTTGCGTTTGCTTACAATGCCGTAAAAGGCTTTGCTCAGACTTCTCTGGGTTCAGGTCTGGCCAATATCTGCCGTAATGCACTTGGTTTCGATGCGTTGTATGACATCGTATTCGTGAAGCCTTACCTGCTTATCGCTAAAATTTTAGGTCGCGATCCGATTGATGGCTTGTGGCTGGTGCTTCCTGCAATTGTTAAAGCAGGCAACAGCTTTACCAGTTCACGTCAAACCGGTTCATTGCGCGAATACGCCTCTAGTATGGCCCTCGGTGTTGTTGTTTTACTGCTGGTCGTGGTCGTGACTCAGGTCGTGGGGAAATAAGATGGAAGCTCCAAACAATATCATTTTACCCGCACTGATCCTCGTTCCGTTCATTGCAGGTTTTATTTGTTGGATCGTCGACAAGCTCGACGACAAACTGCCGCGCTATATTGCGCTGGTGGGTATGCTGGTAACGCTGGGTCTGACCCTGGCGTTATGGCAATCAGGTACGTATCAATATGAATTGGGTGCACAGGTTCCAAGCTGGGCTGCCCAATTCCAGTTGCCTTGGATTCAAACCTTGGGCATTAACATTCACCTGGCGGTAGATGGCTTATCATTACTCATGGTTGGCCTGACAGCGCTGCTGGGTATTTTGGCCGTCGGCTGTTCTTGGGGTGAAATCCAGAAGAACGTGGGCTTCTTCCACCTGAACCTGTTATGGTCTTTAGGTGGCGTAATTGGTGTATTCCTGGCGATTGACCTGTTCCTGTTCTTCTTCTTCTGGGAGATGATGCTGGTTCCAATCTACTTCCTGATTGCGCTTTGGGGGCATAAAGGGGCAGATGGTAAATCGCGTGTTTACGCAGCAACCAAGTTCTTCATCTATACACAGGTTGCAGGTCTGATCATGCTGATCGGTATCCTGGGGCTGGTGATTTACGGTTACATGCTGTCAGGTACCATCTCGTTCAACTACCACTATCTGTTAGCGGTGGCGAATACGCTTGATGCACAGTTACCAGCAGTGGCTTATGCCTTCATGATCTGTATGTTCATCGGCTTTGCGGTAAAACTTCCAGTTTTCCCGTTACACGGCTGGTTACCAGATGCCCACGCACAGGCACCAACAGCAGGTTCTGTTGACCTTGCAGGTATCTTGATTAAGACTGCAGCGTACGGTTTACTCCGTTTTGTGATTCCATTCTTCCCGGCGGCTTCTGCACAGTTTGCAGACATCGCGATTATTTTCGGTTTAATTGGTATTTTCTACGGCGCTTGGTGTGCCTTCCAGCAAACCGATATGAAACGCCTGTTGGCTTATACCTCTATTTCGCACATGGGCTTTGTGTTACTGGCGATTTACGCAGGTAATATCCTGACTTACCAAGGCTTAATGATCATGATGCTGGCACATGGCTTGTCATCTGCTGCATTGTTCATTATGTGTGGTCAGGTCTATGAACGTGTGCATACCCGTGACATGCGTCTGATGGGTGGTATTCGTGGTCAATTCCCGTATCTGGCCTTCTTCCTGATGTTCTTCGTGGCAGCATTGGTCGGTATCCCGGGTCTGGGTAACTTTATTGGTGAATTCCTGATTCTGATGGGTTCATTCAACCAGTTCCCTGTATTTACAATCATTGCTGCAGTGAGTCTGGTGTTTGCAGGTCTTTATGGTCTGATCCTGATTCACAAAGCATTATTTGGTACACCAAACGAAGAGCAAAAACAGCATTACAGCAATCCGTTAAAAGATCTGGATGCGCGTGAAATTGTGATTCTGTTAATTTGTGCCGTTGGTCTGTTATGGCTTGGTCTGTATCCACAAAGCTTCCTTGATATTTCCAATTCAAGCATGGCGTGGTTAGCAAACAGCTACATTCCAGTTCAAGAGCTAGTTGACGTGACCGAACAGGTAAGCACTCAACTCGAAAATGTGGAGATCCAATAAGTCATGAACTTCACAATGTCATTTTCCGAGCTTATGCCATTAGCTCCTGTGATGATCGTGGCTTTAACTGCGATCGTCGTGATGATTCTCACCGCAATCAAGCGTAACCATAACCTGATTGCGACAGCATCTGTAGTGGGCTTAAACCTTGCTGCAGCGTATATTCTGCTCTCATTATTCGGTGGTGCTTTTGCACCAGCGAATGTCATGGGCATGTTTATGATTGATCAGTTCACACTGGTTTATCAGTTACTGATCCTGGTTGCTGCACTGGCTTGCTGTACCTTGTCACATGCTTATATTGAAAGCTATAAAGACAATCGTGAAGAGCTGTACATCCTGATGTTGTCCTCAGTTGCAGGCGCAATGCTCATGGTGGCAAGCTCGCACTATGCTTCATTCTTCATCAGCCTGGAATTGATGTCGATTCCGGTGTATGGCTTGTTAGCCTATACGCATCAGCGCTCGAAGTCTTTAGAAGCAGGGGTGAAATACCTGGTACTTTCAGCAACCGCATCTGCGATGTTGCTGATGGGTATGGCGTATATTTATGCCTACACCGGTTCACTGTCATTCTATGACTCTGTACAGGCGCTTATGCAGAACCTGCACCAGCCACTGGTCATTTTAGGTATTGCCTTAATTATCTTTGCGGTTGCATTCAAACTGTCTTTGGCACCATTCCACAAATGGACACCAGATGTGTATGCGGGTGCACCAGCACCAATCGCGACCTTTCTGGCGACGGCTGCCAAAGTGGCGACCATTGGTCTGTTCGTACGTTATTTGCTGACTTCAGGTGCCATCCTGCAAGAATCAGTTATTACACTGCTGACCATTATTGCCGTGCTGTCGATTGTTGTCGGTAACTTCCTGGCGGTACGCCAAGTGAACCTGAAGCGTGTTTTGGCATACTCTTCAATCGCACACTTCGGTTATCTGCTGATCGGTCTGATCAGTCTGACTTATGCCAGCTTGGGTAATGTGACTGTTTATGTAATTACCTATGTATTAACCACGATTGGTGCCTTCGGTGCCGTAGCGTTAATGTCGAGTCCATATAACAACACTTCAGAAGCAGAAAGTCTGGCTGAATACCGTGGTCTGTTCTGGCGTCGTCCAGTGCTGACTGCTGTATTAACCGTGATGATGCTGTCTCTGGCCGGTATTCCACTGACTGCAGGCTTTATTGGTAAGTTCCTGATTGTCATGGCTGCGGTAACAACCCAGCACTGGTTCCTGGCAGCGATGATTATTGTCGGTTCGGGTATTGGTCTATATTACTATTTACGTGTGATGGTGGTGATGTATATGACTCCGCCAGAAACACCAAAAATGGATGCAGTCGATCACTGGGGTCAACGCGTTGGCGGGATCATGGTTCTGCTGGCTGCACTGGCGGTATTGGTGATTGGTGTTTATCCGGATCCAATTATCCAGATGGCGCTTGAAGCCGAGATTTTATCTCCAATTCACTTCATGCTGTCTCAGCAATAATCTTGAAAAAGAGAATTGTCTAGCAAAAAGCCCTCAATATTTGAGGGCTTTTTTGTTTTTATCAGGGTCAAAAAATGATTATAATAGACGGAATTTTATCTTAACCTTTTAGGTGTTCTCCCGTGGCTATCCATGAAATTCGTCATCCGCTCATTCGTCATAAACTCGGTTTACTGCGTCGTGCAGATATCAGCACTAAAAACTTCCGCGAGCTGGCGCAAGAAGTGACCATGCTGTTGACCTATGAGGCGACCAAAGATTTGCCAATGGTCGAGCATGAAATTGACGGCTGGAATGGTGCGGTCACGGTAGACCGTATTGCCGGTAAAAAAATTACGGTGGTACCAATTTTACGTGCCGGTATTGGCATGCTGGATGGTTTCCTGAACCTGATTCCAAGCGCCAAAGTGTCTGTACTGGGCTTAGAGCGTGATGAAGAAACGCTGGAAGCACGTACCTACTACAAAAAACTGGTACCGGATGTACAAAACCGTATTGCCATGATCATTGACCCAATGTTGGCCACCGGTTCATCTTTAGTGGCGGCGATTGATGTGTTAAAAGCCAGCGGCTGTAAAGATATTCGCGTGATGGTGCTGGTGGCTGCGCCAGAAGGCATTCAGCGTGTAGAAGCAGCGCATCCGGATGTGGTAATTTTCACTGCCTCTGTGGATCAGGGCCTGAATGAAAATGGCTATATCGTACCGGGCCTGGGTGATGCCGGTGACAAAATTTTCGGTTCCGTGCAAAAAGACTGATTTTGCTAGTGAACAGAGAAGGGGCTTTTATAGCCTCTTTTTTATATATTAAGCTTGAAGCGCAAAAGGGGGACAGGTCGATGAGCAACGAACAATATCAGGGTAAAGTTAAGCAATACAACGCAGACAAGGGTTACGGCTTTATTGCCTGTCCGGAAGGCGAAGTGTTTTTTCATATTTCCGATTTCCCGGCCGATGGGATAGAACCGAAGCGAAATGACCGGGTGAAATTTAATGTGGTCAAAAACGGCAACAAGTTTAAAGCAGTGAAAATTGAGCGGGTTGAAGACCAGTCGGCCAAAGCCAAAAAATCCAAAGTGGCCGCCCATAACCAGTCGATTACTTCTTCCCTGCTGTCCAATTTCCGACGTTAGTACTGAGGTAGAATTTATATATTCTGCTTAAGTCGAGTATAAGAATAGAAAAGAGGCTTTTTAGCTTCTTTTTTATTACAATTATTAAAAATATCAAAGATAAGAGCGCATTATGTTTCAAGAGGGGAAAATCAAAAGCTATCATGAAGATCGTGGTTTTGGTTTTATTCAGATAGAGAAAGAGTCAAAAGATTTATTTTTCCACATCAAAGATTTTCCCAATAAGAATGTTCCACCTAAAATCGGTGAAAATCTAAAATTTATAATTGTTGAAGATGCAGGAAAATTTAAAGCCGCGAATATTGTGCGCTTAGACCTAAAAGTATCAGAGCCTGCTGAACAGAACAATCTACGATACAGAAATATCGAGGGTAAAGTTTCGTCAAGAGATAAAAAGAAGTCTTCATGGCTTAACTCAAAGATCATTACTGTATTAGGCTTAATCATTATTTTAGGATTAAGTATTTTGGTATATAAGAAATATCAAGAATATCAAGCTCAGAAACAGCAAAAACTTGAAGAACTGATGATTGCTCAGCAACAGATCGTAGCTGAGCAAAGAGCGGTACATGGCGAATTACCGGAACTTGGACTTAGTGAAAAAGGGAAAAAGAATTTAGAAAATGTCCAAGAGAATGTAGAGCAAGCGCTGCCGGTAAGTAGCAGCTCATCTGAACAATTTAAATGTGATGGCCGCGAGCATTGTAGTCAGATGAAGTCTTATGAGGAGGCTTTATTCTTTATTCGTAATTGCCCAAATACCAAAATGGATGGTGATGGCGACGGGATTCCATGTGAAAGCCAATTTCGATAAGGTATGAAAAAAGCGCCTGCAGGCGCTTTTTTTATGGATTAAATACAGTCTTATTTGCTGTCACAGAACTTCATAAAGGCTTTCAGACCTGGACCCTGGTATTTCTGACGATGCACCAGCATAAATAAAGGCCGCGCCAGTTGCCAGAATGGAGTGTCTAAAATCACCAGCTGGCCTTTTTCACGTAAAGGCTCAATCGCCAGTTTTGAAATACAGGACATGCCTAAGCCGCCGGCCACAATTTTCAGAATGGCTTCATTATGACCCAGGGTTAAACGGATTTTGGCATCTGGCACATCTTTTAAAATGGCGTTATCAAATACTTCACGCGTGCCTGAACCTTCTTCTCGTAAAATCCATTCCACCTGTTTAAAGTCTTCTGCGGTTAAGGCACGGTCTAGCTGCGCCAGCGGATGATTCGGTGAACAGCAGACTGCCAGTTCATCATCACGCCAGTGGATACATTGCAGCTGCGGTAAATGACAGGAACCTTCAATCAGGGCTAAATCGAGCTGGAACTGGTTGACTGCTTCAATCATTTGACGGGTATTACCGACTTGCAGCTGTAAATGCGCCTGTGGCTGAATTTGCAGGAAGTTGGCCATTAAATCTGGCATCAGGTAATCGGAAATGGTCAGGGTCGCGCCCAGGCGCAAATCAATGCTTTGCAGCTCGCCTTTGGCGGCCTGTTCAAAGGCTTCACAGCGGCCTAGAATTTCAAGCGCCTGCGGGAGTAAAAAACGGCCCAGATCATTCAATTGCAGGCGTTTACCTAAACGGTCAAACAATGGTGCGCCTAAACCATCTTCCAGATCTGCTAAAGCCATACTCGCCGCACTTTGCGTCAGTTTGACGGCATCACTGGCCTTGGTTACTGTGCCTTCTTGAGCGACTGCTACAAAAACAGCCAATTGGCGTAAAGTCATGCGCATGAATATAGCCTTAACATTTAAAAAATATTAATAAATTATGCTGCCATGCTACCATGAGCGCAGTCTTTCATGCCACGTACAAATTATGTCAATTGAAAAATTTAGCCTAGAAACGGTGTTATCTGTACATCGCTGGACCGATACCTTGTTCAGCTTTACCATGACGCGTCCAGCCCACTTTAAATTTACTGCCGGGCAATTTGCGCGTATTGGCCTTAAAGTCGGCGATGAACTGGTGGTGCGGGCCTATTCAGTGGTGTCCTCACCTTTTGATGAAACCCTGGAATTCTTTTCAATTGTCGTACCCGATGGGGCCTTTACTTCCAATCTGCAACATCTGCAGGTTGGCGATGAGCTGTATCTGGAAAAAGTACCGTATGGCTTTTTAACCTTGGCGCGCTATCAGTTGCCTTTGCCACAAGACTTATGGCTTTTGGGTACCGGCACCGGACTGGCGCCATTCCTGTCGATGCTGCAAGATTTTGACACCTGGAATAAATACCAGCATATCCATCTGGTCTATAGTGTCCGTACTGCCGCTGAACTGGCCTATGTCGAGCGGATTGAAGAAATTGCAGCGACTTTTGGCGAAGGGCATACAGGTTTTAAATTTGTGCCGATTATTACCCGTGATCCGAACGCACCTTTGCATGACCGTCTGCCGGTGTTAATCGCCAATGGCGAGCTGGAAAAAGCCGTGGGCCTGTCTTTTAATCCGGACAGCAGTCATGTGATGCTATGTGGTAACCCACAAATGGTGGAAGATACCAAAGAAGCCCTAAAAGCGCGTGGCCTGAGCATGAACCGCCGTGGAGAAGGCAATATTGCAGTAGAAAACTACTGGTAAGCTTGAGTGCTACAGGTTTGATTTGATGATCTGCTGTTTTCAGCCCGGTTTATTGCTCTCTTGTTCTGTGAGGATGTGATGCAAGTGTTCCAATCCATGCTTATGGCCAGCGTCGCGCTGGTGGCGGCAACTACGCTACAGGCAAATATCACAGGCACGGAAACAGAAGTGACGGTACAAGAAAATGTGCTGATCTATACTGGCCCGCTCAGCCAAGATGCTAATACCCGTGCAGCTGCCTTGTTAAAGCAGTTCCCGCAAGTACAGACCCTGAAAATCACCAGTCAAGGGGGTGAAATTGGTCTGGGAATGGATTTGGGTGATCTGGTCTATGCGAATTAGCTGAATGTAGAAGTCGGGCAATACTGTTTTTCCTCCTGCGCCAATTATGTGTTTCCGGCCGGAAATATCAAATATCTGAACTGGCGCAGTCAGCTGGGCTGGCATGGTGGCGCCATGCAACCAATGCAGTTTGATGATGCAGACATGGAGCAGGCCTATCAGCAGTATATTGGCCCGATGCGCGCCAGAGAAACCGCGTTTTTCCAGAAAATTCAGGTCCAGCAGGCATCGACTACAGCAGGGCAAGCGCCTGAATATGCGCGCTATCAAGATTGTATTGGCTGGCGCTATACACGCCAGAAAATGCAAAGTTTTGGAATAGATCAGGTGCGCTATAAACAGCTGATCTGGCTACCCAAATCCAGTTTTAAGCAGCAGTGTATTTTTACCATTCGCTAACGGATTAAATGAAACGTATATTCTATTAAAAAACCTCATCTGTATGATTCAGATGAGGTTTTTTTGATGAAGTGTCAGCACCACTTGAATATGCTTAATGCACAAACATATCCATAAAATGACGGATTTCCTGAATCGCTGTTTCTGTATCAGTAGTCAGCCAGGTCGGTTCAAAAAAGCCGGCATAGTGTTCGACACGGTCTGCAGGGACCACCAGACGCACTGGACATTCTTCTTCCAGTAAGCGCCATGGAATAATCGGCACTTCATTATCGAGCCAGGCCGCGACATTACGCACATCAATCACCATGGCATTAATGCAGTCTGGAAACGGCATCACTGAAAACTCTTCAGTACGACGGCGGAAATATTCCAGATCGCCCCATTTCAGAAGAAAGCTCGGTTTACTGAACTCAATAATCCCGATTAAATGCTGATCACGCGTGTAGTGCAAAGCACATTGATGTGTGACGTCAGTGTCAAGATCAAGCGTTACACTTTGTTGACGATACGCCATAAAATTCTGGAGCATGAAAAAAAGAGTGACGTATTATAGCGCATTTGTATGCGTTAAGGCAGCGCTTGTGGTGGGCGAGCTGAAGCAAATTGTTACCTGGCATTTTGCTGTATCAAGCAAGGAGGGGCTGATCAGCACTGGAGAATGCTCAGGCTGCTGAATTTTTTCTCTCATCTAGGCGATTCTATATTCCTTTTCATGTGCTTATTCTTCTAATTTTGCATCAGTTATCCATCTGCTTGTTGTGATTAAAAAGCATACAAGATCTATCAGCTGCTGAACCCGGCTTGCGTCAAAATTTTGAATAAAATGAAAGCAGTAATAAACTTCAATTTTTGTAATTACATTTTTCACCATCTCACAATGCTTTGTCACACAACACAACAATGCTTCTTGTTAGTATAAAAATTCGACAAGCGAATAGAAAAGAAGTGAGGGAAACATGAGCCATGATTTTAACAAGCCACCTCATGTCACAAGCGCAGAAGAAGTACAAAAGAAAAAACGTATGCCAGTTTTTATCTTGATTGCTGTGGGTGTTTTTCTGCTGGCACTGGTGGTGTATATGTTTGCGGATCGTGATCCTAAACCGAGTGAGGCACCACCTGGGCATCCGAATGCCAATGTAGAACAGGCTACACCCAATAACAGTACGCCTGCAATGGCTGAAGAAGGTGTGGCGACCACAGGTGTGGATGGCGACATTGGCACCGCTGTAGATGGTGATTCAGCCACTGCCACTGATGGCGATACCGCTACGGCCACCGCTCAATAAGTCTGAAGATTGCATAAACCCTGACCGTCAGTTCAGGGTTTTTTGCGATAGCCGTGCATTCTTACACGCTTGGTACTTCATAAAAACACGGTACTTAAAAATACAAAGTACTTAAACCTTTCATTTTTACCATGATCAAGATGCGCATCTTTTGCCATGAACAACGAATGTAGAAAGTCATAACAAGAGGGCAAGACATATGAATGATTATTTTGATGGAAACCCGAGAGGTGCAGGCTTCGATGCCATGTACTACTGGGAACAGTTTCATCCCATTTTATCGGCGATTGCCATACTTATTATTGGTTGGATTATTGCATTAATTGTCGGTGCAGCCATTAAAAAAGGCTTAGAAAAGCTGGGCACCAACCAGAAGCTGTCGCATGCCACCGGGCACCGTCCCAATGTAGAAAGTATTCTGTCCAGAGTTGCCTTCTGGATCATCATGATTATCGCGATTATCGCGGCGCTGAATGTGCTGAACCTGACCAGTGTCAGTGGGCCGTTTAGCAATATGATTCAAAGCTTCCTGGTCTTTATTCCCCAGTTGTTGGCAGCCATTGCGGTCGGTTTTATTGCCTGGATTGTCGCAACGCTGGTCAAAATGGGCCTGCAGCGCGTACTGAATCGTACCCAGCTGGATGAAAAGCTCAGTGCCGATGTCGGGGTTAGCCCGATTAGCCGCAATATCAGTGATATTGTGTACTGGTTAATCCTGTTACTGTTCTTGCCAATTGTGCTGTCGATTCTGGGCTTAAACGGCCTGTTGTATCCAGTACAAAACATGGTGACTGAAGCCATTTCTTATCTGCCGAATATCTTTATTGCCGGCGTGATTATTTTTGTCGGTTATATTCTGGCTAAAATTGTCCGTGGTATTGTCGAAGGTTTAATTGGCAGTCTGAATCTGCAACAGCAGGCGCAAAAAATTGGCCTGTTCAAGAACTCTAACTTGCCGAAGCTAGTCGGTTCTTTTGTTTTTGCCCTGATCATCATTACTGCATTAATCATTGCATTTGAAGCCTTGGGTATTGAGGCGATTTCTCAGCCGGCAACCGCCATGCTGCATGAAATCATGTATGCAATTCCGCATATTATTGCCGCCGGTTTAATCCTGATCATTGCCTATGTGGTGTCACGTTTCGTGGCCAATCTGGTGGTTGAAATTATTTCAGGTACGGGTGTCGATGAAATTCCGGCCAAACTGGGCGTACAACGTTTCCTCGGTACCACCAAAGTATCGACCATGGTTGGTTGTCTGATCGTGTTCTTTACCATGCTGTTTGCCGTGTCTGAAGCGGCCAATCGTCTTGGTTTCGAGCAGGTAAGTGGTCTGATTTCCATGTTCATTTACTTCGGTGCCAATATTCTGCTGGGCGCGGTCATTCTGGTGGTCGGTTTCTGGCTGGCGAATGTGGTGGCCAAAGTGGTCGAGCGTGGTGAATACAACAGTTCACGCTGGTTAGCGACGCTGGTACGCGTACTGATTATGGGTCTGGTCGTAGCAATGGGCTTACGTGCCATGGGCATTGCCGATTCTATTGTGAACCTAGCCTTCGGTTTAACCTTGGGTGCAGTTGCGGTGGCCTTTGCTCTGGCCTTTGGTCTGGGTGGCCGTCAACCGGCAGAACGTGTTTTAACCGATCTGATTGATAAAGCCAAACGCGAAGCCAAGCAGCCGAATCCGTTGAAACAGGAGCAGGACAGTGCGGCCAATAGTGGCTTTACGACCCCAGGAGTGAATCCAATGAACAAACAGGACCCGTCACAAGGGACAAATACCCCCATGACTACGGATTTGTCGAATACCACACCGGCAACGCTGACCACTGCACCACAGGAAGATGAAGCATCCGGTGCAGATCAGGTTACACCTGATACGCTGAAGGTGGATCCGGCGCATCCGGCCAATAATAATCCGTTTGGTTCAACTGGTGAAAAAGAACCGGATGTCGATGCACATCAACCACGAAAAGATGACCCGAAATAACCTGTCATCTATCTACAAGGTCGATCAAACTGAGTGTTGATCGACCTCGTTTTTTGTTGAAAACTGGAGAAGCAGAATGACGAAAAAGAAAGCGCCTTCTAATCTTTTTGCACCCGTAGTGATTGCAGGGATTACCCTTGGCTTTTTGGCCAGCGCATATAAATTTATTTTTGCCAAAACTCAAAACCAACCCGCCCAGACCGCTGATGATTCGGGCGATACCGGGCAAGCTGCGACCAAAGTCGATGATGTTGTATAAATGAACAATTTTTTGCTATAGTGAAGCTTCATAAAAAAGGAATAAATATTTCATATATTTTAGATGCTTAGATTTAATCTGTATGAAATATTCATGGAATAAAATCGACGAAAGTCTATTTGGGGAAGACCTTATGTTAAAAATTAGCTTAAAACAATCAGAACAGCCGGCAGTATTACCAAAGCATATTCAGTGCGCCGTGGTGAAAATGCAGCAGACTATTTTACGTGTACAACGCCAGAATCATCTGTGCTTATTGCGCACAGATTATCTGGAATAATTCATCCATCAGTTTTATAAACCATCAGACATATTGGGCGGCGGCATGCGCTGACGCCCAGGCCCACTGGAAGTTATAACCACCTAAATGGCCCGTCACATCCAGCACCTCACCGACAAAATACAAGCCTTTCTGCTTTTTACTTTCCATGGTTTTGGAAGAAACTTCAGTGGTATCGACGCCACCTAAAGTCACCTCTGCGGTACGGTAGCCTTCGGTACCTGACGGTTTGACTTCAAAGCTGTGCAGGCGCGCTGCAATCTGCTCCAGTTTTTCATCACTCAGCTGTCCGATGGCGCTTTCCGCCTGTTCCGGCCAGATCAGCTGTTGCAGCTCTGCCACCACACTTTTCGGTAAATGTTCGGCCAGTAAGGTACGTAACAGCACTTTCGGCTGGCTGGATTTTTTGGCTTTAAAAAACTCGGCTAAATCCACGGCCGGCAGGAAGTCGATATGAAAACTTTGGCCGACATCCCAGTAATTGGACAGCTGCAGCGAACTTGGTCCGCTTAAACCGCGGTGAGTAAACAGCAAAGCTTCGGTAAAGCTGTTTAGCGTATTGGAAAGTGTGGCCTCTACGGCATTACCACTGAGGCGGGTAGTGACTTCTTTAAAACTGTCGGAAAAGGTAAACGGCACCAAGCCAGCACGGGTTGGATAGACATGATGACCAAACTGCTTGGCAATTTCATAACCGATTCCGGAACCCCCTAGCGTCGGAATGGACAGGCCGCCACTGGCGACGACCACAGATTCCGCCTGAAAATAACCTAAAGTGGTTGCGACCTGAAAACCCAAATCATCTATGGCGGTCATGGCTTTGACTTCACAGCTGGTTTTAATCTCGACCAGACCGGTTTTGTCACACTCGGCCAGCAGCATATTCAGAATGTCTTTGGCGCCATTTAAGGTAAACAGCTGCCCATGTTTACGTTCTTCATAGTCAATGCCGTATTCGCAGACCAGCCCGATAAAATCCCAATTGGTATAACGACTGAGCGCGGAAATCACAAAATGCGGATTATGTGAAATATAGTTGCTTGGCTCGACATAGAGGTTGGTGAAATTGCATTTGCCACCGCCCGACATCAGGATTTTCTTGCCGACTTTATTGGCTTTTTCCAGCACCAATACTTTGCGTCCGCGCTGGGCAGCCATATAGGCGGTCATTAAACCAGACGCACCGGCACCCAAAACTAGAACATCGTATTGATTTGCTGTTGCCATGTTGCACCGAGAGAAAATGAAAGCGGACTATTATAGACTTTATCGTTTGATGATGCCGCATTTTCCAGATTGAAATGTGCGCAGAATATTTACTTTTCCTATAAAGCAGGAATGGTCTATCAATAAACCAAATCATCGTTAGCAAGGCCACATTTTACTGTTTTAAGGTGATTTTTTACGCGGCAAAGTCGTGTTTATTTGATCTGGTTTTATTTTAAAGTTGTTTTAAATCAATAGTTTAGTATTTATTAAAGGGGGCATTGTTGTTCAGAATAAATAGCAATTTTTAGACATATTTTTTATGTCATGACTTTGTCTCTTGGGGAACACAATGAATAAAACATTATTAAGCCTGGCGGTAATTTTGAGTATGGCTCTCACTGGCTGCGGTGGCGGCGGTGGCAGTGACAGCAATACGGCAGCATCTTCAAATCCATCTGCACCGGCTCCTGTGACGCCAACTTCACCTGGTTCAACACCTGATACCACGCCTGTCACTGCCAGCTTGATCAATGACGTTCGCTTTGCAGATCTGGTCACCGAATTTAGTGCCCAGACTTTTGGTCTGGACAGCTGGAATCCGAAAGCGATGGTGGTGCATCAGGATATTTTGTATGTGGCCAATGACAGCGCCGAGGCAAGCATTTTGCGTTATGACCTGAAAGCCAAGCGAGTCTTGAGTTCGATCCATGCCCAGAATATTTCTGGCATTGGTCGGCCGTGGAATCGGCTGTTTGATTTGAGTGTACATAACGACCGCTTATATGCGGCTTCTTATTCGTCTAACCGGGTCGATGTCTTTGATTTAGGCTCAGGCGAACCACAATTTCTGATGTCGTTGGGAACCGGCAGTTGGTCGGGTGATCAGCACAATACCGTGGTGGTGCATCCCATGTCTGTGGCAGCGAATGATCAATATGTATTTGCCACAGATACGCATAGCCGGATTAATGTCTGGAAGCAAAGTGAGATCAGTAGCACCAATCATTTAAAAGCCAAAAAATATGCACGTTTGTCCTTGCCGAACTGTGGTTATAACTGTAGTGCGCGTTTGGAAGCTGTCGGTAATTTGCTGTATGCCAGTTTTAATAATGGCATGAGCTATGTATATGACCTGACTCATCTTGAAGAAGGCGCAACAAACGTGGCGGCGACACGACAGGAAAATGTGGGAACACGGGTATTTCATGCCGCGGATGACCAGCGTTTTTATGCAGCCCATACTTCAGGCCGGATCGACAGTTCAGCTTTACCAAATACGCAAAATCTACAGAATATTTTTCCAGCCGCAGAAGAAAGTTTTTATAAATATCGTACGGCAGGGGCGAGTACCGATCAGCAACTGGCCGGTGCCTTAGATATTCAGGTTAGTCAGGAACATTTATTCAGCCTGTTTAACGGCAAAATTGTCATGATGCCGCTTAAGCGATTGCAGCAGTTCCAGTCCAATACTGCTGCCACAGTCACGGCACTCAAGCAGCAGCAGGCCCAAAGCCGCAGTTATGTGCTGCAAGATGGGGAAAGCTGGGAAACCCTGACCAATGAAAACCTGCGCCATTTTTATATGGATAATATTTTATCGGCAAATTTACAGCATCTGGGGCAAAATTACTCCAGCCTATGCGCGTGAATGGGTGATTATGATTACCAATTTTGCCTATCTGGTGAATAGCCCTGAGTTTAAACACATTTGGTTTAACCATAAAGCGGTCATGGGGCATGACTTCTTTGGCAACAAGGGCCAAGTGGTCGGAGATGGCGGTTACTTTACCGCAGCGGAGTATCAAAAATATTATGATGAGATTATGAACCGTGGCAAAGTGACGCTCGGGGTGACCACCGTGGGCGGCGGTTTAGGCGGACGAAATGTGCTGGGAGTCGATACCTGGCTGTTCTATGCGCATTATTTCAATACCAGTATTGGCATTGTGGGCCATGAGTTCGGCCATCACTGGGGCAGCCACGACAGCGCCTGGGCCAAAGGTGGCTATGGTTTACAGGAAATTAATCAGCAATTGCATCAATATTTACAGCGTAAACAGCGCTTGTCGTATATGGACCCAGAGCTGAATAAATTCCACTTAACGCCACGGGCTGAGCTCTATAACGGGGTCGCAGAAAATATGCGCCGACCACGTCCGGATTCAAATGTGAATCATCTGGAGCGTTATTTTGCGGCCAATCCATTGCCAGAAACCAAGCAGCCTTAAGTTCTGATTTTTTCTTCCATCCAGTTGAAACTGTATCGGCTGGATGGAAGCCCGATTGAGGACGTCACAACAGATGAACTTTGAATTTCACAGCACATACAGATCATCAACAAAACTTTCATCAGACTTTTTTATGATCTGTTTATATTAAGGTGTCGAGCTTCAACTTGACGCAGTTACACTTTGATTTGCTTAACAATAAACAGAAATGTCGGCTAGGCATCTATATCTGGTATCGGACTTTATAAAAAAGGAAAAAATCAATGAATCAAACCGCGGGGCTGGATCAGCTCAAACAATACAACCTGATCACCTATATTCTGTATATCGCCGGCTTTTTTGTCGGTGTTACGCCAATTATTGCCATTATCATGAATTATTTAAAACGTGCAGAAATGCGTGGCACCTGGCTGGAAAGTCATGTGAACTGGCAAATCAAAACTTTTTGGGTGACGCTGATTGCCTATCTGGTCGGTGCGGTTCTGACCACCATTCTGATTGGTTTTATTGTGCTGTTGCTGGCCTTTATCTGGCATATCTACCGTTTGGTGAAAGGCCTGATGGCGCTAAACAATAACCAGCCGGTATCATAAATAGACTGCACTTGAAGCTAATGCTTTAAAACGCGCGTCCCTGTAGCCCGCCAGTATGGATCAGTAAAATTTTCTGGTCTGGCCCAATTTTATCTTGATCAATCAGATCAAAGATGCCGCGCAGCATTTTGCCGGTATAAACCTGCTCCAGCGGAATATTATAACGCTGCTCAAACGACTGAATAAACTGGATTAATTCGGGTGTGGTTTTGGCATAACCGCCACAGCAATAATCATCCAGAATACGCCAGTTGCGTTTGGTCGTGAGCTGCGCGACCTCCTGAGTTAAAAAATCACCTTTTAAGGCCGAAAATCCCAACAATTGCTGATGTTGCTGGCTGGCCTCAATCAATCCGGCAAGCGTACCACCCGTACCGACAGCACAGCAGATCAGGTCAAATTGCGCATCTTCCGCTGTCAGAATTTCCCGACAACCTTGAATAGCCAGCGCATTGGTGCCACCTTCCGGAATCAGATAAAAATCGGGATATTGCTGTTGCAGGTGCTGCAAAAAATCGGGCTGATCTTTCTGGCGATAGGCATTGCGGGAGATAAACTCCAGCTGCATGCCAAATTGCTGCGCCGTAGCCAAGGTTGGGTTTAGAGGACGCTGCGCCAGTTCTTCACCGCGAATCATGCCTAAGCTCTGAAAACCAAACTTATGCGAGGCAAAAGCGGTTGCAGCAATATGATTGGAATAGGCTCCGCCAAAGGTCAGTACTTTTTCAAACCCCTGTTGCCGGGCGGCCAGCAGGTTGTATTTCAGTTTAAAAAACTTGTTGCCCGAAATCTGCGGATGAATCAGATCCAGCCGTTTGATGCTGATGCGCTGGTGGCGATATTCAATGTGCTGATAAGGCACTTGCTGGGCAATAGAATCAAACATAGACAGAACGGAACGTTTTTGACAATTCTAACTGAAAACGGGGCGCGGTCAGTAAAGACATTTAAATAATCTCTCACGATAAAAGCCGGATCGGGCTTGCATAAAAATAGTAACTGTGCAAAAAAATAAACGGATAGACTTTGCAGAAAGGGAGAATAATGATGAAAAGAATCATCTTCCTGCTTATTTTAATCCAGGGCGCTTTACTGGCGGCTTGTGACCCGACCAAAGATTTAAACCAGCCCAAAACGGAAGAAACACGCAGCATGATTATTGGCGGTGTGCCGGTGCATGATCAGGATTATCTGCTGCCCAAGCAAGAAGCGAGTGTGAGGCCAGAGCAGACCGATCCATCACAGATTTATTAATATTGTATTTAATTGATGATCTTGAAAAGCGCTCAGGCCATGCTGGTATCTGGGCGCTTTTTTATGGCAAGCAAATTTCAGCAGATTGATTAAAATACGGAGTGAATTTTATAAGGTCAGTATAAAGATCTATAGTGAAAAATATCGTGAAAATCAAAACAACTGGTAAAAAATAGGAAGATATTCAAAGCACTTGCTTGTAAAATGCCGGCAGATCATTGTATTGGATAGGACTGTGGAATCCGTTTTTATTTTGGGATCAATTGCGCTGGCATTGATGTTGGGGGCCATGAGTCCGGGGCCAACATCAATTTATGTGGCGAAAAACTCGATTGCGATTTCACGTCAGCATGGTCTGTTTACCGCGCTGGGCACCGGTTTGGGCGCAGCCATCTTTGGTTTGCTTGCGGTGCTGGGCTTACAGGCCTTTTTACTGGCTGTGCCATCGGCTTATCTGGCCTTAAAAATTTGTGGCGGTTTATACCTGCTGTGGCTGGCATTTAAAATTATTAAACATGCCAAAGACCCGATTCAGGCCGATCATGCTGCCGGCACGCAAATGTCCTTACGCCGTGCTTTTATGACCGGTCTGATTACCCAATTGTCGAATCCTAAAATTGCCATTGTGCTGGCCAGTATTTTTACCGCGCTATTACCCAAAGAGATTCCGCTGTATTTTATTTTGTCCTGCCTATTCTGTGTTTCTTTATTGATGCCGGCTGGTGTTCCTTGCTGGCGGTGGCACTATCGGCGGAAAAACCGCGCGCAGTCTATTTAAAGTTTAAAAAAGTGTTTGATCGTGCGGCCGGTGTGGTGATGACGGTGCTGGGTCTAAAGCTGATTTTTGGTATGAAATAGATGGCTTAAATTGTGTTGATCGTTGATCAACATATCTCAAAAAAGCCTCCGTTTTGTCGGAGGCTTTTTTATCTTAGAACATATTTTCTTCAGAATTGGCGGAAATCCGGTGAATGGATAAATCTGCGCCATTAAATTCTTCTTCCTGACTTAAACGGATGCCCATCAGCAATTTTAGCACGCCATAAATCAGGAAACCGCCGGCCAGTGCAATCAGAATTGCCAGCGCTGTGCCGAACAGCTGGGAGATCAGGGATACGCCCCCCATACCACCGAGCCATTGCTGCCCAAAGATACCGACTGCCAGTCCACCAAAAGCACCACATACGCCATGCAAGGGCCAGACACCAAGCACATCATCAATCTTGAGTTTATTCTGGGTATAGGTGAAGAGTTTGACAAACATAATCCCGGCGATGCCGCCAATCACAAAGGCACCGAGTGGATGTACCACATCGGAGCCGGCGCAGATGGCCACCAGACCGGCAAGTGGACCATTATGTAAAAAGCCCGGGTCATCTTTGCCTGCAATTTTAGCGGCTATTGTGCCCCCGACCATCGCCATTAAAGAGTTGATCGCCACCAGTCCGGAAATGGCATCCAGACGCTGGGCACTCATCACATTAAAGCCAAACCAGCCGACAATTAAAATCCAGCAACCCAAAGCCAGAAAAGGAATCGACGAAGGCGGATGCGCACTGATACGACCATCTTTTTTATAGCGCCCATAACGCGCGCCCAGCAGAATCACCGCGGCCAGTGCAATCCAGCCCCCCATGGCATGTACCACCACCGAACCGGCAAAATCATGGAAACTGGCACCAAAGCTGTGTGCTAGCCAGAGTTGCAGACCAAAGTTGCCATTCCAGATCATCCCTTCAAAAAATGGATAAATCAGCGCCACCAGAAATAAGGTCGCCAAGGCCTGCGAACGCATTTTGGCACGTTCGGCAATCCCACCAGAAATAATGGCCGGAATCGCCGCTGCAAAGGTCAGCAGGAAAAAACAGCGCATCAGGTTGTAGCCATGATCGGCCGCCAGAGTGGTCGAGCTATGGAAAAAATGCTGGCCATAGGCAATATAATAGCCCACCAGAAAATAGGCCACCGCAGAAATGGCAAAGTCCGTGAGAATCTTGCTTAGGGCATTGACCTGATTTTTATGCCGAACGGTGCCGAGCTCTAAAAATGCAAATCCGGCATGCATGGCCAGTACCAGCACTGCACCAAGAAGGAGAAATAATAAGTCGATATTTGGCATTGTGCGTTCCAATTGAGTGCACGGGATCAGGAAAAGAAGCTCAGTATATCGAGGCGAATAGATTGTAAAAGAGGGGCAGACTGCGGAAATTTTGATGAAGAATTTCGTGAAATGAATAAGACTCGATATAAAGCACAGTGCGGTTTTTTGCACCAAATCAAGTCTTTTTTAAACGCTGTAAAACTCAATATTTTGGGCTATTTTTGAAGGATTTAAATTGATTGATACAAAGATGTGCAGCAGTTTGTATGTTTACGGTGCATTTTGAAACAGGCTGGACTGTTTAGAAAATTTTAAAAATTAAGGCGAAAATTGCTGCGAGGGCTAATGTGGTTGCGTGTAGGAACAGAAAAAGTGCGAAAGAATAGCAAGGAATACTGGATGTAAAACAGCAGAACCCCATTAGCGGGATTCTGTTTATAAAACTGACTTAGCTCAAGAGAACTGAGTTAATCGGTAAAATGTACTGGAATCCATTGATAGCTTTTGCCATCTTTTGAATAAATATGGCCGATGCCCGGGAATGGTAAATGTGGCGCTGCAATGGTCTGACCTTGCTTGGCATATTCAGCAAAATGCTTTAAACGGGTTTCTACCGCAGTTTTAGGATCGACATCGAATTCTATTGCTGTTTCAGGCTTGTCGAATTGCAAGGTATGTGAATGGACAATGTCACCAACAAATACGACCTCTTGATTATCTGCTTTGAGTTTAAAGCTGTAATGCCCTGGGGTATGACCAAAGGATGGCTTAAACTCGACCCCACCAAAAGCTAAAGATTTATCAGAAAAAACTTTCACTTTTTTAGCTTTTTCATAGGGTGCAAGGGCTGCTTTAATTTTCTCTACGGTGCCTAAGAAACTTTCCTGCTGGTCTTTCGGTAGTTTTTTTACGGTATTGGGATTGAGCCAGAAATCATATTCAGTTTTGGCAATATGCAAGGTTGCATTGGGATAATTGGCTACACCATTATTTGAGATGCCACAGACATGGTCAGGGTGTAAATGTGTCAGAAAGACACCATTCACTTGTTCAGGCTGATGGCCTGAGGCTTTTAAATTGTTATAGATTGAACCTAAGTGATCGCCAAAACAGCTGGCTGCACCGCTATCAACCAGATAAAGCTGACTGCCGGTATTGACCAAAAAGGCATTGACGGAGGTCTGGATGCCTTTGGCTTGATCGGCATAGTATTTTTTCAGAATCTCACTGACTTCCTGATCTGTCACACCTTTAAATTGTGAGCGGTTGAGATAGTTGGTGCCATCGAGCAGGGCGGTAATCTGGTAAGGCCCAAACTGATGCTGATAGTAGCCCGCGACCTGTTTTTGTTGGGGGATGGTCGGTTCAGCGGCTTGGACTGTGGTGAAAGTTGCAGTGCTTAGGGTTAGAGCGAGAAGGATGGGTTTTAAAGTTTTCATGGGTTCTTATAAGTTTTGAAGTGATACATCTTTTTATCATATTTATTGGTGAAATTTAACACTAGTTGAAAGCTTCTTCTCTTGCGCCATAGATGACTCAGGGAGAAGGTTGGGGTGAGGGTTATTAACACTATTTTGTTATGTGCTTTACTTTTGATCTTTCAAAAGTAAGGGAATAATTTTCAGACCTCTCCCTAACCCTCTCCTAAAAGGAGAGGGAATATATCAATATTGATTTAATAAAGGATTCTCCCTCTCCCTATGGGAGATGAGATACCGTCTTGGTAGTCAATCAGGTTTTGAGATTATTCGACCAATAAATAATCTCTTTGATAGGCAGTCTGATGTTTTAAAACGCCATAACACAGATGTATAAGCTTGCGCATTGCAGCACCT
>NZ_VPBE01000015.1:0-69072 GCF_013418895.1 Acinetobacter sp. YH12116 | reverse complement strand
TTAATGGAGAAATCTAATCGGTATGTTATACCTGAGAGAAGAGTGAGGAGTTATCCAAGGGTTGTAAAAGGAAAACCTCAAAAATACCCAAGAAAAAGCCAGTCAATCTCTTAACTGACTGGCATTACGGCTTCATCCGGGCTTTTATCCAGAGATATTCTGGTTTTAGCTTTTTAAATTCTTCTTGAGTTCATCTTCAACAATATTAATCTCTACTTCGCTAAAGCGGCGAATTTCACCTTCTGCATGTTTTTCCAGCATCCCGCCAATTAATGGCACTTTTACTTTTACTGTCCAGTTCAGCTGGATCTGAACCTGCTGATCATTGCCCGTCACCGAACGTGCGCAGCGGGCCTCTAAGGGTAAGTTCGCACCTAAATCAATGGTCGAGGTCAATGCACTCAGATTAGTGACATCGGTGCGCTTTAAACGAAAAGCATCTTTTAGCAGTTTTTTGGCGATGTCTGGAATATTCACATCCAGGTTATAGGCACGGCGCAAGGTGTAAATATCACCATTGATCTGCGATTCCAGAATCTCCAGATTTTCCCCCGGAATGCGTTTGCACACATTTTCATGTAATGCGGTATTTGCAGCCAGCTGTTTGAATTCGCTCAATGAAACACCCTGAATGGTGGCATTGACAGTAAATTGATGCGCCATAGTTGATCCCTGATTTTGTCTTTTTCTTCGGTCTTGTTCTTGGTGGGGAACCTGCTGTTGCAGCCGGTTCATCGCCTGTTTATTTAAAAGAATTCTGCACGCGCTGTCATTGGCTGAATGTGGTCGGATTGTTCTGGTGTCGGCCATATTCAATCCGCAGCATCTCACCGGCATCAATCCGGACAAAACAGTCCAGATAATCAATCCGGGCATAAAACTGTTCAGCACCATCATCCAGTCCGGTCACCGACCAGCGAATGCCGGCCGGAAACTGCTCAAGCCAGCCCGACTGATAAAAATCAGCAACTGAATCAAAATGCAGGCCCTCGGCAGCGGCCTGTTGCAGACGCTGTGCCACCTGTTCAAACCTGGCCTGTTGCTGCTGGCGAAAATCAATCAGCATGGCTTATCTCATCCTGCTTTTATTGCTGTTTATTTCTATCGCTGTTTATTTTAAACCTTCTGGCCGATGAACGCGCCAGTTTTGACACTGCCCCTCTGCAACATTCAAACTAGAGCCAGTCTAAAAATATACGAGTTCAGGATGAACACCACTGCTTCTGCAATTCACACATCGCCGCTTGAGATCCGCAGCGTTACTTTCCCGGCCAGCGATGGTTATCTGCTGACCGGCACCTGTTATACCCCGCCACAAGTTAAGGCGCAGCTGCTGGTGGCCTGTGCAACCGGTGTGCCGCAAGCCTTTTATCGCCGCTTTGCCGAGTACATGAGCCAATATCAATATCAGGTGCTGTGTTTTGATTATCGCGGTGTGGCCAAATCGGCACCTAAACGGCTGAAAGGCTTTCAGATGTCCTATCTGGATTGGGGCAAACTGGATTTGGCTGGTGCGATTGCCTATTTTAAACGTGACCAGATGCCGCTATTTATGGTCGGTCATTCCTATGGCGGACAAGCGCTGGGATTGGCACCGAATCATGCGCAGGTCACGGCACTGTACTGTTTTGGTACCGGCGCCGGCTGGCATGGCTATATGCCACTAAAAGAAAAAATTAAAGTGCAATTTGTCTGGAACCTGATTTTCCCGCCAATGGTGGCCCTGGCCGGTTATTTGCCGTGGAGCAAGCTGAACATGGGCGCAGACCTGCCGCTGGGCGTATATCAGGAATGGCGTAAATGGTGTAAAAATCCGACTTACTTTTTTGGTGACCCAGCACAACAGGCGCTGTTTGAATGTTATGCACAGGTCAAAACCCCAATTTATGCCGCTTCTTCACTGGATGATGACTGGGCCTTACCCAATTCCCGGTATGCCTTTATGCAGCATTATTGCAATGCCTCAGTGAAAATGATCAACCTGAGTCCGCAGCAGTTTGGCTTAAGCCAGATTGGACATATGGGCTATTTCCGCCAAGGCGCAGAACAAATCTGGGATCAGGTGGCGGCCACGTTTGACCTATATCTGCCATCCGATGCAAACACCGAAGTGAGCATTTCAAAGTAATCAGGACGGTAAAGACAGGCGCTGCTGGGTTTCACGGCCCTCCCGATCCACATGGGTGATAAAAATACCGTACTGGCTCACATAGTATTCCAGCGACTGCTCATAGAAGGTCCAGTAAATGGCCCATTCGCCCAGATCGGTATCTGCAATCCGGGTCTGGGTTTTGGCCGGCATTTTACGCAATACCTGTTCCTGCAGCATTGAGCCATCCTCTTTATGCTGTACAACTAATGCGTCCTGCATAAAGATATCCGCCACATCATCAAACAGTTGCTGTTCATAGGCAGCGACTTCTTCAATCACCTCTTCAACCGGTCGCGGGCATTTCTGGCTAATCGGGCCTTGTACCATATTGCAATAGGCGGCCTGATGTTTCTGAAAGGCACGGTTAATTCTGATTTTGATCATGACTTTCCACAGCGCATAAAAGGCCAGAAAAATCAGCAGGATTGCCAGTATTTTTGCCATAAGCCCGCTTACCTCAATGGTTCGGTTCTCATTTCCCAACGTTTGGTCTCGTGTCTCTTATCTCAGCGCTCTTACAGATGGATCATGCCTGACGATGAGGATGATTCCATGCGCTCCTAAAGATGACCTAATCGCATCTGCGCTGCCAAACTGCTGTCTTTTTATTCATTTTGACACAAAACAGTATCAATCCCCCAATAAAAAATTCTCACAACGCCTAAAAAACTGCGTAAATCACAACAAGATTGTCATTTTGTTGAAGGTTTATTTACATTCAAATAGGTGCTTGTTTATGCCTTTACCAACACAATGATTAGATCCGCTCGAATTCAAGATGTCCCGAGCCTTATTCGCGTTTTGCACGACAGTATCCGATCCTGTAGCCTCGATCATCAACATCGTGAAATCAAGATTCAACGCCTGCTCGAAAATAAAAATCAGGAAAATCTGCTGTTACTGATGCACTATAACAACTGCTGGGTGTATGAGCTTCAGCATCAGGTGGTCGGTTTTATTCTGGCCAGCGATCAGGGTGAAGTTTTAATGAATTATGTCGCACCCGATGTCCAGCAGCGCGGCATTGGCAAACTGCTGCTCAATGAAGTGCTGCATTATTATCAGCAACGCCAGATGAAACGGATTGTGCTGGCCAGCACCCGCACGGCGCTGCCCTTTTATCAAAAATATGGCTTTCAGATTCAACCACAGGCAATTGAACCTGTTTTACATATTCCCCTGGTCAAATATCTGGACTAAAGATTTTTTTCTCTGGCTTAGTGCCCGGCAATTCTGCACTGATCCCGGCCGGCTTCTTTGGCCAGATACAGCTGCTGATCGGCTGCTTTCATAAATTCCAGTACACTGGCATAGGGCTGCTTGCCGGTCATCCAGGCCACGCCCATACTGACCGTAACATAGTCTTTCGTATCCTGACGGGCAATGTGCTGCATTTGCTCGGCACGAACCGCCTGTAATACCTGTGCCATCATCGGCTCTAATAAGGCAATCGGGACATTGTGCAGTATCAAGGCAAATTCTTCACCGCCATAACGTGCCACATAGGCATTTTCAGGCAAGGCACGATTTAAGATCAGCACCAGCTGCTGCAAAACCAGATCTCCTTTTAAGTGGCCATAATGGTCGTTATATTTTTTAAAATAATCGACATCCAGCATCACAAACGCCAGGGTATGTTCAGGCTGCTGACAGGTCTGCTCAAAACGTAGCAGGATTTCATCATTCAAGGCACGGCGGTTATAGGCGCCAGTCAGCGCATCAATTTTTACCTGCAATTCCAGCTTGGCATTTAACTGGCTTAACTGGGCGGTACGTTCCTTGACTTTAACATCCAGCGAATTATTCAGGCTCAGCAAACGGTTATTCAGTTTTTCAATATAGGCCGTATCACGCGCATAGTTACGTGCCTGCTGCAGCATAATCAGCAAGGCATACAGACTGGTAGAAATAAACGATAAAGGAATTGATTCAATCAGGTTTAAGGCCAGCAGCAGATCATGAATAAAGCTGCCAAACAGCAGCAATACAGCACATACGGTTAATTTGGAATAGCTCAATTTCTGCCGCAAAGTTTCGGCAAAACCGTAGATAAAATTGACTAGCACCAGCAGACTGAATAAAGAACTCCATAACGCCAGCTGTTCCAGCACCATCGGCGGTGCCCACAATGCAGCGACCAGATTAATGGCAATAAGCAGCAGCGCAGCACAATATACCCAGCGATGCAAATAACGCTGGTTAAACAGGAACATATAGCTCAAGAAAAATAAAATGGCCAGAAAACTGAACAGATATTGCAGCCGCAATCCCCAAATCCAGTTGATATCGGTAAAAGCAGTATAGGCATACGGGGCTGCGAACAGGTTGTGCAGCGCCAGAAACACAATAAAAATGCCAAATACAAACATACTTTGTGCATTCGGCGACATCACCCCACGGAAAAAGGAAAAGACCAGGGTAAACAGCCCAATCCCGAGTACCCCGCCGCTGATCATGGCCACGCTCATCATCAAGCGCTGGTATTGATAGTTTATGGTACGGCTGAGTCCGATTTTTATTGAATGTTCCAGCCCGCCCCTGAAGTTCTGGAAACTGGAGGCCTGAATCGCCAGGGTAAAATATTCACTGTCGGCAATAAAATGGGCAAGCCGATGACCATTACCGTTTTCATGGCGGGCAGCATCAGGACCGGCTTCCCCCACACGTGCCAGCGGCTCACCATTTAAATACACCCGGTAGGCACCTTGCTGGCTGGGCATCCAGATCGCAATGCGGCGACCGACAAATTCTTTTGGCAGCTGAAAATGCCCAATAAATGTGCCATAGCCTTCCATTTGGCCGGTCAGTTGCTGAAAAGAAGCCGGTAGATGTACCCGTTCTGCAGTCAGTACTGCACTGGGCTGTTGAATAAACTGCTGATTGTAAAACAGCCATGGGCCATCCAAATTGGTACTGGAACGTTCACCAAACTGCAGGGTCGTAATCAGCTGCTGCTGATAATAGGAGTCTGGTGAGGAATCATAATGTGCTCGTGCCGAAGCAAGGCTGAGTGCACACAGACACAGCCAGGCCATCAACAGGAGAGAAATCCGAAAGTACGCGCGCTGTTCCAATAAAATGATAATCCCTGCAGACATTGGAAAGGAATGATTTTAATGTACTGTGTATTGAAGGGCTTTCAAGTTACTTTTTGCACTATTTTTACACAAGCCGACCAGAGACATCCTGTTCTCTGGTCAGGGAATGTGGAAGGCTTATTCGTCGCGCGTTTTCACGTCAAATAATTCAATTTCAAAAATCAGGTTGGAATTGGCCGGAATAATATTGCCAATTTTACGCTCGCCATATGCCAGATGAGATGGCACGATCAGCTTGCGCTTACCGCCAACTTTCATCCCGAGAATGCCCTGATCCCAACCTTTAATCACACGGCCGGTGCCGATCACGGTTTCAAAATAGTTACCGCGGTCAATAGAAGAATCGAACTTGGTGCCATCTTCCAGCCAGCCGGTATAGTGGGTGGTAATTAAAGCGCCTTTGACCGCTTCTTTGCCCTCACCCACTTTTAAATCAATAATTTCTAATTCTTTTGACATGCGCCTGCTCTCTTCAACCAAATCAATTGTGCATGAGTATAAAAGGAATTGATGACAGCTGCATAATTTAGGCCGCTAAATTGCAGCCGTTTATCGACCTGACACCACTGCAGCAACCGGATGGCTTACTGCAACTGTTCCCATTCAATCACAGCCTGGGCCTGATCGCCAATTAAGGTCCATTCGCCATCCATCACATTTAACTGTAGCTGCATGGTACGTTCACACAGTTGCTGAATTGCTTCGGTGGTGGCGGTAGACAGTTTCCAGACCTGAACATTTTTCAGGGTTTTCAGCTTGCTGGAGCGTTTATACCAGTCATCGACATTGCTGCCATAGGCCACCACCGCCACCTGTTGGCAACGGGCGCTGGCTTTTTTGACCTTGTCTTCATCCGGGCAGCCGACTTCAATCCAGTTTATTAGCTGACCTGTGAGATCTTTTTGCCACAGCGCCGGCTCATCGGTTTCAAACAGGTCTTTGGTGAATTCCAGTGCCTCATCGGCGTAGCGGGCAAATGCCAGAATACGCACCATCAGGCGCTCGATGGTTTCAGACGGATGCAAGGCCATGGTGAGCTGATAGTCACCATATTGATGCACATCCATATTGGCAATATTTAAATCTGCTTTATAAATTGTTGCTTTAAGCGCCATACACGTGATCCTCAAATTTGGCGCATAGCATATCGAATTTTGCTGCCCCGTGCTGAACAGATTCTAGGCAGTATTGTCAATACGACAGGCCAGCAGCTGTTCCTCAAACGCACTCCAGTCCCGGGTGTTACGATAAATCAGCTCGATCCGGTTATCGGTATTTTCGGGCGATGACTGATAGTTAAATTGCTGCGGATTGAAATTAAAGGTTTTCCAGCCCTGATTGGTGTGAAAAATTGCTTTAATCCGCAACCAGTCCTGCTGCTCACAGAGCAGATCCAGTAGCGCATAAAAGTCAAATTGCCAGCGCCGGGAAAATTTCCAGCCCGCCACCGAATACCCCTGCGCTGTTTCCACATAATGATAGGGCAACTGTTTAATTTCCGGCAGCTCTGCCTGTGCTGGCAGTGTGCGTTGCAGCTGCAATAAAGGCTGGATTTTACGTTGGATGCCGACATGCGCCAGATCAATTTCAGCCAATGACAGCTGACCGTTTTCAGCAGCTAGCCAGCGCGGTGCATAGGCCTGATATTCCTGTTTTAATTTTTCCAGGCCCTGTTCATCTGCCGGCTGCATCTGATCCGGATGTGAAATCACAATAATCTGGGCGGCTTTTAACTGGTCGGTATACAGGTTTTGCTGGGTCCAGTCAGCATCATGCAAACGTGAACCATCCACCACGGTCACCAAGGCGCGCATGTCCAGATGGCTGTGCCAGTGCGGTTCGGTCAGCTGTTCCAGTAATTGCAGCGGATGGCCCAATCCGGTAGGTTCAATAAACAGCCGGTCGGGCTTGGCTTCATCTAGCAAGCGTGACAAGGCAATCTGCATTGGTAACTGGCTGCTGCAACATAAACAGCCACCGAGCAGTTCCTTAATTTCAAAACCGTCACTTTGCGGCAAAATCTGCTGGTCGATGCCGATCTGGCCAAATTCGTTCATCAACACCGCCCAGACTTCCTGCTCCGGCTTTTGGCGCAGCAACTGCTGTAACAGTGTGGTTTTCCCGGCTCCCAGAAAACCGGAAATAATATGGGTTGGAACGGCGCGTGTCGGTGCAATCAGTTTCACAGGTCTACTCTTTGGCTGGGCAACGTTTGCATGCTATGCAAGATTGCCATGTGGTTCAAGCCAGCACTGCGGCTTTCTGGCTGAGATTTTTTCAGCTTGAGCCAGAAAATGCACCTACCTTTGCTATCTTTTAGAAAAATTTAATTACATTTATCTGCCCGTAGTTTTTTCCCGTAACACTGAAATATCGGTAGCAATGTAATTTTATTTATCCCGGCATGGGGATAGTTCGAGCTATCTCCTCTGTAAGTTCGCCGATTTTAGATGCAAAAAACGGTAAATTCTTACCCAATTGCTACATTTTCTTCATTCATGTAGAGCCAATGTTAAGCAGATTTTTTGCTTTGTTGCTTCGATTGCTCAATCTCCCACTGCGGCATAGCATGAAGCCTGTCCTCGATGCAGGTGATGTGCATACGAGGTCAACTCTAAAATGAATATTAAAGGATGCCTAACATGAAATTAACTCAAATTTTACTTGCGACCACGTTTGCGGCTGCTACCGCAACCACTTTTGCTGCACCGGCAGCACCAGCGAATACCCAAACTGAAGACAAAGTGATTGTCAGCACCCAGGAACAACCAGCAGCAGCGGCCAATGCCGGTGCAGCAGATCAGCCTGCGTCTGAAGCTGCATCAAGCGATGACAAAGAAAAAACTGCACGTTAAGAGTTACCATACTGTGCGTTGCTATCTTTGATGGCAGCACCGTATTCAATACTATTGCGTGAAGGTGGAACCGCTTTGATGCGGTTTCACTTTTTTATGGAAATGATCTTCTTACTATAGAAATAAATGATCGTAACATCATCCTGAATGATCGCGTATTGATTAAAAAAATTATTCCAATCAATCAATTATAAAAATTATCTTATTTACTACCCTCTACAGTCGACCTCTGTTTCCACTATGGCATAACTTGTTGAATCCCGGCCTTTCACCGTTAATGGACGTTAATCTGACGTGATGGATGGACCTCGCGATGAACACAACAAACTATACAACTGAAGTGGCAATTTTGGGTGCCGGTCCGGTCGGCTTAACCATCGCCAATTATTTAAGCAAACAAGGTATTCAGGTGATGGTGGTGGAACAGCTGGATCGCCTGATTGATTACCCACGCGCCATCGGGATTGATGATGAATCGTTGCGGACCATTCAGTCTTTAGGTCTGGTCGATCAGGTCTTGCCGCATACCACGCCCAATCATGCCATGCGTTTTCTTACCCCGAAAGGCCGCTGCTTTGCCGATATTCAACCGCTGACCCGCGAATTTGGTTTCTCTCGTCGCAATGCCTTTATCCAGCCGCAGGTCGATCAGGTGCTGTTAAACGGCTTGACCCAATATGAACAGACCCAAGTGCTTTTTTCCCGGGAACTGACCGAGTTTCGTCAAGATGCAAGTGGCGTGACGCTCAAACTGCATACCCGTGAGGGTCAGCAGGAAGTGATTCAGGCGCAGTATCTGATTGCCTGCGATGGCGGCAACTCTCTGGTACGCCGTCGTCTGAATATTGCCTTTGATGGTAAAACAGCTCCGAACCAGTGGATTGTGATTGATATTGATAATGACCCACTGGCCACGCCGCATATTTATCTGTGCTGTGACCCGGTGCGTCCTTATGTGTCCGCCGCCCTGCCGCATGGCATCCGCCGTTTCGAATTTATGGTGATGCCGGGCGAAACCCAGGAAGAACTGAGCAAACCGGAAAATATCGCCAAGTTACTGTCTAAAGTCTTGCCAACCACCGATGGTATCGAGGTCATTCGCCAGCGTGTCTATACCCACAATGCGCGTATTGCCGAAAAATTCCGTGTCGGCCGGATTTTACTGGCCGGTGATGCAGCACATATTATGCCGGTGTGGCAGGGTCAGGGCTATAACAGCGGCATGCGTGATGCCTTTAACCTGGCCTGGAAAATGGCGCTGGTGATTCAGGGCAAAGCCGCTGCCGAGCTGCTCGATTCATACCAGATTGAACGTAAAGACCATGCCAAAGCCATGATTGATTTATCGGTGATGGCCGGGCATGTGCTGGCACCGCCAAAACAATGGCAAGGTATTATCCGTGATGGTATTTCCTATGTGCTGAATTACATCAAGCCAATCAAACAGTATTTGCTGGAAATGCGCTTTAAGCCGATGCCGAAATATCAGGATGGCGCCCTGTTGCCACAAACCGATAAACACTCGCCGGTCGGTAAAATGTTTATTCAGCCGCAGGTACAACTGGCCTCAGGTGAAACGGTGCTGCTGGATGACGTACTGGGCAATGATTTTGCGATTATCGCCTGGGGGGTTGATCCAAAATGGGGACTGTCTGACAGCAGCATGCAGCAATGGCAGAAACTGGGGGTGAAATTTATTCAGGTAATTCCTGCGGTGCAGCTCAAACATCCACAGCCGAAACACTCTGCAGATGTGATTACCATTGGTGATCTGGGCACAGAAATTCGCAGCTGGTTTGGCAAAACCACAGGCTCGGTGGTAATTTTACGCCCTGACCGTTTTGTTGCGGCGCTGGCAATTCCGCAAACCCTGGAAAGTACCAGTCAGCAACTGTTCCAGAAACTGCATGCCCAATAAGATGAACCCTTCAAAAAACCACGCTCAGGCGTGGTTTTTTGCTATTCGCGCTCATGTTCATGCCGCTGTTTCAATGCTGATCCAGCTGCTGAAACCAGATCACCTGACTTAAGGATGGCCGCTGTGCCATCCATTGCAGATACGGCCGGAATTCTTCCAGATAAGGAATGGCTTTCAGAGCAATGGCATAGGCCAGCCAGTACGCCAGATACAAATCTGCGGCACTCATACGCTCACCGAGCAAATAGGGGTTGGCCTGCTGCAGTCCCTGTTTTAAAAACGCCATCAGATCTTCCGGCAATCCCATCCCTAAACCGCGTTTATGCTGTTCGAGCTGGGCCTGACTGATCTGGAAATTGCTCAAGTCAATCCATTCGGTTAATGGGCCATGACAGAAAAATAGCCATTTGAAATAGGCGCCGCGCTGCGGATCATCCAGGGCCGGGGCCAAACCTTGTTCAAAGAAATGATCAGCCAGATAGGCAAAAATTGCCGGGGTTTCACTAATAAAAACCGGACCATCGACCAGTAGCGGCACTTTACCCAAAGGATTCATGGCCCGATACTCTGGCTGTTGCAGATCTTCCCAACTGACCTGAATAATCTCGATCTGATCCTGAATCTGCAGCTCCTGTAATAGCGGCATTAGGGTCTGACCACGTGATTGAGGATGCGTATACAGTTGCATGTGGAGTTCCTCGACAGTGCATCAATGCTTATATTTTAAGCCTGCTGTCCGGCGAGAAACGCTGTTGATTTGTGTCCATCTTTAACGGCTTCACCAATTTTAAAAAACCGGCTGCGCCGATATGTAGTTGGGCGTAACACGTTTGCTTTAGCCAAAATCCATATAAAACTGTGCTTTCAATACTTTTAAAATCAGCTCAATCGCTTCGCTGCGATGTTGTTTGCGATAGCTGGCATAGAGGCCAATCATCGGCAGTGGCTCTAATGTATTTTTCACCACAATTTTATCGCCAAGTAGCGGAATCACATAAGCCGGCACCAGACTCCAGCCGACGCCCATCCCGACCAGATTAACGTTCATCAGAATATTGGTGGAATGCTGCACCACATGAATCTCCAGCCTGGACTGCTTTAAAAAGTCCTGAATAATTTTGTACAGCTGCGGTGAAGCGTGCTCATCACTAATCACAAAATCCTGCTGCTGAAAACTTTTGATGCTGATATGTTTTAAGCTGGCCGCCGGAGAATCCTTCGGCACAATCAGGGTCAGCGGTTCATCAAAAATCCGGATTGACTCAAACGCTCCCGATTCATCTGGATAGCGGGTAAAAGCAATATCAATTTCCGCCCGACTTAAGGCCTTAAACTGCTCGGCATCCGGCAGGCTATGAAAATGGATTTTTAAATCGGGAAACTGGGCACGAATATTCGGCATGATATAAGGAAACACTTTCATTTCGGCCACCGGCACAAAGCCGATATTCAACTGTGCTTTTTGCGCCTGTGCCACTTGCCGCGCTTCCTGAATGGCTTTGTCGGCATAGTCCAGACACAAACGCGCCTGCTTTAAAAAGGCCTCGCCTTCTGGAGTCAGTTCCACTTTACGGTTGGAACGCAGCAATAACTGTACCCCGACCTCCTGTTCCAGATCTTTAATTTGCTGGCTTAAAGATGGCTGCACGGTATACATTCTGGCTGCGGCCCGGGTAAAGTTCAGCTCTTCTGCCACCGCAACAAAATAACGTAAATGTCTTAACTCCATGTTGAAGCCTCTTAGGGAGCCTGACGCAAGGTTGGTGTGACCATGGCTTTGTAAAGCAGCAAGGTCAACAGCACCAGCACGGCGCAGAGTAAATAGGTCAGCTGGAAGCCCATCCAGGCAATCAGGATGCCCATCAGCACGGAACCGAGTGCCAGCCCCAGATCAAACAGGGTAAAGAACGTTGAAATCGCATGACCCATGCGCTGTTTATTGACCGTTTGAATGGCCACGGTTTGCAGACACGGAAACAAGGTGCCGTAGCCAATACCAATAAACACCGCCGACAGCCATAAAATCCACGGATTAGATAAAAAGCTGACAATCACCAGTCCCATGGCAAAACACACAAAGGACGGATACATCACCGCACTTGGACCTTTACGATCATAACGCTTGCCGACCCACGGCCGCACCACAATCATGGACACAGCAAAGACCACAAAGAACAGACTGGTATAGGCCAGTAACTGCTTGGCTTCACTATAGGCAGTAATAAAACTGATCACGCTGGAATAGGCCAAGGCAGTCAGCATGGCCACCAGCCCCACCGGAATGACCCGGGTTTCGACAATATCATGCAGGCTCAGCCGGGGTTTCGTGGCAGATGGATCAGACAGATTAGCTGGTTTGACCCGATCATCCTGCAGTTTCAGGCTAAGGCAGAACAGAAAACCCATCGCCATAATCACTGCCAGCACGGCAAACAACACCCGAAAACTGGTGAACTGGATGGTGGTTAAGGCAATTAAAGGCCCAAAAACCACGCCCAAATTGGTCGACATCACAAAATAACCAATGCCCTCGCCTTTACGCGCTTCTGGAATAAAGTCACTGGCCACCGGCACCGCCACCGTGGTTAAAATACTGAACCAGATGCCATGTAAAAAACGCACCAGCAGCAGGCTCCACATGCTGTCAATCCAGATATAGCAAAAGGCAAACAGCACAAAGCACAGCTCAGAACCACGAAAAGACAGTTTCTTGCCCAGCTTTTCCACGATTAAACCGGAAAACGGCCGGATGGCAATCGAGGACACCAGAAACAGGGTCAGAGCCAAACCGGCTTCTTTGACCGTGCCGCCCAGATCATTCATGATATAAATCGGCAATACGGCTAGCAGGGCAAAATAATAAACAAACAGAAACAGGTTATTGAAAAGACACAGAATAAATGCACGATTCCATAATGCAGCAGAACTTTGAGCAGACATAGGCTTAGCGCTCCTGCGCGTCAATAAGTGGCTGAAGCCGGACTGGTGCCAGCACCATCTCAATCAGCTGCTGAATATAGTCGGCATCGGGCATCCGGTTAAAGAAAATAATCTGGTAATGAATCGGTGCATATAGCGTGTCGAGCATCAGTTCAAACGGATACTGCGCCACAATTTCACCACGCTGAATCGCCAGCTGAATCAGTTTGCGCATCTGTTCACGCCGTGGCAGCAAATATTCACGAAAAAACGCCGCGGCAGTTTCACGCTGCTCGGCCATCACCACCAGTACCGCCCGCCCAACCTGATGATTCAGCGCCTGACTCAGCTTGAGCAATTGCTGGGTCAGGTTAAACTGCAAAGACTGGCTAAAGTCGAGTTCAAAAATCGAGGCGGTTTGCAGCTTAAAGGCATCGAACACCAGTTCGGATTTATGTTTCCACCAGCGGTAGATGGTCGATTTCCCCACACCGGCCCGCGTCGCAATATCCTCAATGGTCAGATGGCTATAGTCATACTCTGCCAGCGCCTTGACCACGGCATTTAAAATACATTGCTGCCGCCGTGATGATTTTTCAGTTTCCATACCCAGTCCAAAACGAAACGATACGTATCGTTTTATAATAAGCCAGTTGGTGCCGGCTGGCGAGTGATTCTTCTGTCGTCTGGTATAAAAAATGTGGCAATAAAAAAGACCTGAAATTTCAGGTCTTTCTTCAACACAGTGAAAGTCAGACTTAAATCGACTTTTTGTAAATACTGCAAGATGGATGAGTACCTTCCTGTAAACGCGCCACTTTACGCTGTTCTGCCGCTTCAAAACGGCAGCGTTTCCAGTCATTGTCCAGATTTAAGGCCGGCACCTGTTTGGGTTTGCCCTGCTCATCAACTGCGACCATGGTGAAATAGCAGCTGTTGGTATGACGCACGGTGCGTTTTTGAATATTCTGCGCTTCGACGCGAATGCCAATTTCCATGGAAGTACGGCCTACATGGTTTACACTGGCCAGGAACGTCACCAACTCGCCGACATGAATTGGTTCCTTAAAGTTCACTTTATCTACCGAAAGTGTAACTACATAGCTGCCTGAATAACGGCTGGCACAGGCATAAGCCACCTGATCCAGTAATTTTAGAATTGTTCCCCCATGAACATTACCGGAAAAGTTTGCCATATCTGGCGTCATTAACACCGACATGGTTAATTCAGATTGATCTTCTAAGATGGGTTTAAGCTGATCTAATGGGGACATCTTGTTTTCGGCTCTTATAAAAGACAGGATATGTGAATATTATTATATCGTTTTTAACACAAATTAAATGTTCAATTCGGCAATAAAGTCATCATTATTATTTATGGTGATTGGGGTATTATTTAGAAAAATATATAGTGTTTTGTGCTATTACTTGAATTTTCAATTATTTATCCACATCCCGACACCACTTGAACAGGATTTCAGCAGGTGCGTCAGGAGGTGGATTTTTTCCATTCGGGCCGATGAGCTCAGCCCAAAATTGGACTTTTACTGCCTGAGTTTTTAAGCCGGGTTGATATGACGCAACATTTCCGGCGACACATGACCATAATTTAAAACATTTTGTGCATCGAGCTGGGCTTCAATTTCATAGGAACCATCGGCATTAATTTTTTTAATGGTAAAAATAATTTGTTCCATGCTGGCCAGTTGTACAGATTGTCCAATGTGTAATTGCTTCATGCTCATGCCCTGCTCAGTTTTAGCTTCTAAGATAAATCATTATATTCTAATGCGGTCAGTATAAGAGCTTTATTAACAATAGGTAAACTTAAATAGCTGAATTAAAATACACTTATATATAAACTTTAAATATTAATCGCAACCTTTTGAGCATGAATCGAAATACCTTTATTGAATAACATCAGGCAATTAACGCCAAAAGCAAATTGCAATATGAGCATTCTTGCCATTTTTATTCGACTTAAGTTATAGAAAAAAACCGGCAGCATTCTAGCGCCCCGAATGTGTATCAACAGTATTTTGTTGCAGGTTATAGGTTTGAATCCGGTGACCATCGGCATAGCCTTTATGCTGATAGACCTGCGAAATCTGCCCCAGCTTGCCATAGGCGGCGACCACACCGGCCTGCATGGTGGCTTCGCGGCCCTGCACATCAAAAATATGTGCTTTTTCGCGTAAATCTGGCTGAATCACAATATCGGCATGTTTCAGCTCTTCCTGAGCCAGATGCTTCTGCATGATATTAATATTCTGGTTAAACAGCCCCCAGACATGGCTGGTTTCGGTATACATCGGCTGGGCCAGAATATCGACTGCAATCACAATGTCCGCACCCAGTTCGCGGGCGACATTTACCGGCACCGGACTGACCAGTCCACCATCGACATATTCGGCATTGGCAATTCGGGTTGGAATAAACATGCTTGGAATTGACACCGACGCCCGTACCGCCTGTCCGGTATTGCCGGCATTAAACACCACTTTCTTGCCCTGTTTTAATTCGGTGGCCACCACATACATCGGAATTGGCAGCTGCTCTAACGGCAACTGGTTGACCTGCGTATTGACATAGTTCTCGACTTTTTTGCCATCGAAGAAGCCTTTCATATCCAGCTTGATGTCACGGACATCATTGGCCTCCATGTTCAGGGCAATCTGACGCAGCTCATGCGCGCTTTTGCCGCTGGCATAAATCGACCCGACTATACTTCCGGCACTGGTCCCGACAATAAAATCTGGGCGGATGCCGTTTTGTTCCAGCACTTCAATTACGCCAATATGGGCATAACCGCGCGCGCCGCCGCTGCCCAGCACCAAAGCAATGACCGGGTCCTGTCCGGTATATTGTGGCAACGTTTTAAAGTTCATGCGTGCGTTCTGCTGGCTGGCCTCAGCCATTGCCGGGGGCGCCATTAATTGGGAGGACACCAGCTGATGCTGTTCTGGCAGATGCTGACAGGCGCCTAAGGTCAGCATGACTGCCCCCATCATACTGATAAAGCCAAGATTTTTATTCAACATGAATTCCTCGATCTGAACTCGACAGGCCTGCTGTAGTCTAAGGAGATTTTCTGCAGTGCATTGTTTAAATTCGTTAAACTGTCATCTGCTCAGTTTAAACTTAAGTCGGGTTTTTTAAAATTCTAGCCAATGTCTTCTTTATCTTATTCACAGATTTTTCTGATTTTCTTTAAGCTGGGATGCTTATCTTTTGGGGGCCCAGCCGCGCATCTGGTGTTTTTTCACCAGACTTTTGTGCAGCGTTTGCACTGGCTCAAAGATGAAGACTATGCCCAGGTCGTCGCTTTAGCGCAACTGTTGCCCGGCCCGACCAGCAGTCAGGTCGGACTGGCCATTGGCTATTTAAAACGTGGCTATTTAGGTTCAGTGGTGGCCTGGCTGGGTTTTACCCTGCCCTCGGCCTTGCTGATGACCCTACTGGCCTTTATCGGTCAGCAGTTATTCCCGTGGATCAGTTCGGCGTATTTTCATGCCATTCAACTGATTGTACTGGCGGTGGTGTTCTGGGCCTTCTGGCAAATGCTGCAAAGCTTTTGCAAAAGCTGGTGGCAATACCTGCTAATGCTCGTGTCCGCACTCATGATCTGGTTCCTGCCACTGTCATATAACCAGATTCTGGTGATTGTGCTGGCTGGTCTGGCCGGCATGTGGATTGCCAAAGCACAACCTCAAAGCGGCAGTCATACCACGCCGAGCTTTCAGCTGGAACAGCGCAGTTTCGGCTCGACTACACTCTGGCTAATCTTATTTATCTGTCCATTTCTGCTGCTCGGTGCGCTGAACTGGATCAATCCGAATCTGCTGGCTGAAGGCTTTTTAGGCTTTTATCAGTCTGCTGCACTGGTCTTTGGTGGTGGGCATATTATTTTACCGCTGCTGCATCAGGACTTTGTCAGTACCGGCATGATCTCAGCCCAGCAGTTTGATTTAGGCTATGCCTTTGCCCAGCTCATGCCGGGTCCTTTATTCAGCTTTGCCAGCTATGTCGGCTATTTTCTGGATTTAACCGCCTATCCGGTGCTGAACGCGATCATTGCCACCATCGCCATTTTCCTGCCCTCGTTCTTTCTGATTTTTGCTACCCTGCCGCATTGGTCCTGGCTGATGCATCAGGACAAAATCAAACATGCGGTGATTGGTATTAATGCCGCGGTGGTGGGTTTATTGCTGGCGCTCATTGTTGATATGGGACAGGATTATTTAACATCAGTGCTGGATCTGGCGTTTGTGATGTTTGTGATTGTTTTACTGAAAAGCAAACTGCCGGTGTGGGTCAGCCTGATTGGTAGCTTTGGCGTGTATATGGGTTTGCTGTCTTTGCTAAGCTAAAGCATCTAAAAGATAACCTGCTATTAATAAAACAACAGCCTCATGATGAGGCTGTTGTTGTTTGTATTACCAGATATCGGAATTAACCCGGTCTTTAAATTTAGGATGATTGTCCAGTTTAAATTCCGGCTCTTTCACGCCACGCTTCAGCTGTGCTTTGAAGTCTTTTAGCAACATCAGCACAAATGGCGTCAGCAGTAAAATGGCAAACAGGTTGATGGTGGCCATCACACCCATAAACAGATCAGCCATCGACCAGATCAGTGGTACGGTAGCAATCGCGCCGAAATACACCATAAACAGCACCAACAAACGGAAAATCAGCATGATCTTGCGGTTATTGTTAATAAACTGCACGTTACCTTCGGCATAGGCGTAGTTCCCAATAATCGACGAATAAGCAAACATAAACAGGATAATGGCCAGGAAGTCATCGCCCCAATGGCCAATCTGGCTTTCCAGCGCCATCTGGGTCAGGGTCACCCCTTCAAAACCGGCATTCTGATATAAACCGGAAGACAGGATGATAATTGCGGTACATGAACAGACAATAAAGGTGTCCACGAATACGCCCAGCATCTGTACCAGTCCCTGATTCACTGGATGTTTTACATCCGACACAGCAGCCGCGTTTGGTACAGAACCCATCCCCGCTTCATTGGAGAACAGACCACGCTTGATGCCCATCATCATCGCCATCGACACCATCGCCCCAAAGAAACCACCGGCAGCGGCATCAAACTCAAAGGCCTTGCTGAAAATCAGGCGGAAAATATCCGGAATAATCGGTATATTAATCACTGCGATATATAGCGCCACCACGAGATATAACAGCGCCATAATCGGGACAAACTTCTCTGCGACTTTGGCAATACGTTTAATCCCGCCAAAAATAATCATGGCGGTCATGACGACCAGAACCAGCCCCAACCAGGACAGTTCAAAACTGAATGCACCCATTGGCACAGTCAGATTGGCCTGATTCCAGCCCCAGGCATGTGATGTGGCACTGATAATCGAGTTGGCCTGCACCGCGTTAAACACGAAACCGTAAGTTAAAATCAGGGCAACCGCAAATACTACACCCAGCCATTTCTGTTTCAGGCCTTGGGTAATGTAATAGGCCGGACCACCACGGAACTGTTGGTTGCTGGTATCACGCACCTTAAATAGCTGCGCCAGTGAAGATTCGACAAAGGCCGAACTCATGCCTAAAAATGCGGTAAACCACATCCAGAACACCGCACCCGGACCACCAATCGCAATCGCAATCGCAACACCGGCAACGTTACCGACCCCGACCCGACTGGCCAAACCGGTCACAAGGGCCTGAAATGGGGTAATCCCATAACTGTCTTCGCCTTTTTTACGGCTCGACCTCATGGCTTTAATACTGCGCCAGAACAGGCGAATTTGTACAGCGCCGGTGATCAGGGTATAAAATATCCCGACACCAACCAGAAAGATCACCAGAAAATCCCACAGCGGGGTATTTAGAAGCGTCACCCAGGACATTAGGGTTTCATTTAATTGTTCATTCATTTTTTCGCACCCTTTGCTGATTGAGTCATCCTAAAAAGAAAAGCCTTTTAACAAGGCTTTTCCACTCAAATTACTTAAACAAAAAACTTAAGAATGACTTGAATGACAGTCGCATTAATCAAGTCGACAAAGAAAGCACCACACAGCGGTACAATCAGGAAGGCTTTATGAGAAGCACCGTACATATTGGTAACGGCCTGCATGTTGGCAACCGCAGTAGGTGTTGCACCCATACCAAAACCACAGTGACCCGCAGCCAGTACAGCAGCATCATAGTTTTTACCCATAACACGGAAGGTAATGAAGGCCGCATACAAGGCCATGGTGATGGTTTGCGCGCCTAGAATGACCATTAGCGGGCCCGCCAGATCTGCCAGTTGCCATAATTTCAATGACAGCAATGCCATCGCCAAATATAAAGACAATGAAGCGTTACCAAATACGTCAATCGCACGGTCAAAAATAGTGACTTTGAAAATGCCTTCTAATACGTTACGCAGAATTACCCCGCCAGCCAAAGCCCAGACGAAAGTTGGCAATTCAAACAGCGTGCCTTTGGCATAACCGGTCATAAACTCGGCAAAGGCCAGACAGGCTGCAAATAAACCTAAAGTGGTAATGGCATTGTCTGCGGTAATTAAACGCACCTGATGCGGATATTCAAATGGCACAAACTCACCCGGTACCGGTTCAACTGGCGTATTGTCACGCTGTTCAATTTGTGCATCGGTACGTGGTGTAGCCAACTGATAACGGTTGATCAGCAGTTTGGCCAATGGCCCACCAATAATACCACCAATAATCAGACCGAAGGTCGCACTGGCCATCCCCAGGGCCAAAGCCCCCTGAATACCATGTTCAACCTCAAGGATTTCACCCCATGCACCCGCAGTCCCGTGACCACCGGTTAAGGTAATGGAACCGGCAATCATACCAATTAGCGGATCAATGCCCAATACTGTCGCCAGACTAATCCCGACAAAGTTTTGTACAATGATGAATAGTGAAATTGCGATCAGAAAGATCACCAGACCAATACCGCCTTCACGCAGTTTGGCAAAGTTGGCACTTAAACCGATGGAGGCAAAGAAAATCAGCATAAAACTGGTTTGTAGCTCACTACTGGTGGTAATGCTGTAGCCCCAGAAATTGTGCACGATTAAAGACACTACCGCAGCGACCAAACCGCCCGCGACAGGTTCCGGGATGTTGTAACGTCTTAGAAAATCAATATTGTTAACTAAAAAACGTCCCAAAAGGAGAACGATTACAGCCGCAATTAAGGTGTAAAACGCATTAAAAGTAAATTCCATGGCAATATCCATTTAATATGGTCAATGCTTATTGTTTTCCGGTTCTGATTATTTAAACCTGATGATATAAGCACCTTTTATGATAAGGCTGCTCTGTTTAATTTAAATAAACGGGAAAACTCTGCAATATGAATAATGTAAATCAGAAAAATTTCTGATTTGGCGATGAAGCATCTGAGCTGGAGCGCAAGACTCAGCTTCGCTCCTCAAATTCATATCAACCGGCACTGCCTGAAAAAGAAGGAGTGAAAAATAAAATACAGACACTTCAGTGGCAGGGTAATGTCAGGCTGAAATCTCTGAATAGGCTTACTATAGAAAGATAATCTCATATAGGCTCCTAAACATAGAAAATGCATTGCTTCATGTAGCCAACAAATACATCTTAATTCATAGAAAAAGCTGAACAATACAGCTTAAAAAATCGCACATTATGCATCTTTTTCTCTAAAAATCTTTATTTTTTTAACGCTATTCGCTATTAGTCTAACTTATTGCTTTTAACTATAAATTTAAGCAACTGAATTTAAAATTGTTTTTTTAAAATGGTAAATAAAAAAAAAGAGGTGGCAAGCCACCTCTTTTTTGGTTCAGCACTTAGAAGTTATAACGTGCCATTAAACCAAAACGGTTGTCTTTAAACGTTTCACCTGCAAAGGTTTCACGCTCACCGTTGATATATTCAATACCCAAATCAACTGGTTTTACTGGCGAATAAATAAAGTTTAACCATGCTTGATACACTTCTTTATTTGCATCTTCATTTAAGGCTGCGTAGTCTGTACCATCATCTGCAAAAATAGCACCATAACCGAGTGTTGAACGCAGGTTTGGCGCAAACTTATAGGTTGCACCGACCTGGAAAGCAGTAAATTCATTTTGTTCAATATCACCATTAGCACCTTCTACAAATGCAGTATTCGCACCGTATAGATAATTGCTGTTGCCTTGAACATAAGAAACATCAGCCGATACTTTTAGTGGTTCTGCAACCTGATAATATGCACCTGCAGCTACACCCCAACCTGTTTTGTCATCACCTGATTCAGCCTTATAGTGTTCAACCAATGCACGTGCTGATGCGGCACCTTTACCTTCAGCAAAGCCTTGAGTCAATTTAGCTGTTACCGTTGGTACACGATAAGTCACATCACTACCAGTAGCAGAGCTATTCCCTTCTTCAGCAGAAACCAACAATTGAGTCGCCGGTGCCAGTTTGTGGCTATAACGCACTTGTGGAATACGGGTAATACCGCCGCCGACGTTGGTACCAAAGTCAATCATTTCTGGTGCATGATTTGACAGGAAGTTAGAGGTGGTTTGACCCAATAACCAGTTGTCCAGCGTTAAGTATGCATGACGGATACGTAATGCATCGTTGGTTCCAGCAAAGTCAACTTCAATTTTACCGCCCACTTTACGGTCACCTACTGGTGAAGAGAAATCGAGACCTAAACGTGTAGTTTTTGGGGTTGCACGTAATTTGTCTTTAGCAGCACCTGTGCTGGTATGTACCGAGTTGAAGTCATTGTCTGCACCTTCAACAATATAGTTGGCATCACCACGCACAAAACCGTACAGATTGACTTCAGCACCGCCCTTCGACTTTAAGGAAAATGGTGAAGCCGATTTTGCTGCAGGTGCCGGTTGCGCCTGCACTTGCTGAATCTGGACTTGTTGCTGTTGCTGAACCTGTTGCTGCTGTTGAATTAAAGCTTTGAGTGCTTGTACTTCCTGGCGTAATTCTTGAATTTGTTGTTGTTCAGTGCTTGCCGCCTGTACCGTAGACGCCATTGCTGCTGTAATTGCGACCGCTAATGTTTTTGTGATAAGTGAAGTTTGGATTTTACGATCCATGGGTTTCTCCAGAGTAAAAAATAATGCGCATCCGTGCTCTTTTAAGACATTTTAAATACTGACTCAGATGGCAAGCATCCCTAATTTAAATGTCATTTAATCATCACACTTTTGCTATTTATCAACTAATTAAAAGTCTTATCGATAAAGAATTACACAAAACTGTAATCGTTTTATGCTTTCAATCTAACAATTAATTTATTTTATTAAAATCACTTCTAACGTATAAGGATAAAGGACTGATCAATTTTTCTAATTCTCGTTTGTAAAAATATCGAATTATCATAGTTTTATCGAAAAGCAAAAGTTACCCACCCGGTTAAATATTAGACTATTGTATATAGCAACAGTTGATTAGAACATAAACATTTTAAGGGATTTTTCATGGATAAAGGACAAGTACAACTGGTCGATCAGGCCATTAGCTCGCGTCATTCAGTGCGCGCCTTTTTAGATCGGCCGGTCGATCCGCAAATGATTAAAGATATTCTAAGCGTGGCCAGCCGCGCACCTTCTGGCACCAATATTCAGCCGTGGAAGGTGTATGTAGTGACCGGTCAAAAGCGTCAGGAACTCATTGATCGGGTCTGTCAGGCACAAACTGAACTGTATTTGCATCCTGAACGTGCGGCCGATTATCAGGCCACCTTTTCCTATTATCCGGAACAATGGTTCTCGCCTTTTATTGAGCGGCGCCGTGAAAATGGCTGGGGACTGTATGGCCTACTCAATATTGAAAAAGGTGAAAAGCAGAAGATGGCCGCGCAGCATCTGCGTAATTTTCAGCTGTTTGATGCACCGGTAGGCCTGTTTTTTACCCTACACCGTGACCTGGAAATTGGTTCAAAAATGGATCTTTCCATGATGATGCAAAACGTGATGATTGCCGCCAAGGCACGCGGGCTGGACACCTGTCCACAAGCAGCCTGGAATAGCTTTCATCGCATTGTACTGGAGGTCTTAAACGCCCCGGCCGATGAAGAACTGGTCTGTGGTATGGCCCTGGGTTATGCCGATCCAGAGCATATTGTAAATAGCTTTATTACCCCGCGCGTACCGGTCGAAGAATTTGCCGTGTTTGTAGAATAATTTTTTAGCTCTGGCCCTCACGCTGCAACAGCTTAAAGAGCGAAGAAGAAACCACCCGGGTTTCTTCTTTTTATTTATAAGAATGAATCGGGGTTAGGCGGTTTTTAATTTCCGCTCCCGATGCATGATATACATCGCACTCACCCCAATCAGAATAAACAGCAGCATCACACTGCCCATATTTAATAAAGCATCCCAGATCAGTACATTCAGCATTAAGCCGCCAATTAAACCGCAGCTAAATTGCATACTGCCCATAATCGCACTGGCTGTACCGGCACGGGCACCCTGCTCCGACATCGCCAACGCCATGGCATTGGGGCCAGTAAAACCAATTCCGGCCACAGCTAAAAACAGCCCGGCAAAAACCACAGCAATCGGCGCATGGCTCATCAGCCCGGCGATGACCAGAATTAGCGCGCCAGTGCCCTGCACCGTACCGCCTATTTTTAAACGGGTCATTAAAGAGCTGCTGGTTGCCAAATGCTTGTTTAAGGTCGAGGCCAGCATAATACCGACCGCATTGGCACCAAAAGCAATCGAAAACTGCTGCTGGTTCAGGCCATAACCATCCATCAGAACAGCGGCAGAACTGCTGATATAACAGAACATCGCCCCGCCGGTAAAACAGCCAGCGATCATCGGTAAATAAAAACTGCGGTCCTTAAAAATCGCCAGATAGAGGGTCAGTACCTGATAGAAATTCAATTTCAGACGGCGCTCTGGCGGCAGGGTTTCCTGAAAGAAAAAATGAACACATAGCCAGCAGACCAAACTCATGATGGCCAGACAGACAAAAATCGCCTGCCAGTCAAAAAAGCTCAGCACAATCGCCCCCAGACCCGGCGCAATAATGGGCGCAATTGCGGTCACAATCATCATGCTGGAAAAAGCCTGCGCGGAAGCCTGCATATCCAGCCGGTCACGAATTGCCGCACGGGCAATCACCACCCCGACACAGCCCCCTAAGGCCTGTAACACCCGCGCAGCAATCAGGCTCCATTCATCCTGGGCATAAACACAGAGCAGGCTGGCCAGAAAATACAGTCCCAAACCAAAATACAGTGGGGTTTTACGGCCAATCCGGTCACTTAAAGGGCCATAAATTAACTGTCCAATCGCCAGGCCCAGAAAATAAGCCGGTAGACTATTGGCCACCATTTGTGTGCTGACCCCAAAATCATCTGCCATTTGGGGCAAGGCCGGCAGATACATATCAATCGACAGCGGACCAAGCGAGGTCAGCAATGCCAGCAGTAAAATCCAGGAAGATGGATACTGCTGCTGCGGGCTTGCACTGGCATGGGAATCGGACATATTCATATTTCTTTTTTAAATGACTGATTTAAAGACAAGGTACACAGTCCATAGTATTATTTCAGGGTACTGAAAGTGAAGTTTCACATAATTGCTGCCCGCTGCATAGCATCTGGCTTCGTTTAAGGAACAGTCTTGAAATCCTGGCTCACACGTCTCAAACACATTGCCTACAACACGGCCTTTATCTATAACATCCGGATGATGATCGCCTTTGCCGGCACCGCCTTTGTTCCTTATCTGCTCGGCTATCAGCTGGCCACCATTCCGCTAACCTTGGGCGTGGTCGCAGCCGGTTTAAGCGATATTGATGACCGCTTCTCTTTAAGAATCCTGAACCAGACTTATACCTATATCGGCTTTTTTATTACCGCCGCCTCCATTCAGCTGCTGTTTCCACATCCGGTGCTGTTTGCCATTGGCCTGATTATCTCCTGTATTGGCCTGATTCTGCTCGGTTCTCTGGGCCGGCGTTATGCCACCATTGCCTATGGCTGTCTGGTGATTTCGGTTTATGCCATGCTCGGTGTGGACCTGTTTGAAGACTGGTACACCCAGCCAGCCTTGCTGGTGGCCGGTGCAGTCTGGTACGGGCTGATTTCCACCATCAGCTTTTTACTGTTTCCGGTACGGCAGCTACAAGACAAACTTTCGCAAAGCTATGCCTCGTTAGGCGATTTCCTGTTTGCCAAATCCAATCTGTTTGATGTCGATATGACCCCCGGCAGCTATCAGCAAAGCCTGATTGACCTGTCAATGGAAAATGGCAAGCTGATTGGCCTGTTTAATGAACTGAAAACCGCGCTACTGACCCGTTTAAAAGGTGACCGTGGCCAGAAAGACACCCGCCGCAGCCTGCAGTATTATTTTATTGCCCAGGATATTCATGAACGCGCCGACTCTGCGCATATTGACTATCAGAAACTGGCCAAAATTTTTGAGCACAGCGACATCCTGTTCCGTTTCCAGCGCATTCTGGCGATTCAGGGCAAGGCCTGTAAAGATTTAAGCGAAAGCATCCTGAAGCGTGAACCCTATATTCACAGCAAACGTTTTAAACATGCCTTTGAAAACCTGAAACATTCGCTGCAAAAGCTACGTAGCGAACAGCAGTATGATCAGGTCTGGGTCAATGCCCTGTTTGCCCTGTATCAGAACCTTAAATCTATTGACGCGCAGTTACGCAACCTGGAAACCGAGCGTTATATCAAGCTGGATAAAACCAAACATATTGAAAACCAGCTTAAAGATGATGACCTGAAAGGCTGGGATGATATGGTCATCCGCATCAAGCAGCATTTAACTCCGGAATCGGTGCTGTTCCGGCATGCCATTCGATTATCGGCGGTGCTGCTGATTGGCTATATTTTTGTCCAGGTCACCAATATTGAATACGGCTACTGGATTTTACTGACCGCACTGTTTGTGACCCAACCCAACTTTAACGCCACCAAACGCCGCTTACGCCTGCGGATTGTCGGCACCCTGGTCGGGATTCTGGTCGGTTATAGCATCTTATATTTTATTCCGTCGGTCGAAGGTCAGCTGTTGCTGCTGGTAGTCAGCGGAATTCTGTTCTTTGAATTACGCAGTAAGCAGTATGCCCAAGCCACCGCCTTTATTACCATTCTGGCGCTGATTAACTTTAACCTCGATGGCATGGGCTTTGCCGCCGCCCTGCCGCGTATGATTGATACTTTAATTGGCTGTGCACTGGCCTGGTTTGGCGTCAGCTTTATTTTCCCGGACTGGAAATTCCGCCGTTTACCGCGCACCATTCGCCGTGCCTTAAATGCGCAGTGTGATTACCTGACCGAAGTGATCGAGCAATACAAAACCGGGCGCAATAACGGCCTGACCTATCGCGTGGTACGCCGTGCAGCGCATAATACCGATGCCGAACTGGCCTCGCTCATTTCTACCCTGGCCACTGAACCGGATTTTGATGCCTCGCAAAAAGCCCAGGCTTTTGAATTGCTGTGCCTGAATCATACCTTTATCAGCTATATTGCCGCGCTGGGGGCACACCGGGAAAAAATTGAAGATCCAGAGATTTTAACCCTGCTGGATAAAGCGCTGGAAGATATTCGCGGTGCCTTGCTGAACGATGAAGTACCCGATCTGTCTTCGCAAAATATGCTGCATACCATCCGGCAGCGTTTAAGCCAAAATCATCAGGAAGATCAACAGGGATTGATTATTTTGCAGCAGTTATCGCTGATGCTGACCATCCTGCATCAACTGAGTCAGCTAAAACAGAGTTTAAGCCATGACCGTGATCAGGATGCCACCGAACTGGCCTCGTTATAATTCGGATGATTTTGCAACAATAGACTCCTGAAATGCTGTAATTAATGCTAAACTTTTCTGAGTTTGAAATTTGTTAGTTCCACTATGACCGCGAAAAATTTATACGCTTATACTTTACAGCCTGTGAACTACGACATTAGCGAAGCCGAGCAACGTCATGCCCAGCTTTTAATTTGGCGTAGCACCAACAAAATTGGCACCAAAGCCTGGGCGATCATGGGCATTATTACGGCCCTGTCTATTCTGGGGATTATCCTGATCAAGAACTATTCCACCATTTTCTGCTGGGTAGCTCTGGTCTGTGTGGTGCTGTACTTCCTGATCCGTAAATTCGGTCTGGAATGGTATGCCAAACGCAAAATGAATGAATTTCCGGTACAGGAAATTAAAGGCATCCGTCTGGGCGTGCAACCGCACGGCATCATCATGCGCCAGCAAATGGGCCTGCAAGAAGGCATGGGCGCGATTAGCTGGAAAGATATTTATGAATGGTATTCTACCCCGGATTTCATTCTGGTGAACTTTACCGTCAAAGGTCAGCAAGGCGCTTATATCTTGCCAAAACGTCTGGATTCTAAAAACTTTTCTTTTAAAACCATTCGTAAGCACCTGCTTGAATCTGTAGGTGAGCCAAAACAGCTTTAAGCCTGTATGTTCAAAAAAACCTCCACCCTGCTGGAGGTTTTTTTATCCGGTTTGTACCAATCTAAATGATAATGAGAATAAATATTATATTCAAACTCTATTCCATCTCGCTATTCTTCAGTTATAATTTCGCCCATTGTTCTCTTCACACTGCTGCTGTATTGCTATGCTTAAAAAAATATTTTTCCAGCTGCACTGGTTCCTTGGAATTAGTGCGGGCCTGATTCTCGCACTGATGGGTGTTACCGGTGCGATTTATTCCTATGAACAACAAATTCTAAAATGGATGAATCCGGACAGTTATACCGTGCAGGTCGAAAACCGGGCCAAGCTCACCCCGGCGGAAATCTATCAGCATTTTCAGCTGACTCAGCCTGAAACCAAAATTAATAGCATTACCATTGCCTCCGATCCGGCAGCATCGTCCAGTGTCAATATTGCCAAAGAAGGTACACGCTGCGGCCAGAATGTGCTGATTAACCCCTACAGCGCAGAAGTGTTACCCGAGATTAAAGGCCGTGAATTTTTCCAGTTTATCCAGCAGTTACACCGTAACCTGACCGTTGGCCCGGTCGGCAAGCAGATTACCGGTGCCTGTGCCTTGATGCTAATTTTCTTTGTCTTGAGTGGTCTGTATCTACGCTGGCCGAAAAAGCATTCGGTAAAACAGTGGTTCTTTGTGAAGCCAAAACTCAAAGGCCGTAACTTTATCTGGGATTTACACGCCGTTGTCGGCACCTGGGTGGTGATTTTCTACCTGATTCTAGCCTGTACCGGCCTGTACTGGTCTTATGACTGGTGGCGTAATGGCATGTTCAAGGTGCTGGGCGTAGAGCGTCCACAACCGCAAATGCAGGCCAATGCCGCGCCGCAAGGCCGTGAACGTGGCGAAGGTGCTGCGCGTGAAGGTCGTGGCGAGCGTGCGGAAGGACTGGATTCGCTGCAAATGCAGGCTGTATTAAACCAGACCTGGACTGGCGTACAGGCACAACTGGGACGCGACTACTCAACCATGACCCTGAATCTGCCCAAACAGGCCAATGGTGAAGTCAGCCTGAACTTTGTCGATGCAGTACCGCAGCATGAACGTGCCCGTAATAGTGCAACCTATAACTATCAGACGGCCAGCCTCACCGACATCAGCCTGTATGAAGATAAAAAGCTCAATGAAAAAATCATGAGCAGCATGTTACCGGTTCACCGTGGCAGCTTCTTTGGTCCGGTGTACCAGTTCTTTGCCATGGTCGCTTCCCTGCTGATGCCGCTGTTCTTTGTGACCGGCTGGATGCTGTATCTGAAACGTCGCAAGCAGAAGAAACTGACCCAGGCAGCACGGAATAGCGCAAGCGCCGTCACGGTTGATCCAAATGCCAAACCGTGGCTGATTGCCTACGCTACCCAAACCGGCGTGGCTGAACAGCTGGCCTGGCGTACTGCGACCAGTTTGCAGGAAGCGCATCAGCCGGTGACCGTGAAACCGGTCCAGCAATTGAGTCTGGAAGATCTGCAATCGGTAGAACAGGTGCTGTTTGTAGCCAGTACCTATGGTACCGGTGAAGCACCTGATTTAGCCTCCAGCTTTGACAAGAAAATCCTGAGCAGCTCGGCCAATTTACAGCATCTGCGTTATGCGGTACTGGCGCTGGGCTCCAAGGAATATCCGGACAGCTACTGCAGCTTTGGTCATAAAATTGATCAGTGGTTACAACGCAATCAGGCGCAGCCTCTGTTTGCCACCATTGAAGTGGACAATGCCAGCAATGAAGATATCCAACGCTGGAATACAGCACTAGCTCAAGCCACCCAGCTTGAATTGCAAGGCATGGACATTCACAAGACCTTTGACAGCTGGATTCTGAAACAGCGTGATCTGCTCAATCCGAACAGTCTGGGTGCACCAGCCTATAATATCGAGCTGGCGCCGCAACACGAAGCACACTGGGAAGCCGGTGATATTGCCGAAATCCAGCCAGGGAACAGTCCTGAGCGTCTGGCAGCCTTTATACAACAGCATCAGATTCAGCCGGGTACCCTGCTAGATTCGACTGGTGAACCGATTGAACAGGCGCTCTGGGACAAAGACCTGACCATTGAAGTCGAGCCGTTTGCCAATCTGGAACAGTTACTGGAACAGTTACCGACCCTGCCTGCACGTGAATACTCAATTGCCAGCATTCCATCACAGCAGATTCTGCGTCTGGTGGTCCGTCAGCAATCCGATGCCCAAGGTCAACTGGGTCTTGGTTCGGGCTGGCTCACCCAACATGCGCCGCTACAGAGCAGTATTGCCCTGCGCATTCGCACCAATGAGTCGTTCCACCTGATTGATGACAACCGTCCAATCATCTGTATTGGTAACGGGACTGGTATTGCCGGACTGATGAGTCTGTTACAGGCACGTATCCGTCATGACTATACCCAGAACTGGCTGATTTTCGGTGAACGTCAGCGCGCACATGACTTTTTCTATGAAAATATTGTGTCTGCATGGCAAAGCACCGGCATGTTGCAGCGTCTGGATGTGGCCTTCTCGCGTGATCAGGAACAGAAAGTATATGTACACCATAAATTGCGTGAACAGGCCAAAGAACTGCAACGCTGGATTGAGCAAGGTGCCGTGATTTATGTCTGCGGCAGTATTGATGGCATGGCCAGCGATGTTGACCAGACCCTGATTGAACTGCTTGGTGAAGCTACGGTGGATCAGTTACGCAGTGAAGGCCGTTACCGCCGTGATGTCTACTAAGTTTTGCTAACTTGCTGAAAACTAAAATTGAAAAAACCGGACTTGATGTCCGTTTTTTTCATCTTGATCTTTTATAATCTGCAGATACATCACGCTATTTATGATCATTCCGCCATGCAGAGTCACAGCCACGCCCCACTGAAACGTCTTCTGAGCCTGATGGCTGCAATTCTACTACTGGCCAATGGTCTGTGGTTGCTCAGTCTGAACAGCTTTCATTTTGGTACCCTGCTGCCGATGCTGCTCGGTGCAGCACTGTTCATTTATGCCTTGTGTTATGTTCCGCTACAGCGCTGGATTCGACAGCGCCCGCTCTATCAACAAGGCTGGCGTTTAGTATGGGGTGCTTTCTGGGTCTGGCTACTCAGTGTAGCGCTGTTCTTTGGCTACTTACACTGGCAAAGCCTGCATAGCCAACCCAATCCAAATACGCAGGCGATTCTGATTTTAGGCGGGGGAATCCAGCACAACCAGCCGACGCCGACCTTGGCCAAACGCCTAAATGCAGGTGCCACGTTGGCCAAGCAGCTGCCACAAATTCCCATTATCGTCAGTGGTGGCGCCGCTTTTGGGAATCAGTGGACCGAAGCCAAAGTGATGGCGCACTATTTAACAGAGCAACATCATCTTCCGAAAACACGGATTCTATTGGAAGCACGCAGCACCAGTACCGCTCTGAATTTCCAAAACTCCAAGGCCTTGCTGGCACAGCACGACATTCAGCTCAGTGATCCGATTGCCGTGGTCACCAGTGATTTTCATTTACCGCGTGCGCTGGCCATTGCCCGCAAACAGGGCTATCAGCAGCCCTTGCCCTATAGCGCTCCTACACCACTCTATATTCGCTATAACTCCTGGTTACGCGAATATTTTGCTTATGTAAGTGGTTGGCTGCTCAATGAATATTAATACCCAATAAAGATTAATTAAGGCGAATGGAACGTGGCGAAGGCAGTTGCAGGTTTTTATAGACCTCAGGTTTTTGCAAATAAATCTGGTAAAGATAGTTTTTAATATCCAGCAGCAGCTTTTCCGGTGCTACCAGCACATTCTGCCCTTCAGGACTAAGATTCATTGACACCAGTGTGCTTTCCTGCCTTAAAAATGGCAGGACTTTTTCAATAAAATCTTTAAAGCTGACTTCCTGAATATCGTAATTTTCCCAGTTGTCTTTGACCAGCAGTTTGGCCAGACTTTTATTTTGCCAGACCGCAAAAGCGCGCTGTCCGGTGGGTGTGGCACATAAGGCCCAGCCGTCATGATACAGCGCAAACACTTGTCCCTGGCTGACCATGATTTCAATAAACTGTTTGTAAATATCTTGAACGTTATAGCTTGAAGTTTGAGATTTAGACGCGGCCTTGCGTTGATATGGATTGCGCATAGATCATCCAGTCCATTTTATTGTTTTATAATGCTGGGATTCTATGGAATATTTAAGATTTAGGCAAGAAAGATATGGTGGGCGCTGACGGGATCGAACCGCCGACATTCTGCTTGTAAGGCAGACGCTCTACCAACTGAGCTAAGCGCCCTGAAGAGTAAAAAATAATATATTATTTTTTACGACGCAAGACCAACGAAGTGTGTAGTCTTGGTAATTGATCACATTTTTCACATCAGGGCATGAAAAATGGCGCAGCGGACGGGGCTCGAACCCGCGACCCCCGGCGTGACAGGCCGGTATTCTAACCAACTGAACTACCGCTGCAACGGTAATTGCGTAAGCAATTAAGGTCTTTTAAGCTTTACAGCTTGAATATGGTGGGCGCTGACGGGATCGAACCGCCGACATTCTGCTTGTAAGGCAGACGCTCTACCAACTGAGCTAAGCGCCCTGATTAAGATTGTCAATCTTGAGTCCACTATAAGCTCAGGAAACTTATAGGGCTATTCTTTAAGATGGCGCAGCGGACGGGGCTCGAACCCGCGACCCCCGGCGTGACAGGCCGGTATTCTAACCAACTGAACTACCGCTGCATCGCAAAAGAATCATGGTGGGCGCTGACGGGATCGAACCGCCGACATTCTGCTTGTAAGGCAGACGCTCTACCAACTGAGCTAAGCGCCCTCAAAAGCATTTTATGTAAATGGCGCAGCGGACGGGGCTCGAACCCGCGACCCCCGGCGTGACAGGCCGGTATTCTAACCAACTGAACTACCGCTGCACTTACACAAAGTCACTATTGTGGTTCAAACGAATATTAAAGAAGCTTAAGTGGCGCAGCGGACGGGGCTCGAACCCGCGACCCCCGGCGTGACAGGCCGGTATTCTAACCAACTGAACTACCGCTGCACGTAAGAATCTTTAACGTAAAGGCTTGGTGGGCGCTGACGGGATCGAACCGCCGACATTCTGCTTGTAAGGCAGACGCTCTACCAACTGAGCTAAGCGCCCTTAACGTCTTCATCGTTTGTGAGGTGCATTATAGAGAATCTTTACCGCCTGTCAAACGCTTTTCTGCCAGTTTTCACTTTTTTATGACTGAGTGATTAAAAAATAAGTGATTCGCTAGAAAAACAAACAAATTCTGTATGTTATTTGACTTTATTCAAAAAATTTTATTTTTAGCCCACTTGAGAATAGAAGAAATTTCTTGCAATTACCCCCCTGCTCGCCTGCACATTTTTATTTTTTCCCTGTGAAAAATGGCAGCAAAATTCAGGCTTAAGTCTTATGGCTGGGGTTCAATGGCCAAGGGACTAAAATCCAGCCGCTCTTCAGACAGATACACCAATGCCTGTTCTGGAATCAGCTCGAACAGCTCGATAATGTCGCGATTGCGCATCCGGATACAGCCATGTGACTTGGGAATACCCATCGGTTCAGTATCTGGCGTGCCATGCAAATAAATATAACGTTTAAAGGTGTCACAGCCAGCGCCCTGGTTAAAACCATCCTCCAGCCCTGATAGCCATAAAATACGGGACAAAATCCAGTCACGTTCAGGAAACTGTTCGGCCAGCTCATCATCATAAATTTCACCCGTCGGCTGACGGGCAATAAACACGGTATTTTCCGGCGCATCTGCACCAAACTTGAGGGCCACCTGATGCCAGCCACGCGGGGTTTTGCCACTATTTTCCGCTTCACCAATGCCCTTTTCACCGGTAGACACCACATACAGTTTATTGTGTTTTGGTAGATATAAGGTCTGCTCAGATAAATCGACCAGAATATCCGCAGCATGTAGAGGATAGATCATTCTTGCTTTACCTTTGGTGGAGTGACAACAACAGGTTCAGGACGTAGCCATAACCAGATTGCCACCACAAACATAGTCAGGTTGGTAAAAATTTTGACGGCCAGCGGAGCCGTGGTAAGTAACATGATGCAGGCACTGATCAGCATCATGATGGTGGCAAACCATTTGGCTTTACGCGGTACGGTGCCATTGGCACGCCAGTCTCTTAAGGTCTGGCCATATTTGGGATGGTTCAGCAACCAGGCATCCATTTGCGGCCAGCCTTTGGACGCGGCCCAGGCCGCTAAAATCAGAAAGACTGTTGTTGGCATACCGGGCAACACTGCACCAATGAAGCCGAGGATGACAAAAATCACCACCAAACTTCGCCAAAACAATACTCTCATACCGCAACCCTACCCGTCGAATTGCGCTAGTATAAAGCGTTTTTAAACTTTTCTTCGTTGTAATTCTGCTGTTTAACCATGGATTTACTGATGTCGCCTAACACCTTTACTGATATTTCTGCTGAACCCTGGTTAAATTTCCGCAATCCGCTGGTGCGGCAACTGGCCTTTAGCGTGGCCAGTCCCAACATTTTACAGCAGCTGCCACCAGCACTGGAGCAGCGTTATGGCTTTGATTTTCATCCCACAGACTGCTGGTTGCAGCACTTTGATCATTATCAAAGCCGGCTGAAGCATTTAGACCAGCATCCGGCTGCACTGGAAGATTTTTTAAGCCAGCTCAAAAGTACCCGGCTAGGGCTGCGGTTTGAAATGCTGCTCTGGTTCTGGCTGACCGAGCGTGACTATCATCCTTATGAATTGCTCGGACATAGCATTCAGATAATTGATGGACCACGCACCACGGGCGAACTCGATTTTCTGCTGCTAAATCATGACCACCAGCAAATTGAACATTGGGAAGTGGCGCTCAAATATTATCTGGCCGAACGTGATTTGAGTCTGCCCTACTGGTATGGGCTGAACCGCAGCGACACCTTATTACGCAAGTTAACCCACTTTACCCAAAAGCAGTTTCAGTTTCAGCAGGCCCAAGGTCATACCATTCAACAGCGCTTTGCCGTGTTAAAAGGCCAGCTGTATCTGCCTGAACATGCTACTGCACAGGCTCTTCCTGACTGGGTCAATCCCGAGCGCAGAATTGGCACCTGGGGCCAGCATTTGCCGAAAAGTCATCAGGATTTTTACCGACTGCAACGGCATGAATGGATTTGCCCACATGCCAGTCCAAGCAGTTCAGCCAACGCATTCTGGAGCAATGGCTTATATCTGAATCAGGATCAGTCAGCATTTTATATGTATCGTAACCCGGTGCTGATGGATGCCTGTTATCAGCACTATTGGACTAAAAGCCTATCTTTGAACAACATTTAATTACTCAACCACAATCAAAGCACTATATTTTTTTGGCTGTATATTTCTTACTCTAATTTTCACATCAGAATAATTTATGCTTAATGATACGGAGATGATGATGAAAAAAATTCTAGCGACTTCATTACTAATGATGTTTGTTCTGACTGGTTGTAATACAGTAAAAGGTCTAGGTGAAGATGTCTCTTCAGCAGGTAATGCGGTAAGTAATACGGCTGAAAAAACTCAGGATGAAATCCGTCAATAATCAAATTTCAATGCAAATTCCCGGCAAAAACCTTATCTCCTGATAAGGTTTTTTTATATTAAAAACTCCCCTTCTCGGCATGATTCCCCTATTATAGGGGCAAATTTTTTGCATGATTCCAAAGCCATGAACCACTCAGATACGCTCGAGCTCAGCTTACAGTTATTACGTCAACCTTCCGTAACACCTGTTGATCATAACTGCCAAGACATCATGGCGGAACGCTTAAAAAAGATTGGCTTTAATATTGAATCAATGCGTTTTGAAGATGTCGATAATCTTTGGGCGCGTAAAGGCACAGAAGGCCCGGTGTTCTGTTTTGCCGGTCATACCGATGTGGTCCCTACCGGTAGTTTAGATGCCTGGCATTCTGACCCGTTTGCTCCAGAAATTCGTAATGGCAAGCTCTATGGCCGCGGCAGTGCCGATATGAAAACAGCATTGGCAGCCATGGTAGTGGCTTCAGAACGCTTTGTGGCCAAACATCCAGATCATAAAGGCTCAATTGCGTTCTTAATTACCTCCGATGAAGAAGGCCCATCCATTAACGGTACCGTGAAAGTGGTTGAAACCTTAGAAGCACGCAATGAAAAAATGGACTGGTGTCTGGTCGGTGAACCATCAAGTACCCATCGTCTGGGTGATATTGTCAAAAATGGCCGTCGTGGTTCATTAAATGCGGTATTAACCGTGAAAGGCAAACAGGGCCATGTGGCTTATCCGCATCTGGCGATTAACCCGATTCATACCGCCTCTAAAGCGCTGGCTGAACTGTGCGAAACCGTTTGGGACAATGGCAACGAATACTTCCCGGCCACCTCTTTCCAGGTGTCGAATATTCAGGCCGGTACCGGTGCAACCAACGTGGTACCAGGTACCATGACCGTGACCTTTAACTTCCGCTACTCGACTGAAGTGACTGCTGAGCAGCTCAAAGCCCGGGTACTGGAAATTCTGGACCATCATCAACTGAACTATGACATTCAATGGACACTGTCCGGTTTACCATTCCTGACCCCAGTCGGTGAACTGGTCAATGCCGCCAAAAATGCGATTCGCAATGTGACTGGTGTTGAGACTGAACTGTCTACTTCGGGCGGAACATCAGATGGCCGCTTTATCGCGCCAACCGGTGCACAAGTGCTGGAACTCGGTGTGCTGAACGCGACCATTCACCAGATCAATGAACACGTGAATATTGATGATTTAGAACCACTGGCTGAAATTTATGAGCAGATTCTTGAAGGCCTGCTGACTTAATTTTTTGCTGTTGCATAAAAAAGGAACTCCGTGGAGTTCCTTTTTTTGTGTCTGTTGCCAACTGTTAAATTAGCTATTCAAACCCAGACTGGCCTGAATATGTGCCAGATTCGGGACATGGAATACCTGCTCACCTATACGCACATACTGGAATACCGCCGGATGTTGGCCTTCACGCTCATCATCAACCACTTCCGAAATACGCAGACGGATGGTTTTTGGCATGGCATTACACATCAGGGCAAAACGCTGGTCAATTTCATCGCCTTCAATCACCAAGGCAACGCCCTGATTTTGCTCTGGATGGGTAACACGATATACCGGCAGTTTTAGATCATGCCACTCGACATGATCGACTGCGGTAGAACTGTCCAGCGCCGACAGGACAATATTCTGCGGAATCAGCATATCTTCCTGATCATGACATTCCACAATATAGGCATCAATAAAGCCGGTCGAAACGGTAATCAGATGTTGCAGTTCCTGCTGGCTAATCTGGTCGATTTTGCTGGTGCTGTTGCTTTGACTCATGCTTTAGCCTCACTGCTATGCAAAATGTTTTCAATATTGGCAAGCAATTCTGCTTCCTGGAACGGTTTACCCATATAGTGCGTTACCCCCAAGCTAAAGGCACGTTCGCGGTGTTTTTCACCGGTACGCGAGGTAATCATGATAATTGGCAAGTCACGATGGATGTCATGGTGGCGTACCAGGTTGGTCACCTCAAAACCGTCCATACGCGGCATTTCAATATCCAGCAGCATCAGATCCGGTTTAACATTTTCCAGCTGCTCAATCGCATCGACACCATCTTTGGCTGTGACCACATCAAAGCCCTGACGTTCGAGCAGACGTGACGTGACCTTACGTACGGTCACCGAGTCATCCACAATCATCACCAGACGACGGGTATCACGACGCTGTACTTCACGCGGCTCCATCACATGCTTGATGCGCTGGGTGGCCTGAATCTGACGGGCAATATTCTGACCATCCAGAATCAGACAGACCTGACCATCACCGAGAATGGTCGCGCCGGCAATCGAGCCCACGCTGGAGAACTGCTGCCCAATCGGTTTCATCACAATCTGGCCACGTGAACCAATCAGCTGATCCACCAGTAAGGCAATGGTCTGACCAGTATTGCCTTTAATCAGCAGCACCGGCAATGAATGCGCGATATTGCTTAACCGTGGTAATGGCTGATTGGCAACAAACTCGGACAGATAGCGCAACTTATAGTTTTGCTGATCAATCTTGAAGTAATCATCTTTGCTGCTGAAGTAACTTTCCAGTGCAGAAGGCGAAATTCGTACAATACGGTCAATTTGCGCCAGTGGAATCGCGAACTGCTGATCGCCAACTTTCACCATCAGGGCATCGGATACCGCCACTGTGGTCGGTACGCGAATACTGAAGGTGGTGCCTTTACCGAGTTCAGAATCGACCTCGACATGGCCGCCCAGCGCTTTAATTTCGCTTTGCACCACGTCCAGACCGACGCCACGACCTGAAATCTGGGTCACGGCTTGTGCGGTACTAAAGCCCGGATGGAAAATCAGCTGCAGAATTTCTTTCTTGTCCAGCTGCTGCTCTGGCTGAATCAGGCCAAGGCTCAGGGCCTTGGCGTGAATTTTGGTTTCATCAATCCCCTTACCATCATCGGTAAAGCTAATCAGTACATCAGTGCCCTGACGGCCAATGTTCAGCTCAATCTGGCCCACTTCCGGCTTCGCTGCCTGTTTACGTACAGCGGCATCTTCCAGGCCATGGTCCACCGCATTACGCAGCATGTGTTCAAATGGTGAAATCAGGCGTTCCAGAATGGTCCGGTCCAGCTCGCCTTCGGTATTGTGTACCACCAGCTCGGCAGGACGGTTTAAGGTCGATGAAGTCTGACGCACAATCCGCTGTAAACGTGGCAACATGCGCGAGAACGGTACCAGACGGGTACGCATCAGGCTTTCCTGAATTTCTGCCTGAATCCGCGACTGTTGCAGTAACAGACCTTCGGCATCACGAATCTTGTCCGCCAGCGTGGTCTTAAAGTCCACCAAGTCCGACGCCGATTCCGCCAACGATTTTGACAGCTGGTTCAAGGAGGAGTACTGGTCCATCTCCAGCGGGTCGAAGTCGGTATAGCGTGAATGTTCATCACCATGTTTGGCAATAATCTGGCTTTCCAGCTCGCCTTCCATTCGGCGTAACTGATCGGCCAGACGTTTAATCGCCAGTTCCATTTCATTCAGGGTACCGCCCAGCTGACCCAGCTCCATCTCGATTCGCGAGCGGTTAATCGCGTTTTCACCCGACAGGTCAATCATCTTCTCAACCAGATCAGCCGAAATACGGATCATCTCATTGCTGTTATCCAGCTGTGCGGTTTCGCTCCATTCGCCCTGCATGGATGGCGGCTCGGCACCATCACCCTGCACAAATTCGAAGGTTTTGCTTGGCGCCAGCAGATCGGCGGTATGGAAGCGTTCTGGCAGCTGCGCCGTCGCATTGACGTATTCAATCGACTCCAGGCTGGCTTTCAGGCTATCAAAATTGCTGTAATCGCGCTGGAAGATGGCTTCTTTTAACCAAGCCACAGTGGTGTTCAGTAAGGCATCATAGGCATTGGAATTAAACTGATGCACCGCGAACTGTTCAAAGGTATTTTCCAGCTGATAGGCAATCACGGCCACCGGCTCGATTTCGGCCATACGCGCGCCGCCTTTCAGGCTGTGCGCAGCACGTTGTAACTGCAGCAAAATGCTTCGGTCACTACGATGGTCAAACCACTGCTTTAACAGGCTTTCTGTGGTGTCGAGCAGCTCTTCAGCTTCTTCCAGGAAGGTTTCTTCCACAATCGAATGCAGATTGTCTTCACCGTCATTTTCAGTAGTAGATACCGCATCTGTAGGGATGGTTTGCTCAGCCAGGGTCGGTGCATCTTCCAGTACCGGTTCGCTGCTAGTATCTGGCTGCTGCTCATCTTCAGGCGCAGCATAGGCTGTTTCTGCAGGTGCTGGTTCCAACTCAAATTCAAGTGCAGATGCATCAGACTGTTGTACATCTGCGCTAGAGGTTGCTTCAGCCGCCACTGCCAGCGATTCAGCTTCAACCAGTTGACCTTGGGCCAGTTCGCTAATATTTTCCAGAATCGCCAGTGATTCCTGCGCCGGATAATCGACCTGCTGTTCACGGATGGTCTGGATACGGTCCGCAATATTGTCCTGAACCAGACGGATAATCTGAATCAATGCGGTCGATGCGCTCATCTGACGGTTAATGATGCGCTCATAAATAGTTTCTAAATGGTGCGCAATCAGACCGATATGGCTGGCTGCAATCATGTTGGCACCACCTTTTAAGGTGTGCAGATGGCGCATCAGATTGTTCAGTGCAGCAGTATTGCTCAAGTCTTGGCTCCAGCTGTTAACATCCTGGTCAATACCCGTAAGTAACTCTTCGGCTTCTTCCAGGAAAATGTCCAGCAGGTCTGAGTCAAAGTCCTTATTGGCTTCAGCGCTGTCCATGTATTGACGGTCAGCTTCCAGACGCTGTGACAATACGGCCAGATTCAGCCCGGCACCGGCTTCAACCGTTTCGGTTACAGCTTCTGTGGTATCAGTTTCTGGGCTTAGTGCTTCAATATCCTGCTGTACAAAGGCACTCAGGTTATTGATGATCTGCTGAGCATCTTCGCTTAAGCTGACGCGTTGCCCGGCAGCCAGGGTATCAAATAGATGGATAAATTCCTGATGCGCCTGTCCAAATAATTCAAAGGCATAATCGCTATGCAGCAGGCTTGGCTTGTCCAGCAAGGCCGCATAGGCCAGTTGTAATTCCTGGATAAAATCATGAATACCCTGAGAGGCGCGGTTATCGGTACGCTCTACCAGCAGCTTCGCCTGATGGCTCAGGGTCTGGATATATTCCGGATATTCAGCCTGCGCACGCTGGTCAAATTCGAACTCGGCATCGAGTAACTGATCAATATTCAGTTCAATCAGCTTGGATACCAAACCTTGCGGATTCACTGACTCATCGACATCTTCCAGGCTAAAGCCGTAGTTCTGCCATGCAGTATTGAAGGTCTGATAAATCCGGTCCATGCCGGTACTGTCATTCTGTGGCAACAGATGCAGATAATCCCGCACAAATTCAGCATATTGCAATAACAGTGCGGTTTCTTTGGAGGTCGATTCAATTTCATCCTGCAACAAGGTCTTGAACAGGTTTTCGACCTTGGAGCTGGCATCAAAAATCTGCTCGATGTGTGCCATGGATGAACTGCCGCGCAAGGTATGCAGGGCACGAATCAGGCCATTGTAATCTTGGGTTTTCAGCTCATCGTGTGCCAGGAAGCGGTCCACTGTTAACAGGTGTTCTTCCGCTTCTTCAATAAAGATGGCCAGTGTTTCAGCTGCTAGCGGATCTTCTTCAACACTATCAGCCACAGCTAGCTCGGTGTCTGCAGCACCCTGCTCATCAGTGCTTGCTGTATCAAACTCTAGACCGGTAATACTGTCGCTGGATGTTAAGCTGCTCGCCAGTTGTAACAGCTCTTCTAAAGCCGGTTCAGGACTTAAATTTTGTTGTAATTGTTGTCCTAACAGCACCAATGGACGCAGGTCCAGTGCCATCGGCTGAGCATGTTTAAAGCTTGGATAAAGTTTGTATTCAAAGACGTTCGCCACCGCAGTTGCAAACTGCTGCACCTGCGCTGACAGGGTCAGGCTACCGGAAATGACCCGGTTTAAGGTATCTTCAACCGTCCAGGCCAGCTCTCCTGCCGACTTGGCACCAACCATGCGTCCAGAACCTTTTAAGGTATGAAAATGACGGCGAATGGTGGTTAGCGTTTCCTGATCGTTAGGCTGCGTGGCCCATTGAGCCAACAGGTCTTTTAGCTCAACGAAGATTTCTTCAATTTCTTCAACAAAAATTTCTAGAATTTCTGCATCTTGATCAAGATAACTATCTTCAGGAAGCGCAGTCGTTTCAACTAAATTTTTTAATATTTCTTTCATAGCTAAGGCTTCTTATGTTTTCAGCGCCCAGCGGCACTCAAACTTAATTGTAACCATCACGTATAACCTAACCCTGAAGTTAAGCTGATCTTGTCGATGCTTGGCTTGATCTGTGTAAAACAGAGAGCTTCCCGAAAGAAGCTCTCTGTGGCTTCCTTAGTCTGGAAGTTTAAAGTCGGTTACAGATTCACGTAATGATTCCGCCATGCTGGCCAGTTCAGAAACCGAACGTGCCGTATCGAAGGTTGCTGTCGTGGTTTGCGACGTAATTTCCTGTACAACGTTCATCGTGGTCGCAATATGACCCGCCGAAGCCGACTGCAGTTTCGCAGCGTCAGAAATGTTGGCAATCAGTTTCGCCAGGTTATTCGATACGTTCTGAATTTCATCCAATGCCACACCGGCATCCTTGGTCAAGTTCGCACCACGAACAACCTCAGAGGTGGTTTGTTCCATCGAAATTACCGCTTCGTTGGTATCGGTCTGAATGGTTTTAACCAGGGTTTCAATCTGCTTGGTTGCAGATGCTGAACGTTCCGCAAGACGCTGTACTTCGTCGGCTACGACCGCGAAACCACGACCTGCTTCACCGGCCATCGACGCCTGAATTGCTGCGTTTAAGGCCAGAATGTTAGTCTGGTCGGCAATATCGTTAATCAGGGCAACGATGTTACCAATTTCCTGCGAAGATTCACCCAGACGTTTAATACGTTTCGAGGTTTCCTGAATCTGCTCACGAATGATATCCATACCCTGAATTGAACGGTTTACAACTTCCGCACCATTCGATGCAATTTGTACTGAACGTTCCGCAACCGCTGCAGATTCTTCGGCGTTGGCAGATACCTGGTCAATCGACATCGCCATTTCGTTAATCGCAGCAGATGCACCGGCAATTTCCTGCGCCTGGTGTTCAGATGCTTCGGCCAGCTGGTTGGTAATTTCCTGAGTATTGGCGGTATAACGCGCTACTTCGTGAGAAGTTTCATGAATACGCGATACCAGGTCACGTAACTGGTCAATTGCGAAGTTAATCGAGTCGGCAATCGCACCGGTAAAGTCTTCCGATACGGTCGCGTATGAACGCAAGTCACCATCCGCCAGGTCGGCAATTTCATCCAGTAAACGTAAAATCGCGTTCTGGTTACGGTCATATTCGTCTTGCAGACGGGTTACACGTTGCTTATCGGATTGACCACGTAAAGTCAGTAATTTGAATACCAGTACCAGGAAGACCAATAAGCTGGCAATTAACAGTACGGCCGGAATAATGACTGCCGGGCCTGCACCGCTAGATAATTTGTTTAACTGGTTTAACAGCTCATCTGACTGACTGAAAATGTCCGATGCAGCCTGACGTACACGTACAATCTGCGCCGAGTTATTTAATACCGTTGCCGATGCAGATTTTAAAACGTCATCATATTCAAACTGGATGCCTTCTAAAGCTTCACGCAGGCCTGGGTCCGAAATACGCTGTACACCGAGCTCTGCACTACCGTTCAGCTGGGCATTTAAGTAAGCACCGAATGTTTCGGTATCGGCACTGAAGTCATCGGCAGATTCACGCGAGTTTTCTGAACCGGTTAATACCGAGCTGATTGAACGCAGGATACGTTCTGCAATGAACACCTGGTTCTTGGCAATAACCACCTGGCTACTTGGCATGTCCTGACGTGCCATCTGGTCAACCATCAGGTTATATTCGGCCTGAATCCCCGGAATGGTTTCACTGATCGCGATGTTGGTGTCATACAGTTTGCTAATGATGGCCTGTTGCGAGCTGATCGTATCAATATTCTGAGAAACTTTGGCCCAGTCGGCTTCGACTTTTTCCAGCTCGGCCGAGTTACTGCTAATATCTTTTACCGTTTCCAGGTTGTCTTTAAAGCTTTGTTGTGACTGGGTCAGCTTCTGGATCGATTCTTTGGTGCCTGAAGCAGTGGCTTCAGTGGCCTGACGTGAAATGGTCTGCGATAACAAACGCAATTCACCCAGACTCTGGGTTAACTGGTTGGTACGCGGTACGCTATAGAATAAAGACAAAAGACTGATAATCGAGACCAACAGCGCAACTGCGGCAATGAAAATAAGTGGCTTTGATTTATTGGTATCACCGAATACACCCGCAAACTGGTCAATTTGCGTCTGTAATTTTGCGACTGATGCCGAACCGCTTTTGCGGTTGGTTCCATCGCCTGAGTTTTTCTTTTTAAGTTTAAAGCCCATGCAGCTTCTCCCCGATTTTCGCCTTTATATATGCGTACGCGATAGTTAATTTATAAATTTTATAGATGCGTTCATAAATTTTGGGTTTTGCAATAAACGACTAAATAAGAAAATATGCCATTGCTGGTTATGCTGGTGGAAATATCCCTGACAATATTCTTGTAAATTACTATCTAAATCATTGTGTTTAGAAAAGAAACTTTTCTTATTAAAGTGTTGGATCCCCAAAACTTGATCTACAACCAAACCGACATAATGGTCTTGATGACTAATACACATTACTTTTTGAGTCGGTGAATAAGCACTGCTATGTCCAGAAACATAATGTGCCAAGTCTGAAACTGAGAGTAATCGGCCCCGGATATTGGCCAGTCCCATGACCCAGTTCTGGGTGTTAGGTACCGGCGTATATTTTGGTGGATAGATAACCTCAGTGACTTCCCCCAACGGGGCAACGAAATATTGCCCCATCATCTCAAACGCAATGCCAGACCATCGGTTTACTTCATTTTCAGTTGTAACGTAGTTTTTATTTCCCCGTTTAGACAACCGAAGTAATTCGATAAATCCATTTGCGGCCATAAGTTATCCTGCATTCAGGTGTTGATTAATAACGTCTATTAATTGTTGTTCATCTACAGGTTTAGTCAGATAATCGCTGGCACCCTGACGTTTCCCCCAAACGCGGTCAGTGGCTTGGTCTTTGGTACTCACGATCACAATTGGAATATGCTTGGTGGTATCCCCACGGGCAATTTGACGGGTTGCCTGGAAACCGTTTACACCCGGCATCACCACATCCATCAGCACCAAGTCAGGAAGCTCAGCCTGTGCCATGGTCACCCCGTCTGCACCATTGGCTGCTTCAAGCACTTCAAAACCATGCTTAGTCAGAATTTCTTTGAAGCGGAATGTTTCTGTTGGAGAATCATCTACAATTAAAATACGTGCCATCTTTATATTCCCCGAGTTATGCGCTTACGTGATTACGAATCGCGTTTAAAAGCTCATCTTTACTAAAAGGTTTGGTTAAATATTCATCTGAACCCACCACGCGGCCTTTGGCCTGATCGAACAGACCATCTTTACTGGACAGCATGATGACTGGAATATTCTGGTAGTTTTGCGAGTTTTTAATTAATGCGCAGGTTTGATAGCCATCTAGACGTGGCATCATGATGTCAACAAAAACGATATCCGGATTTGCATCGGCAATTTTAGATAATGCTTCAAAACCGTCGACGGCAGTGACCACTTCATAGCCTTCACGCTGTAATAAAGTTTCAGCTGTACGACGAATGGTTTTTGAATCATCAATCACCATGACTTTTAGATTTTGGAGTTTATCGTCCATTTAATGACCCTTCCCATTTTGTTTGTACAAGCAATTCGGTGTAGTAGAATTTTATTTACATAATTATGGTTATTTTTAACATATCTTTACTTTAGGTTTCAATGAACAGTTTTTGCCCAAACCTACACTTTATAGAAACTTTGTATAACTGCTTCACACTTTTCCATGACCATTGATTTTTTTTTGTCTATTGTATTTTTTAAATTTCTGATTCTGGTCTAATATAACAGTTTAAAGACTTAAAAATAAGTAAATTAGTCAACTTTATCTCGGGGAAGCTTGTGCGTACTTTTTTTCAAAAAGCTCTCACAAAAAGGGCGCATACATCATTGTTCAGTAAATCATTACTGGGCCTGCTGCTGGCTTTACAGATAGGACAGCTGTCTGCCAATACCGACAACAAGCCGGCGTGGTATCGCTACTACGATAAAAACGGCGTGGCCAATATCAGCAGCAATGTTACGCCAAACCATATCCGCTATGGCTATGAAGCACTGGACCGCAACATGCAGGTGATTCAGCGTGCGCGTCCCTATAATAGCGAAACCGATGCCCGTCAGGCGCCACAACGTGCCGCGCAAGCCCGTCAGCGCGAGCAGGATTTAAAACTAAAACAGGCCTATACCAACAGTCATATTGCTACCCAGCAACGTGACAATGCGCTGGCACATATTAAAAAGCAGATTGCCTTTCAGCAGGAACAGTTAAAACAATTACAGAATGACCGGATTGTGTTTAAACGTCAGGAAATGGAATATCTGCGCAAAGTCAAACCGGTCCCGGAACAGCTGAAAAACAATTTAAACAACAACCTGACCAACTTAAATCAGAAAAGACAGCAGATTCAATCGTTACAAACGAGCTATCGAAAAACACAGGCAGAATACGACAGAATTATTACTCGCTTAAAAGCACTTGAATAAAGTGAAGTTTTTAATTGAATTGTCATGTGACAAGAAAAATAAGGATAAATATGCATGCGACCAGCACCGCGTATATCACATACTTCTACCCGTTTTCGCACGCCCCTGCTGAGCCTCAGTACCCTTTGCCTGTGCCTGCTGCTGACCGCCTGCCAGAACTCAGAACCGGAACAGGCCCGTAGCGAACCAGAAACCATTGAACTGATTCAGGATGATGTGGTGGCCGTGCAAACCGGCGACTCGGTGTCCAAATCTGCCTTTACCGGCACTATTCGTGCCGTACAACACAGTAGCATTCAGGCACAGGTCACTGCCACCGCCAGTGCAGTCAATGCGCAAGTGGGTCAGCGGGTTAGCAAAGGTCAGGTGCTGGTCCGTTTAAACAATCAGGATAATGCCGCGCGTCTGGCGCAAGCACGCGCCAACCTTGCCTCCACGCAGGCACAAGCCAATCAGGCCCGGGTGATGATGGAGCGTAAACGTCGCCTGCTGAATCAGGGCTTTATTTCCAAAGTTGAATATGAACAAAGTCAGGTCGATTATCGTGCCCAGCTGGAAAATGTCCGTGCCCAGCAGGCCAACGTCGATATTGCCGAAAAAGCCGATCGCGATGGCACCATTCTCAGCCCGATTAGCGGGGTGATTACCCAGCGTCAGGTCGAACCTGGCCAGACGGTTTCTGCCGGCCAGACCCTGTTTGAAATTGTTAATCCGGACCGGCTGGAAATTCAGGCTAAACTGCCAAGTGACCAGCAGTCTGCACTCAAGGTCGGCCAAAAGATTGAATATAAAATTCAGGGCAATCCGGCCCAACTGACCGCCACCTTAAGCCGGGTATCTCCGATTGCCGATCTGGCCAGCCGTCAGATCGAGTTTTTTGCCACACCCAATGAATCCATCAACTCGCTCAGCATCGGTGCCTTTGTTGAAGGCAATATTATTTCGTCCAACTCGATTTCCGGTCAGCTGATTCCTTTAGACACCATTCAGGATATACAAAACAAACCTTATGTCTGGGTCATTCGCCAGAACAAGATTGTCCGGGTCGATATTCACGTGCTCGAGCAGCGCTATAGTGACAATACCGCCATTGTAAGCGGATTGCAGGCCGGCGATTTAGTGAGTCGGGTCAAGTTTAGTCCGCAGAATGAACAGCAACCGGTCAGCATCAGCCAGACCGCCGAAAACGCCTCAGGATAGAAAACTATGTGGTTTACCCGAATTAGTGTCAAATATCCCGTTTTTACGGTCATGATGATGCTGTGTCTGATGGTGCTGGGTCTGGCTTCCTGGCAGCGTATGGGCGTTGAAGAATTTCCGGATGTCGATTTCCCGTTTGTGGTGGTCTATACCAACTATCCGGGCGCCTCGCCGGAAACGGTTGAATCTGAAATTACCAAGAAAATGGAAGATCAGATCAACACCATTTCCGGTCTCAAACAGGTGATTTCCCAGTCCAGTGAGGGCCTTTCCACCATTATTGCCGAGTTCAATCTGGATGTATCTTCTGCCGTAGCGGCGCAGGATGTACGCGATAAAATTGCCAGTGTCACTGCCGAATTCCGCGATGAAATCCAGGACCCGGTGGTGGAGCGCTACGACCCGACGGCCAACGCGATTATGTCGATTGTGTTTGAATCCGAGCAGATGTCACTGCGTGATTTAAGTGCTTATCTGGACCAGCACATTGTACCGCAACTGCGCACCGTACCGGGAGTGGGAACAGTCAATTTACTCGGTGATGCACAGCGCCAGATCCGGATTGAAGTACAACCAGAAAAACTGCAAAGTTTCGGGATTGGCGTAGATCAGGTCATCAACACCCTAAAAGCAGAAAATGTTGAAGTGCCGGGCGGCACCCTGAAACAGGCCAACAGCGAGCTGGTGGTTGAAATTAACTCCAAGGTTATCCATCCGCTGGCCTTTGGGGACCTGATTATTGCCAATAAAAATGGTGCACCGATTTATCTGAAACAGGTCGCTGACATTCAGGACAGCCAGGCCGAACTGGAGTCCAGCGCCTTTTTGGATGGCAAAACTGCGGTTGCGGTGGATATTCTGCGCAGTTCAGATTCTAATGTCATTGAGGTGGTCGATAACACCTATAAAGTGCTGGATGACCTTCAGCAACAATTGCCTGAGGGCACCACAGCCAAAGTGGTGGTCGACAGTTCCAAAGGCATTCGCGGCAGTATCCGTGATGTGGCCCGCACCATTATTGAAGGTGCAGCACTGGCAGTACTGATCGTCCTGCTGTTTTTAGGCTCGTTCCGCTCCACCGCCATTACCGGCCTGACCCTGCCAATTGCCCTGCTCGGCACATTGACCTTTATCTGGGCCTTTGGTTTTACCATCAACATGATGACCCTGCTGGCCCTGTCTTTAAGTATTGGCCTGCTAATTGATGACGCAATTGTGGTACGGGAAAATATTGTCCGCCATGCCGATATGGGCAAAGACCACGTTACCGCAGCGCTGGATGGCACCAAAGAAATTGGTCTGGCGGTTCTGGCCACCACCCTGACCATTGTTGCGGTATTCCTGCCGGTGGCCTTTATGGGCGGGATTATTGGCCGTTTCTTCTATCAGTTTGGGGTCACGGTCAGTACCGCAGTTTTAATTTCCATGTTTGTTAGCTTTACCCTGGACCCGATGCTGTCGGCACACTGGGCCGAGCGTAAGAACCCCAACAAACAGCCAGGCCGGGTGAAACGTTTTCTGAACTGGATTTCCACCAAACTGGACAATCTTAGTCATGTCTATGAAAAGCTGCTGAAACTGGCCTTACGCTTCCGCCTGATTACCCTGCTGATTGCGGTGGCCTCGTTATTTGGCGCACTCGGTTTATCCAAACTGATTGGTACCGAATTTGTACCGGTACCGGACAAAGGTGAAATCCGCATTAAATTTGAAACTCCGGTGGATGCCTCGCTGGAATATTCACAGGCCAAACTGAAACAGGTCGATCAGATTATTCGCCAGCATCCACAGGTTATTTCTACCTATGGTTCGGTTAACAGTCTGACTGACCGCGGTAAAAACCATGTCAATTTACGCGTGAGGGTTACACCGCGCAATGAGCGTAAACAGACCCTAACCGAGCTGAACAATGAATTCCGTGAACGGCTGCAAACCGTGGCTGGCATTCGCGTCACCTCGGTAGCCTCGGCAGATGAAACCGTATCGGGCGGGCAAAAACCGGTGATGATTTCGATTAAAGGGCCGGATTTAAACCAGCTACAACAGATTTCTGACCGCTTTATGCTGGAAATTGCCAAGGTAGACGGTATTGTCGATCTGGAAAGCTCCTTGAAAGAACCGAAACCGACACTGGAAGTGCAAATCAACCGGGTACTGGCCAGTGATTTAGGCCTGTCTGTGAACCAGATTGCCAACGTAATTCGTCCGCTAATTGCCGGCGATGACGTCACCACCTGGCAAGATGAAAACGGCGAAACCTATGATGTAAATGTCCGTCTGACTGAAGACCGCCGCAGCCTGCCGGGTGATGTCCAGCAGATGTCGCTGACCTCACAAAAAACCGATGCCAATGGTCAAGCCATTCTGGTGCCGTTGGCCAGCGTGGCCAGCTTTGAAGAAAATCTTGGTGCTTCGCAGATTAACCGTCGTGATCTGGCCCGTGAGGTTCTGGTCGAAGCCAATACCGCAGGTCGCCCAGCTGGTGATATTGGCCGGGACATTGAAGCCATTCAAAACAACTTTGAATTGCCACCGGGTTACAGCTTCGATACCCAAGGTTCCAATGCCGATATGGCTGAATCTGCGGGTTATGCACTGACCGCCATCACCCTGTCGATTGTGTTTATTTACATTGTGCTGGGCTCGCAATTTAACAGCTTTATTCACCCAGCTGCGATTATGGCCTCGTTGCCACTGTCGCTGATTGGGGTGTTTTTGGCGCTGTTCCTGCTGAACTCCACCATGAACCTGTTCTCGATTATCGGGATTATCATGCTGATGGGACTAGTCACCAAGAACGCCATCCTGCTGATCGACTTTATTAAAAAGGCCATGGACAGAGGTGAGCCGCGATATGAGGCGATTATTCAGGCCGGTAAAACCCGTTTACGCCCGATTCTAATGACTACCTCTGCCATGGTAATGGGCATGGTCCCGCTGGCACTCGGTCTGGGTGAAGGCGGCGAACAGAGTGCGCCCATGGCCCATGCGGTAATTGGCGGGGTGATTACCTCGACCCTGCTCACGCTGGTGGTGGTGCCCGTCATCTTCACCTATCTGGATGATTTCAAGAATTTCATGCTGCGCCAAAGCCGCAAACTGATGTCTTGAGCCAGAAGAAAACACAATGAGGTGACATTCCGAATGTTCACCTCATTTTTTTATCGTATAATCTCTGCTTTCACGATTAATTATCAGGACAGTTTCCATGCGCGCGAGTCGCTTTTTGTTTGCTACGTTAAGAGAAACCCCAAATGATGCTGAAGTGATTTCACATCAGCTCATGTTACGTGCGGGGATGATCCGTAAATTGGCTTCAGGTCTGTATACCTGGTTGCCGATGGGGGTACGCGTATTAAATAAAGTCGAAGCGATTGTCCGTGAAGAAATGAACCGCGCCGGCGCTTTAGAAACCTTTATGCCAGTGACTCAGCCTGCATCTTTGTGGGAAGAATCGGGCCGTTATGTGCAATATGGTCCGGAATTACTGCGTTTTACCGACCGTCACAACAACCCATTTGTGCTGGGCCCAACCCATGAAGAAGTGATTACCGATCTGGCACGCACTGAACTGAAAAGTTACAAACAGCTGCCAATGAACTTCTATCAGATTCAGACCAAATTCCGTGACGAAATCCGTCCACGTTTCGGGGTGATGCGTTCACGTGAATTCATCATGAAAGATGCCTATTCTTTCCACGTTGATCAGGCTTCTTTGCAAGAAACCTATGATGTCATGTATGACACCTACTGCCGGATCTTTAGCCGTCTTGGTCTGGATTTCCGTCCGGTACAGGCCGATACCGGCTCAATTGGTGGTTCAGGTTCCCATGAATTCCACGTTCTGGCAGACAGCGGTGAAGATGATATCGCCTTCTCGACTGAATCAGATTACGCAGCCAATATTGAAATGGCGGAAGCGATTCTGGTCGGTGAGCGTGCAGCGCCAAGCCAAGCCTTAACTGTTGTAGATACTCCAAATCAAAAGACCATCGCGGATGTATCAAGCTTCCTCGGTACGGATCCTGCACATTCTGTTAAAGCTTTACTGGTACAAGGCATTGCCGATGAAAATGGCACTGTTCCGGTGATTGCCCTGTTCCTGCGCGGTGACCATGAACTGAATGAAATTAAAGCTGAAAAACATCCTTTAATTGCAGCGCCATTAACCTTCGCTACTGAAGAGCAAATTGCTGCGCTTGGTCTGACCGCTGGTTTTGTAGGTCCACAAGGCTTGGTTGAAAAAGGCATGACCGTGATTGTCGATCGTGCTGCTTCTGTCTTGTCTGATTTTGTTGCAGGTGCCAACGCCGCAGATCAACACGCAACAGGTGTGAACTGGGAACGTGATGCTCAGTTTACTGAGGTCTATGATCTTCGTAATGTGGTAGAAGGCGATCCATCTCCAGATGGTAAAGGTGTACTTCAAATTAAACGCGGAATTGAAGTGGGCCATATTTTCCAGCTGGGCCAAAAATATTCTGAAGCACTGAACTGTAAAGTGTTAGGCGAAGATGGCAAACCATTTGTAGTAACCATGGGCTGTTATGGTATTGGTGTGACCCGTGTCGTGGCTTCTGCAATTGAACAGAATTACGATGAGAAAGGGATTATCTGGCCAGCTGCCATTGCTCCATTTGAAGTCGCAATTGTACCAATGAATGCACACAAGTCACCGCGCACATTAGAAGCTGCAGAAGCCTTATATGCAGAATTAAGTGCTGCCGGTTATGATGTACTACTGGATGACCGTAATGAACGCCCAGGAGTGAAATTCTCTGATCTGGAGTTAACCGGTATTCCACACCGTATTGTGATTGGTGAAAAAGGCTTAGATGCGGGTACTTTTGAATATAAAGGTCGCCGTGATGCTGAATCAATCAACTTAAGCAAAGATGAGTTATTGGCGAAGCTCGCAAAATAATAAGTCTTGGTATATAAAAAATCCCGCTTCAGCGGGATTTTTTAGTTTTAAGGCTTAGCAGAATTTCATACTGCCATAGCAATTACGGTATGGTTGCTCAAGCATTGTAATATTCCCTTGAGCAGCCAAACCGGTTTGTACAATATTGGACATTAAGGTAGTTAAAGGCTGATTAATATTAATCGTAAAAGCATCTTCTAAATACATTGACCATCCCTTGGTTGCTTTTGCATCCTCAGCAAAACCAGGGAAACGAATACCATTCCCTAAAGAAGTTAAGGCAATACCAAACAAGTTGGAGTCAACATCAATTTGATGTACATTGCCTAAATTATAAGGCAAGACATAGGCATTTAATAAATTGGTGAGTTTAGTACTATAAGCACCATCCAGCTCCAAAGTACCTTGCTCAGGAACAGGAAGATTTAAACCTTTTAATGTTTCCTGTTTCATATAAATTTGAATTCCTGTACGTAATAAAGGCAATAACGTATTTCCAATCGTTTCTGTACCAATAGCACTACACTTGCCAGGATCATGACCGGTACACATTTGGTTAATTGTCAGATTTTGTACAACTTCATCGACCAAGCTTCCTAATTGCAAACCATGGATTTGTACTTGGGTCATACGATTTCCGTTTGCGACAATACCTAAGTTTTCCCGTTGAGCTGCTGCTGTATTAATCGTCTGGTCACGATATTCCACAGTTACAGCACCAAGAAGATTAAGGATTTCAGCATTTTTAACCCCTAAATATGCACTTGCTTCATATTGTTGCTTTTCCCCACCAGCAAGAAGACCATAATCACCAACGAAATCTTGAGAATACTTTGAAGCATCTGCATCGGAACAGTTTGCTGTTCCCTGCTTACAGGTAACCGCCACATTGGTTTGTGCCTGAATATATAAATTATTGATTCCAGTTAAATAACCACTAAAATTATTCATAGCACCAATGCTCATCGGGCCTTGGGCTTTATCCGCACCCACTCTTACCCCGACCACTTCACGAGTTGCAGCTTGGTCGCCTCCTTTGATCGCAAATTGGAAAAAGGGATTCGTTAAGACAAAATCTCTTAACTCTTTTTGATTACTTAAACTGTTATCAAAATCTTGACCTTTGGGCTGTCCTGCAATATTGGTAGGTAAGGTAATACAATTTCCACTCGCACCCACCACACAGCCCAATGACAGTGCAGAGATATCAATATCACAAGCACCCGCACCATTTTCACCGCCACAGCCAAGTTGCAAGGATTTAATATTGGCATTTAGTGATAACTCAGCATCAATTCCCAGTTTAAAAAAATCTAAACCTTGACTAGCATCTGTCTCTTTCACGACAGAAAATAGAGCCTGTCCTGTCACATCCGATAATTCAGCATCTTCAAGCACAGATAAGGCATGACTTGTGTTCGTCATGGATAAAGCTGAACCTATAAGAGCCCACATTATTATTGTTTTTTTCATACTCAAATCCTTAAGCTAATTTCATCTACTTAGCGTGGTGTGATCCCTAAAGTGCTACGCATATTGCCACCAGGAATGGCAAAATCAGCAATTTTTTGCATCGTTCCAGATGGAGACATCGCCATTTCTGCTTTAAAAGCTTGTCCCAATCCAGACTGCATTGTCGCTTTATAATTAAAGTTCACCTGATTATCTAAGACCACCGTATCTTGTTTCACTAGAACACGGGCATCTAAACCAACATGACCTTGCATTTTGTTTAAATTTACACTGGAGGTTTTAGTCCCGACGCCATTCCGGTCTTCATTAATCAGGCTGATATAACTGCCCAAAACACTTGGATTATCTTTATCTGTCTCTGCAATCGGATTAAATTCAAAATTTGCTTTTAAAGATAAAAAATTAGTATCGGGTGTGGCATTCGTGGACTCAAGACCAGGAATAATCATAAGTTCACCTTTACCATCAAGCTTGAAGGCTAAAGAAGCCAAGATGTCATCTTTTCTGGCAAAGTTATCGATAGGAACTACCCGGTTCTGACATTCTACTTCAGCACAGTTATATAAAGAGCCTGGCAACTGACCAATTGCAATTTCAGCTTTTGCAGCCAGCAGCAAGTTATCTGCCTTGACATAAATGCCATCTTCTTCAAAACCAATCACCCCATCCGATTTCAAGTACGCATCTATATTTCTTAGGCCCGCATAATAGTTGACTTCTTCACCACTGTATTTACCGGTCGCACCATCAATAATCAGAATAGAGGTTGTACTTGGTGCACCTGTTTTCTGGTCAATACCATAGCCTTCCGTCGAAAGTGCCAGGTTATAACCTAAACCAGAACGGTCAATGCCATTACGACTATAATTTTTTGCATACAAAGCCAGGTTGGTATTTAAGTTAAAGATTGGAATACCAATCCCCCACTCGCCAGAAGTCGCGGTAATGGCATCAATCGAGTTATCTGAAATGAATCTGGCCTTACGCGCGATGGCCTGAAAATCCATACCTCGCACCGCAATAAGCGCTAAATTCTGTGCATTCTGATCAGGGCTAATGTTATAAATCAATTCTAGAGTATTACTGCCCAGCACCTTTTGCATATTCTCATTGATAATAAAGTTTAAAGATTTGGCCTGAACGGTATTAATAAAAATATCACCAAAATCAATATAGGCGTTGCGTTTAGTCAAGTCATCAACATTATTACTATCACGTACTGCAAGTGGCGATAAGTTAGAAAATTCAATTGCATAGCTGCCTGTACCTGTATGCCCAATCTCGAGTGTAGTCGGAGCCCTGCCATTGAGTAGCGGGTTGCCTTCTCGGGTAAATTCGGCAGACATACCCAGATGTAAACCACCCGGGCCGGCTATATCATAACCACCGGCTTGCCGTGTTGTTTCAGTCAAATCGCCTGAATTACGACTAACCGTATTAAACTTTCCAATTCCAGCCTGGTTAGCATTAATAAAGAGCTTACCGTTGGTCACTGCTCCAGAAGCCCCCATACGAATCAGGTTATTCTGGCTTCCCTCTGGACCATAACGTAAATCGATATTCACCCCTGGATTGGTTGCTCCTGACCGGTTATCGGATACATTGGTCAGATCTTCTACCCGTCCTAAATTTACAATATGGTCTTGGCCAGTAGGACTGTTTTTAGTTGCCAGCACAATCCCTTCATCCTGATCCAGATACATATATCCATCTGCAGACAGGTTAAAGTTAAAATCTTTTAAGGTCAGGTTCTGGCCATTTAGACCATAAGAAATACTGGCATTTTTAAGCTCAAAATCTAAATGAGCCAGATCATTTCGGTTAAATAATCCATTACTGGTAATTAAGTTAAAACGTAGTGGTGAAATAGTATGAAAGCTTAAAGACCCCAGGTTCTGATCCGTTTGGTTATCACCACAGTTCGGCTCACAAATGAGCATGATGTTCTGAACCGTAGATTTAAATGGTGAAATACTCGCCTGGATATGCATGCCGACACCATTTGCTGTGGTACCAACGTCAACATCAAGGGTACTTTTAATATTCTGCCCCCCCGAGCTGAGCACTTCAATATCATGCATCCCCAGTTTCATACTTCCGGTATTGTGATAGTCCACCCAGTTCAATTGATCAATTGTCACCTTCGAAACTTCATGGGTAATAGAAATACCATCCTGCCCTGTCACCTGACTGAGACTACGATCAGAAATAGGCTGTAGTGCGTATGCCTGCTGAGCTAAACAGATAGATAAGGCAAGTACATTTAATTTTATTGTTTTATTCATTTCAATGTCCTTTTGAAATCCCAACGCTTAACAGCGGCTGGTTGCAGCTCCTGAGCAGTTATAACTGAAAATTTTGATATCTCCTGACAGATGCAAGTTGCCATGAACATTCAGTCCCATAAATCCCTGTTCCTGTCCCTGATCAAATGAAGGAACCTGAGAACCATTGTTATAGGTGGTATATCGGGTATTGTTTAAATAACCTTCATTACCTGACTCAACCGCCAGACTCGCAAAACCTAGATTCCTGATTTTCAGAGGATGCTGATCATAAAATTTAAGCAGCATCGCTGTTTGTGGATTTTTATCCTTATTAATAATGGTGGTGCCTTCCAAGGAGAATTTATCAATCTGAATCGTGCCTTGAATCTGTTTAAACACCAGCCACTTCTGACCATTTTCATCACGATGATTATTGGGAGAAAAAGCAAAACGGCATAACACATCATTGCTACATTCATACTGATAATTTGCCGTAGTGACCTCACCATTACTGAGTTCGGAAATATTCTTGAGACTCATGTCATTGGCATATTTATGGTTTAAAGAAAGCGTCCAGCTTAAATCGGCACCGCCCTGCCCGACCGTATTTAACAGTTCATCTTGATTTAAACTGACCAGTTGAGCAGAACTGAATGTGCTGACACAAAGAGCCAGTGGAAAGCAGATTTTTTTCAGCATCTCAAATTCCCTCTTATAGTCCCGTGGTCTTAAACTTCAAGTGCTGGATCAGCACACCATCAATTGCCACCGAGCCCAAGTTTACAGGTGCTGTAGTTGCATGCGGACTTCTAAATACCACACCGGTAGAATTACTCGCAGTGTTGGCTTTTAACAGATTCGTGGTCGGATCACGTGTCACACTACCAATTGAAATACTGCTATGTGTTGCATTGGTTCCCTGATAGTTGGTGGTTCCTGCCCCTGAAAGTACTTGGGAAATATTAGAGCCACAATAAGCAACATTACAGGTTGAGCCTTTATAGTCAGCAGGGTTGATCTCGGTGTTATCACCATCAATATCGGCATAATAGGTATAAATCTGTTTATAAATTTCAGGGACATTCGGAATGCGGGTCACTTCTAAAATAATATTCTGGCCTTCCGAGCCCAAAATAAACGGTTGGTGCATATTGCCGAGCACTAAATTGATGTTAGGGCTATACAAATACAAACCCTCTTCAGCATGGAAAATTGGGGCTAAAGAACGGTCGAGTGCAGGCGTAACCGCGGTACCATCATTGAGGGTTGCTGTACTTATACGCAAACCTCTGGCATTGAGCAGTTCTTTATTGGCCTGGGTATTTTCATAAATTAGAACTTCAGGATTATCATTGGTATTCAGACGGATAAGACTGGCCATACCTAAAGTCTGACTTTCTACCGCATTGGTAGAAGGCATGGTTTGAAACAGTCGAACCTGTGAACCACTCAGGCTTAGACCATTGGCCACCAATTGCAAACGAATTCGCTGATTTTTTAATAAGTCAGGATCATTGACCGCATCGGTCGTGACAGGTGCCCCCGTAATTGGGTCCACCTTGTTACTTGAGTTCCAGCTGCGTGAAAAAGCATCTAACCAAAGCCCAAGTTTAATATTATTGTCCTGATCATCAGCATCCACTTTGGCCAAAGGAGCTTCTAAAGAAATATAACTGATATCGGCCGCTGCATTCGTACTGTCAAATTGACGGATATTTTCGGCTGTACCAGCGCGAAATAACCAGGGATTCGCAGCACTGCCCCAATCAAACCCCTGATTACTATAGCGCTGGTTCATATTGTTATTGGTTTCAGAGAGCGCCAGACCATAAATAAAAATATCCGCTTTGGTTCTCTGATTGGCAGCATCAGTCTGACTGAGGGTTAAATTATCGTAATTTTCACCTACCGGAATGATGCGAATAAAACCGGTGTCATATTGTTCCGGATTATCGAGATTACGGGTATAACTTGATGCCGCAGACTCATCATTCGGGCGCTGAAATACCATTTTGAAATTTTCAGGAAGCAAGGCAATCCCTTCACCTGTGGTATTTGCCAGATGTTCATCGGATAGATTCTGTAAAGCATATGCAGGAGAACTTAGCAACATCCCGACCAAGGCAGCTAAGCAACTTTTTCTAAAATTTAGGCCAATTCCATATTCAGTCATCTCGACCATCCTATTCCCAGATGCTCCGCATCATTCTTTTATTTATCCAGAACTTGGCTATTTATTTATGTGTTTTTATCCTTAAAAACATGCGATTACCAAGTCATAATTGTTGTTCATTATGCGTAATAATTTATCAATTGCAAAAAAATACGGGCCAAAAAGCCCGTTTTTCCGATGAATGAATTGGAGAAGAAACAAGCGAGCACAACGGCTCGCTTGTTTTTATTTTAAGTTTCCACTATCAGGCTTTCGGTAAGGTTACCCCGGTTTGGCCCTGATATTTACCACCACGATCTTTATAGGAGGTTTCACACACTTCATCTGATTCAAAGAACAGCATCTGTGCAACGCCTTCACCCGCGTAAATACGTGCAGGCAGGTTGGTGGTATTAGAGAATTCCAAGGTCACATGCCCTTCCCACTCTGGTTCGAGCGGCGTGACATTGACAATAATACCGCAGCGCGCATAGGTCGATTTGCCCAGACACACGGTTAAAACATTACGTGGAATACGGAAATATTCAACTGTACGCGCCAAGGCAAACGAGTTTGGTGGAATAATGCAGACATCCGATTCAATATCAATAAAGCTTTTTTCATCAAAGTTTTTTGGATCAACAATGGCAGAATGGACATTGGTGAATACTTTAAATTCACGCGCACAACGGACGTCATAACCATAACTTGAAACGCCATAGGAAATCAGTTTGTTGCCATTTTCATCAAATCGAACCTGATTATGTGCATACGGTTCAATCATGCCGTGTTTTTCGCTCATTTCGCGAATCCAACGATCAGACTTAATTGCCATTTATTTCTATCCAAAAGCGAATGTTTTACTGCGCTGTACTTTAACTGAAATCGGCACCAATGGAAATAAGCAGGCATGAAGTCGACTTTTCTGCCCGCTGCAGATGGGGCGTTTAAAGCCTTAAAAGCGCCGAATAACTTAGAGGAATTGAAAAACTGAACAGCAGCAAGGATGCGGTTTTTTGCAGATTGGCCGGATTGAGCCAGCGGATTTTATTATTAGCCAAAAAGGAACCAACAAGGGTCCAGAAAAATGCAATGGGAATAATCAGGATCAGAAACATCAGAATATGTGCCACATAATGTGCGGCGCTGGTCCAGGTGATGGCCGGAAAAATTGCAGAAGCAAACAGCAAGGCCTTCGGATTTAGTAAAGTGGCCACAAACAGTTCACGCGCGCGAATGGTCGGCTGCTGAAACTGCTGTTCGACATTGGCAGTACGCCACAACTTGATGGCCAGATAAATGATATAAACCGCACTAAACAGTTTTAGCACAGTGGGCAATAACGGTAACTGGCTCGACACCTGCCCGATTAGCATGCCCCATAGAGTAATGGAAATCAGATAACCAAAGGCTTCGGCGGGAATTAAATGAAAAGATTTACGGATGCCGACCTGAATTCCGGAAGAGGCCAGCAAGGTGTTGGTTGGACCAGGTGTCAACAAGATGGTGATCACCAAACCAATAAAAAACCATGAAATCATAGCCAGCCTCATGCGCGAATGCTGCAAATGTAATGGAGTTGCAAGGCATAGGCAAAAAATAAATTGTAACTGGCCTCATTGTGCAGCAAAACAGAGGAATTCCTCAACTAAAAACACAGTCAATTACAATATATTTATCATTAATTATCATAAGCTTAAAAACATATTAAAGAATATATAACAGTCATCAAAACTGGGCCGTTCATCTCTAATGTATCAAGGGTTTTTAGTCCATTTTTACTCTCCCCCAATTGTATAAATGCGTAAAAAAACTGTTCAAGTTCAAATTATTCGGTTAATTTTTAACTCAACAAGCTGCCTTAATCAGAATAACCAGAACCAGCTTTAAGTTTGAAATCTTTCAATATTTCAACAATGGATGACGATAATAATCACAGGAGAAGTCAATGAAAAAATGGACGCAACTGACCTTACTGACGCTGGCCTTAGCTGGTGTAAGTGCTTGTTCCAATGATCCAGGCCAGAACAACACCCAGGCCGATCCACAAAGCAGTGCCGCTGCTGCCGACAAACTGCAAACCCGTTTTGTCAGTATTGCCACGGGCGGTGCCTCCGGTCCCTATAACGTGATCGGGACCAGTCTGGCCGAACTGTATAACAAAACCTACGGCGTTAATTCCAAAACCCAGACCACCGGCGCTTCGGTTGAAAACCTGAATCTGCTAAAACAGAATAAAGTCGAAATGGCTTTTGTGATGAGTGACAGTCTGACCGAAGCCATTCAGGGCACAGGCAGCTTTAAAGATAAAATTGGCAATGTGCAGCAAATTGCGGCTTTATATCCTAACTACGTGCAGATTGTGGCTTCAAAAAAATCCGGGATTCGCTCTATTGAAGATTTAAAAGGCAAACGTATTGCCGTGGGTGCACAAAACTCCGGGGTGGAAGTTAATGCGCGTACCCTGCTGAATGGTTTTGGGATTAGCTATGACGATGTCAAAGTCGATTACCTAGGTTATGCCGAAGCCGCCGATGCCTTAAAAGGTGGCAAACTGGATGCGGCCTTCCTGACCAGTGGTATTCCAAATTCATCATTGATGGAACTACAGCAGAGTTTTGATCTGCAACTGGTGAGTATTAATGCAGACAAAGTCAAACAGATTGCCCAGAACCAGTCTTACTTCCTGCCGATGGTGATTCCAAAAGGCACGTATGGCAATACAGAAGATGTGCAGACCGCAGCCATTATGAATGCCTTGGTGGTACGTTCCGACCTGTCTGAAGATGATGTGTATAAGCTGACCAAAACCTTCTTTGACAATTTAGGCAATTTGGCCAATGCCCATCAGGCCGCTACAGATATTACTCTGGAAAAAGCCCAGCAAGGTCTGGTTGCACCGCTGCACCCAGGGGCGAAACGTTATTATGATGAGGTGGCAGCACCTTAATGTTCAGCTATAAAAGTGCAGTTTGGGCTGCACTTTTTCTGTTGATGCTGATCATCCTGCTCGGCTTGTGGTTTCCGCAAAGTTATACCCTGGTCAAGATTGAAGAGAGTCACAAAGGTCCTAACACCAGCTGTGTGATTCGCCCGCAACAGTTTCAGTTGCAGTGGCAACATTCGGTAGAAAAAACCCGCTGGCAGGAACATTATCAGCGTGAAGATCAGCATTTTATTTTAACGCATACCGACCTGGTGTCCTTTGGTGCCGGTACACCGGATCATTATCCTGTGCTGCGCCAAGCCAATGGCCAGGTACGTATGCAGGTCAATCATCATTTAAAAGAATTACATTGGACCATTTCACGCCGTATGCAAGGACAGCTCCAGATCAATCAGAAACGCTGGCCCATAGCCGAAGATTTTCCTGATTACACGGTGGTGCATTTTTCGGTACAGCAACGACCGTTCTGGAAATGGTGGGGTCAAGGAGACTGCGTATGACACAACAAGAAAAAGTAACCATTGAACAGCTGGATGAAAAAGAACAGCAGGCCCTGCTGGAAAAATTTGACCGGGAATCGGTCACGCGCCAACCTCTTAGCAAATCGGTCAGCTGGTTTATTGCCGCGATTGCCATCAGCTATTCGCTGTTTCATCTGTTTATTACCTTTAACCCGCTTCCAGAGCTGCTACAACGCTCGGCGCACGTGGCCATTGGTCTGGTGCTGGTATTTTTGCTTTATCCGGCACGACAGTCCAGTTCCCGCCAGCATGTGGCCTGGTTCGACTGGATTCTGGCCCTCGCCTCTCTCGCTTCATTTTTATATTTATGGAAAGAATATCAGGCCATTATGACCACCCGCGGCGGGATTCCCAATGTGCTGGATATTGTGTTTTCAATTATGACCGTGGTGCTGGTGGTCGAAGCAGCACGACGGGTCATGGGCTGGATGCTGCCGATTCTCGGGCTGATTTTCCTGGCTTATCCTTTTATCAGTCATTTTAACTGGATGCCGGAACGGCTACTGACCCGGCCTTATACCGTGAGTGATATTTTCGGGCAGATGTATCTGAAAACCGAAGGCCTGTATTCATCGGCGATTGGCGCATCGGTGACTTTCATTTTCCTGTTTATTTTATTTGGCGCTTTTCTGGCCAAATCGGGGATGGGCAAATTATTTAATGATCTGGCCATGGCACTGGCCGGACATAAACAGGGTGGCCCGGCCAAGGTGGCGGTTATTTCCAGTGGCTTTATGGGCAGTATTAATGGTACGGCAGTGGCCAATGTGGTCGGCACCGGTTCCTTTACCATCCCGCTGATGAAAAAGATTGGCTATCACAAAAATTTTGCCGGCGCGGTGGAAGCCAGTGCTTCGGTCGGTGGACAGATTTTACCGCCAGTGATGGGCGCTAGTGCCTTTATTATGGCGGAAACTACCGGGGTCAGTTATGGTACCATTGCCTTAGCCGCGACCCTGCCGGCGCTGTTGTACTTTTTAGGCGTGATGGCCCAAGTCCATTTTCGTGCCGGGAAAGACAACCTTAAAGGGGTACCCAAAGCAGATTTGCCCCGGGTTAAAGAGGTGCTGAAAGAGCGCGGGCATTTGCTGATTCCGATTGTGGCGCTGGTGTTTTTCCTGTTCCAGTCAATTCCGGTCAGTTATGCCGCGGTGTATACCATTGTGCTTACGGTTATTGTGGCAGCCTTTAGAAAATCTACCCGTATGGGGATTCAGGAGATTCTGGATGCCCTGGCCGATGGCGCCCGGCAGTCCTTATCGGTGATGGCAGCCTGTGCGGTGGTCGGAATTATTATTGGGGTGGTCAGCCTGACCAGTTTTGGTACCGTCATGACCTCATCCATTATGAGTATTGGTGCGGGCAGCCTGTTCCTGACCCTGTTCTTTACCATGCTGGCCTCCATGATTCTGGGCATGGGCCTGCCTTCAATTCCGGCCTATATCATTACCGCGACCATGGCTGCGCCGGCTTTGGCCCATTTTGATATTCCGACCCTGGTGGCGCACATGTTTGTGTTCTATTTTGGTCTGTTTGCCAATATTACCCCGCCAGTAGCGCTGGCCGCCTTTGCCGGTGCCGGGATTGCTGGCGGTGACCCGATGCGGACTGGTTTTCAAGCACTGAAACTGTCACTGGCCGGTTTTATTGTGCCGTTCCTGTTTGTATATAACCCGGCCATGCTGATGATTGATACCACCAATGTTGCCGTTAATGCGCGTGAATTTGCCTTCCCGGCCTGGACCACCATTGTCAGCATTACCGTGACCTCGGTTATTGGAATTCTGGCCTTGGGCGCTGCGGTCGAGGGCTATTTCAAAACCGGTTTAAACTGGTTCTGGCGAATTTTCATGGGGGTGGGTGCCTTAATGATGATTATTCCAGAAACCTATACCGATATTGCCGGTACCATCATGGTGGTAATTGCAGTGGCCGTTAATGTACTGCAAGCCCGAAAGCAAAAATCGACGCCATCCGGTTTATCGTCTGCCTAAAACAAAAAGCCCAATCAGAAGATTGGGCTTTTTTCTATTCGCTACATTACAGAATTAAAAAATACGGTTCTGGTCTTTGTCCACTTTTGGCAGCTTATCTATAATTTTTTGAGCAATTTCCCGATAGCTGTCAGCTGCATCATCTTCGGCAATCACAGAAGGTTTACCGGCATCGGCATTTTCACGAATCTGCACATTCAGCGGCAAACGGCCCAGTAATGGAATATCGTATTGCTCGGCCAGTTGATCGCCACCACCGGTCCCAAAAATTTGCTCTTCAAAACCACAGTTAGAACAGATGTGCGTCGACATATTTTCAATCACACCTATCACCGGAATCTGTACACGGTTAAACAGCTCAATGCCTTTGGTCGCATCCATTAAGGCTACGTTTTGCGGTGTAGTGACAATTACGGCACCCGTGACCGGAATACGCTGCGCCAGGGTTAACTGGATATCACCGGTTCCCGGCGGCATATCAATCACCAGTACATCTAAATCTGGCCACAAGGTCTGATTGAATAACTGCATCAGGGCACCCGTAGCTTTTGGTCCACGCCAAGCCACCGGGGTATTATGATCACCAGTTAAATGACCAATCGACAGCACCGCCATCCCATAAGCATCTAAAGGCACAAAATGCTCGGCTTCAATCATCGGGGTTTGGCCGGCATTGCCGAGCATGGTTGGAATACTCGGGCCATAAATATCGGCATCCAATACACCCACTTTCAGACCCAGCTGTTGCATCGCCAAGGCCAGATTAACGGTGGTGGTTGATTTTCCAACCCCGCCTTTACCGGACGACACCAGAATTACGTTTTGAATACGTGGATGTTTTGGCACATCACGCTGCTGCGGTGCAGCTTTTTGAATTGGCGCTTCTTCTTGCTGGGGTTGATAGTTGGCATTGGCTTGCTTGAGCGCATCTGAACTTGCCGAAGCATCGACCACAGGTGGCAGATTGGATTTTGCTGCAGCTTGTGGTTTGCTGGAACAGCTTTCCCCTTCGGCATGGTTATGACCACAGCCGCCCTCTTTTTTCGCTCCGGTTTTTTGCTGCACCACATGCAGATTCAGTTCCTTGATGCCGCATTGCTCGAGTACATCGGCCAGTTCATCATGAATCTGCTGCAAATACTGTTTTTCTTCCGGATAAGTATTGATAGTTAATTGCAGGATTTGTCCCTGTACATTGACCTGAGAAATACGCTCTTTGAGTGCGTTTTGGGAAGCAGGAAGTACATAGTTTTGCAGTACCTTCTGGATTTCTTCCTCTTTCACCTCCTGTGCAGGAGCAAAGACCGATTTTAGTGAAGAAAGCCACGACATAAAGTTACTCCAAATCTGGATATACAACCGAATGCCCTAGTTTAACGGGTATTTAAACGAAGGTTAAGCCAGCACAGCCACAGGAATTATAAATCTTAGTCAAAGACTTGGTTTTTTCTGTTTTTTCGGCACAGAAATGCAGATTTTATCCGGTCCTGAAAAGAATTCACCGATTCCCTTGTGCAAGCCTGCATCATCTAAGGTAAAATCGCGGACATTGCATAATGAATACGAATGAGAGAGTTAATCCGTGCGTAAAATTTTAGTCACCAACGCCCTTCCATACGCCAATGGTCCAATCCATATGGGCCACTTACTCGGTTATATCCAGGCAGATATCTGGGTTCGTGCCATGCGTGCAATGGGCCATGAAGTGACTTATGTCTGTGCGGATGATGCTCACGGTACCGCCATCATGCTACGTGCTGAAGCCAACGGTATTTCACCAGAACAGCAGATTGCCAATGTTCAGGCCGAACATATGCGTGATTTTGCCGGCTTTAAGGTCGATTTTGATCATTATGATTCCACCCATAGCGACACCAACAAGGCGCGCGCGCAAGAAATTTATCTCAAGAACCGTGATGCCGGCAATATTGCCGTTCGTCCTGTGACACAACTGTTCGACCCGGAAAAAGGCATGTTCCTGTCGGACCGCTTCATTAAAGGCACCTGCCCGAAATGTAAAGCCGAAGATCAGTACGGCGACTCATGTGAAGTCTGCGGAACCACGTATAACGCCACTGAACTGTTAAATCCGAAATCGACGTTAAGCGGTGCCACGCCGATTGAAAAATCATCGGATCACTACTTCTTTAAATTGCCAAACTTTGGTGAATACCTGCAAAAATGGACCCGTGATGAAGGCCGTTTGCCGGTATCAATTGCCAACAAGTTAGATGAATGGTTTGACAATGGCCTGAACGATTGGGACATCTCCCGTGATGCACCTTACTTCGGCTTTGAAATTCCAGATGCGCCAAATAAATATTTCTACGTTTGGGTCGATGCACCTATCGGCTATATGTCGAGCTTTGAAAACTACGTCAAAACCAAACGTCCAGACCTGAATTTTGATGATTACTGGAAAAAAGATTCTGACAATGAGGTCTATCACTTCATTGGTAAAGATATTGTCTATTTCCACGCGCTGTTCTGGCCAGCAATGTTGGAAGGTGCTAATTACCGCACCCCAACCGGTTTATTTGTAAACGGTTTCTTGACTGTAAACGGCCAGAAGATGTCGAAATCTCGCGGTACCTTCATTAAAGCAGAAACCTATTTACAGCATCTGAATCCGGAATACTTACGTTACTACTTTGCCTCTAAACTGTCTGATAAAGTTGAAGATTCTGACCTGAATCTGGATGATTTTGTGCAGAAAGTAAACTCTGACTTGGTGGGTAAAGTAGTGAATATTGCCAGCCGTTGTGCCAAATTCATCAACACCAAATTTGATAACAAGTTAAGTGCAACCTGTGCCGAGCCTGAACTGGTGCAAAGCTTTATTGACGCTGGTGATTCAATCGCGCAAGCATACGAAGCACGTGAATTCTCTACTGCGATTCGTGAAATTATGGCACTGGCGGATAAAGCCAACCAATACATCGACGAGAAAAAGCCTTGGGCGCTTGCGAAAATTGAAGGCGAAGAACAGCAAGTGCATGATGTGTGTTCTGTCGGGATTAACCTGTTCCGTCAATTGGCGGTTTACTTGGCGCCTGTATTGCCAACATTGGCTGAACAAGTTCAAGCCTTCTTACAACTCGACAGCTTTGACTTTGCATCACGTAAAACTGTATTAGTTGGTCATGAAATTGCATTGTTCCAACCGCTCATGCAACGTGTTGACCCGAAAGCGGTCGCAGCGATGGTCGATGCATCTAAAGATTCTTTAGCTGCGCCTGCGGAAGCACCAAAAGCGGAAAAGAAAAAAGAGAAGAAAGCTGAGAAAAAGCCAGAACCGAAAGTCGGTGAAGCTGAAATCATTAATATTGATGATTTTATGAAAGTTGACCTACGTGTGGCTGAAGTCTTAGAAGCAGCTCACGTTGAGGGTTCTGACAAGCTTCTTCAATTGACGTTAAATGTGGGTGAAGCTGAGCCACGTAACGTATTTAGCGGTATTCGTGAGTTCTATAAGCCTGAAGACTTAAAAGGCAAACTGGTGGTGATGGTGGCAAACCTTGCACCACGTAAGATGCGTTTTGGTATTTCAAACGGTATGGTACTCGCTGCGGGCAATGGCAACGGTGTTTGGGTGATTTCACCTGAATCTGGTGCTAAACCAGGTGATAAAGTGTCTTAATTGATATTTTTAAAATAAGGCTTCTTCGGAAGCCTTTTTCATATAAAAAGGTACAACCATGTTAAGAAAAATATCCATATTGATTATTAGTTTGTTCATCTCACTGATGGTACATTCCACTGAAAATGAAATAACATATAAATTTAGTCCGACTATTCAAATAGCGAAAGATAAATATCAAAAGCTTATAAATTCATTAATGTCTGATCCATCAGCACCGAACTCAATTTCATATTCACCTGAATTAGATCAATTATTAAAAGAAAATAATGAAGCAAAGATCAATCAGTATATTAATGTAGAAAAAAGAAAATACCTTGCGACCTTAAATAAATATATTTTACAGGGTGATCCATCTGCATCTATGGCTCTTCTTGAATTCGTATTATTCTTCAAAGAAACTGAACTAAAATCTGAAATTGATATAAGCCCTATTGAAAAATTATCAGATCAAAATAATGCTTATGCCTCGTATTTACTAGCTCAACACTTTGAATATGATCCCACCAAATATCTAAAATTCTTAGAAAAAGCAGGCGAACAAGGTTCACCTATCGCACAAAGAACACTTGTCGATGAGTATAATTTTCGATTACCTAAAAAGTTACAAAGTATAAAAAAAGCAGAGTATTGGAAGCAAAAAGCGATAGCTTCAATGGGTTCTGATGAGTATGAAGAAGAAGTTTGTAAGTTAGCAAATTGCGATACTGGAGAGTTCGAGCTTGTCGATTTCTCTAAGGACATTGAGAAAATATTAAATCAATCAAAATAATAGTCTTTCTTATATCCCATTCTATAAATAGCGATTACTCTCTGTGAATGCAAACCTTGCACCACGTAAGATGCGTTTTGGTATTTCAAACGGTATGGTACTCGCTGCGGGCAATGGCAACGGTGTTTGGGTGATTTCACCTGAATCTGGCGCGAAGCCGGGTGATAAAGTGTCTTAATTGTTAGATTAAGATGAGAAAAAGCCTCTACGTTGTAGGGGCTTTTTTTATAAATGAAAAGCTTTAAAGATTCATATAATACAGTTCTATTAAAAACTCAGTTTAGCACCTCTAACCTCACCTCCAATTAGATCAAAATTTAAAATTAAATTGTTGATTTTTATTTCTTTAAATATAAAATCTACTCGCTTTTATCTTTATAATTATTCGGGGTATATATGAAAAAATTACTAGTTTCAGTTCTGGCAATGTCAACAATTGTATTTACTGGCTGTTCAGTTCGTATGGCAGATATGACTGTAGCATCTACCAAAAACTATAATTTAAACTCAAACCAATTTGTAAAAGGTGAACGTGTGAAAGGGGAAGATAAAGTTCCTGTTGTACTATTCCCTTTAGGTATTCCTAATTTCAAAACTGCTATTGATCGTGCAATTGAAAAAGACTCTTGTGCTGTGGCACTTTCAGATGTTGTCATTACTCAACTGAACCAAGCATTCCTCGTGGGTCAAATTGGTTACCGTGTAGAAGGTACTCAAATTATTGACCGTTCACAGCCTGCATGTAATAAGTAAGTCTTTGTGATTTATAGAGCCTTTACTCATGTAGGGGCTTTTTTTATTGTTAACTTCCCCTTGCGAAGTAGTGTTTCTCATCTCCCTGACAAAAGTAAGGCTAATTTCTCTAATTATCTATCCCCTCACCCTTACGAAGCAGTGCTTCTTGTATCTTGATTGATATAGTGATTAGCTACCACTATACGCAAATTGTAGAGTTTGGAGTGCTGCTAAAATCTTAAATTTGAACCTGAGATAAAACCTACAATTTGCCCTTATCCCTCATACAACTCTGAACGGTAACTAAGCACTTTGATGCTGTATTCACAAGGTAAGATGATGGTTAATGGGATAAAAATTATAGCTTAAACTCAAGGAATATCACCATGATTATGCTAGGTATTGATGTCAGTAAAACCAAAATAGATTGTTGCATTTTTCCTCAAGGTTTGACTGGAAAAAGAAAAAATAAAATATTTACTAATACAGAAAGTGGCTTTGGCAGTCTGCTCAAATGGCTCATCACTCTTAAAATTGAACCTAATCAAGTGACAGCAATCATGGAAGCGGCTTCGGTTTATCATGAGAATTTGGGATATTATCTATATGATGCAGGTGTAAAGGTTTGTGTGGCTAATCCTTCACGAGTAAGAGCCTTTGCCAAAGGCATGTCCATGCTAAATAAAACGGATAAAGC
>NZ_VPBE01000014.1:0-72800 GCF_013418895.1 Acinetobacter sp. YH12116 | reverse complement strand
TCCACACAAGTTGTTCTTCATAATCTCTTAATGATCTTCTCGATGCTTCGTCAGCATCAAGCTAGGTCGGCTATATTACTCTCTATTTTTAGAAAGTCAACATGCAATGTTGATTTTATTTCTAAACCTATCACCTAAACCAGAACTCAACCATTTTAGCTAAATCCTTGTTTATCAACAAGTTTTTATCAACATCACCGCCGATGGATGTGCATTCTACAGGATTTCAGAGGGGTTGCAATACCTTTTTTAAAACTTCTGAAACGTGTGTTTATTTTATAATCCAAAAAATTTATAAATAATTGTTTTATTTATAAAAAATATTTTAAGAAAAATATTCGTTATTTTATTTGGAAATATCAATTTATATTAAGCTATTGAAATAAATAAATTTTATAAAATTTTAAAAATAAAAAGCAGGACTTTCGCCCTGCTTTTTGTCTGCATTTCGAGCTAATTAGAATTTAAAGCTCATTCGTGCCCAATAATTACGGCCACTGTTGTTGAACTGCTGGGTAATTGGCAGACCTGTACCGGCCGCCCCCATCTTATTTAAATGCTCGGTATAGGTCTTATCTAGAACGTTGTCGATTCCCACAGAAAGATCAACCCCATCGGAAAGATGGTACGTGCCGTTTAAGGACAAAGTGCTGAAACCTGCACTTTCTTTTAGATCATAACCTACGATATTGCCCTGATTCTGGCTAATCCGGTTTTGACCATCCACGATTCGCCAATAGGCCCCCAAGGTATAACGATCCTGGATATAACGTAAGTTTACACGACCTTCAAGCGGTGCAATCTGTGGCAACGGCGTATTGTCAGTGGTGTTTTCACCCCAGGCATACATTGCGCTGACATCTGCTTGAATAGCATCAGTAAACTGATACCCTATCCCCACCTCAGCTCCAGCAATGGTGGCATCAACATTACGTGAGTCTGCTGCATTCTTCATCATTGGAACTTGTTCAGTTGGATCATAGGTCATCAGAATAAAATCATTAATCAAACCTGCATATGCTGATGCCCATGAACTAAAGGCACCATGCTCATGCTGATAGCCAATATCTAACTGTAACGTTTTTTCTGGCTCCAAATACTTAAATGTCGAACCTTCGACACCATTCAAATCAGTTCTAAATAATTCCCAGTAATCCGGCATACGTTCTACATAACCTAAACCAATATAGGTTTTAGCATCATGATGAGGATGCTGGTTTTCCAAACGAATAAAAGCACTCGGTAAGGTTTCCTGACGTTGCTGTGCGGTTTGTACCGCATCTACTTCAACCTGATCGACACGAACACCGCCCACCAAACGATTCTGCTCACTCAGCTGATAACCCAACTCACCAAAACCACCAATAGATTGAAACTCCATATCTGTTGTAACAGGTGAGTTCATTCTTGGCATGGTTGCAGAATACATCCCTTTGCCATGTTTATTATTCTGACTATCCACACCGGTAATAAACTGCAACTTGTCCCATTCATGAATGACGGCCATTCGGGCATTCAAGGTACGGCGCGTCACATTCATGGCAGATTTAGCCTCAACCATTTCGTGGGTCATATGATGCTCAGCCATGCCGACTTGACGCAAACTATAGTTATCCATCACATGATCATTAAAGTTGTAGTTAACCTGCGCTTCAATTTTCTTGATCACATCAGTGACGTTCTGTTTTTCAACACGTAAACCCAGACTTTCACGGGCAAATTTAGAACCATCCATCATCCGGCCAGCATACACCGCTTCACCATCGGCTTTCCCCCCAGTCAGTTCGACCCAGGTATCTGCATCCGGGGTCCAGCCCAGTGCTACATCAGCATTCCAACGTTCCCAGTCCGATGGCACGGTATTGCCCTCACCATCCTGATAGCTATTCGATACCGAACGGTTGCTATTTAGGCGAATATATTTCTGCTCGTCGCCTGCTGCAACCTCAATATTATGGTCCAGACGGCCAAATGAACCGGCCAGCACACTCAGTTGACCACGATAGTGCTGATCTTCATCAAACTGTTCCGGACGGCGCTCAAAAATCACCGTGGCAGCTGAACCGGTATTGGCATATTGCACGGTTTGTGGGCCTTTAATTACCGAAATCTGGTCATAACTTTCTGGTGAAATATAGGAGGTCGGTGAATCCATACGACTCGGACAGGCACCCAGGTTTTCTGTGCCATCGGTCAGAATTTTAATCCGCGAACCAAACATGCCCCGGAAAGTTACATCGCCATTGGTGCCGGCGCCACTGTTGACCGCGCTAAAACCGACAATACTTTGCAGATAATCTGCGCCATCGGTGGCTGGAATCGGTTGAATTGGCTGTTTCGGATCGGCACGGACAATCAGGCCGTTGGCATCATTGCCCTGATGCGCAGTCATCACAATAGGTGCCAGACTTTGGACGGGTGTTGGGGTTTCTGCAAACACAACTGGTGAATAACAAACAACACAAATCGCAGCCACAAGAGGCTGTAAAAAGAATTTTGGCTGAGCCATTTTTCATTTCTCACTGGAATACATATAAAACACGGCTTAAGTCATTCAAGACCCAAGCAAAACAAACGCGGTTTTATGCAAACAGTGGCGGTGCCCTACCCTGAGGAATAAGAAATAGTCGTTGCAGTGCAAACCAGACATGCTGGAAAGCTTTTTCAAAAGCGATAAAACGCACTTGAATACGATCAAGCACTTCTTTCACACTGAGTTCTGGCGGTAAAACGAGATTGCCGTACACGGTACAGTACTGGCATTGATGATTGGCATCATGATGATTATGCCCGTCATCTGAAATGACTGGTTGATGCTGACTGTACAGATGTTCGGAATGGGCATGTCCATGCGCTGAATGATCAACCGGCAATAAAAGCGCACGCGTAATGGTTTCACAGACCGGTGCCACCTGATAGGCTTTCGGCAGCAAAGGCTGTAAAAAAACAGCAATCTGTAAAAATACTGCCATCAGTGAGAGCAGTAAACCACTACGAATCAACAAACATATATTCCTGCTTTTGACTGGCCCAAGTATAACAAAGCCCAATCGAAATTGGGCTGTTTTGTCCTGATCTTTTGGTCGCAGGGCTGTTTAGCGTTTAACCGCCACTTTCTGACGCTGACGCACCACTTTTTCGACTTTTTCACGGGCACGCTGGCGCTTTAATGGCGACAGATAATCGACAAAAAGCTTACCATTTAAGTGATCCATTTCATGTTGGATACAGACAGCGAGAAGTCCGTCCGCTTCTAACTCAAATGCTTGACCTTCAAGGTTAATTGCCTCAATTTTTACACGTGACGGACGCTCAACTTTGTCGTATATTTGAGGCACTGACAAGCAGCCTTCTTCATAAGGCTGGGTTTCTTCAGTCAATGGGGTAATTTTGGGGTTAATGAATACCATCGGTTGGTCTTTGTTTTCAGACAGATCCATAACAATCAGCTGAATATGACGGTCAACCTGCGTTGCAGCCAGCCCGATGCCGGGCGCTTCATACATGGTTTCAAACATATCTGCGGCGAGCTGACGAATTTCATCAGTAACTTCTTCGACGGGTTGTGCAATGGTACGAAGACGGGGATCGGGGAAACTTAAAATAGGTAATAAGGCCATATTACGTCCTCAGCTTTGCCATTGGTCAAATAACCGAATGAAGGAATGCTTCATCGAAAAAATGTATGTAAGATCGTTATTATAACGCAACTACATACATAATTTTAGGAATTATGATAATGAAAAAGGTTTTGAAGGGCACATCTTCTTTTCGTGCCTTGGGGTTAAAACAGCAGGCGCTGGCACTTGCTGTCTGTTTCAGTTTTGGGGTGGGCGCAGTCAGTACTGTACAGGCCGCACCGGCACGCAATATCAACCCACCGACCTTACAGGCCAATGCACCTAATGTGTATGTGGTGAAAAAAGGTGATACGCTGTGGGATATTTCCAAGAAGTTTCTGCAAAACCCGCTGCGCTGGCGTGAAATCTGGGCCAGCAACAAGCACGTGAAAAATCCGCACTGGATTTTCCCGGGAGATCGCCTGCTGATGTGTACCTATGATGGCCGCCCGATCATTGGTAAAGATGAAGGTGATGGCTGTGAAGGTATTATCCGTCGTTATACCGGTAACACCACCAGCCTGCAGCCGCAAATCCGGGTCGAGTCACTCAACAATACCATTCCGGTGATTCCACTGGAGTACATCCAGCACTGGCTTGAACGTACCAGCATTATTGCCCCTGAATCTTTGCAACAGACGCCTTATATTTTAGGCACGGCGGATCAGCGTGTCCTGGCGGCCAAAGGCCAGAATGTCTATGCCCGCGGTCAGGGTCTGCAAGTTGGCCAGCGTTATGCTGTGTATCGTGAAGGCGAACCGTATATCTTCACCGATGCCAACGGTAAAAAATACAATGCCGGTCTGGAGCTGACTCAGGTTGCATCCGGTATTGCAGTACGCGGTGAAAATGATATTACCACCCTGGAACTGACCGATACCTACAATGCCGAAGTGCGTCGTGGCGATCGTGTGCTGCCAGAATATGACCCGATGTTACCAACCCTATTCTACCCGACCAATGCCGAACACATTGCAGCAGATGGCCAGGTGGTACGCGTGATGGGTTCAATTGGTACCGCAGCTAAACACAGTGTGGTCACCATTGACCGTGGTCAGGCGCACGGCGTGCAATCCGGTCATGTATTTGCTGTAACTCAAAAAGGCGAAGTGGTCACCGATCCGAAAACCCGTGAACGGGTGCAGCTGCCAGGCGAGCGTATTGGCTATGCCATGGTCTTTAAAACCTTTGACCAGCTCAGCTATGCCTATATTCTGGACAGCGAACTACCAATTAAAGTCGGGGCCGGTATTCAGCCACCGATTATGGAAGATTAAGACTGAGGGATGAGCCATGCTGAATACGATATCACCCGGTCATCTCGCAACGATTCGCCTGTGGTATCTGGTTCAGCATTCACTCCCCAGCTTTTATAAATTAATCCGGCACTTCGGTTCGGCGGCTGCGGCCACCGAAGCCGGCAACCTGCAGCGCTGGGCAGAACTGGGACTGCATCAGAACCATCTGCAACGCGCACGGGATTTTCATCAAGCACAGGCACAAGCCGACTTCCAGCACTTGCTGCAGCGCATCCAGCAACATACCGATTTTATTCTTATTCCCGAAGATGTCGGTTACCCCACCCAACTGCTGCCCTATGCCGATAAGCCACCGATTTTATTTGGTCAGGGACAGGCGCAACCTTTACTTCAGCCACAAGTGGCAATTGTCGGCAGTCGCAAAGCCAGTCCGCATGGCCGGCAGGTGGCTTATGACTTTGCCTATTATTTAAGTGAAAAAGGCTTTTTTATTAACAGTGGCCTGGCGCAAGGCATTGATGAAGCAGCCCATCAGGGCGGCCTAAAACATCAACGTACCATTGCCGTGATGGGTACTGGTCTGGACTTAACCTACCCAACCACACATCAGGGTCTGCGTGACCAGATTCTGCAACAGCATGGCACCATTATCAGTGAGTTCCTGCCACAGACTAAACCGCTACAGCAGCATTTTCCACGGCGCAACCGCATTGTCAGCGGACTTAGCCTGGGAGTGATTGTGGCCGAAGCCACACTGGACAGTGGCTCGCTGATTACCGCCAAACTGGCGGCCGAGCAAGGTAAAACTGTGTTTGCCATTCCGGGACATATTTACAGTGAATTTCATCAGGGCTGCCATCAACTGATTCGGGAAGGTGCGATTCTGGTTGATCATCCGGAACAGGTCATTGAAGATCTGGCCTTGCCAACCCAATGGCTGAGTCAACAGCAGGCGACCTCATCCGGTACAGCATCTACAGCTACCCACTCGACCTTGCCCGAACATCTGCTGGCCCTATACAGCCAGCTGGACTGGGTTGGTAAAAACATGGACCAGCTGGCCAGCGAACTGCAACAGGAAACCGCCCATTTAACCGCTCAGTTAATGGAACTGGAGCTGCTCGGGATGGCAATGCAGCAATCGGGGCTATATCTGCGTTGTCGTCCATCGCAATAAGGTTCACAATAGTACACCCCGCATAACCTCGAAAGGTGTACCACATGATTACAACCTCTGTTGCCGAAGCAGCCACTTGTCTACAGCAAGGACAGGTGCTGGCCTATCCTACAGAGGCAGTTTGGGGTCTCGGCTGTGACCCGTATAACCAAGATGCTTTTATGCAGATTCTGCAACTGAAACAGCGTCCGATTGAAAAAGGCGTGATTTTATTGGCAGGTCATATTTCCCAGGTAGAACATTTGCTGCACAACCTGGCCGAACCACAGCGTCAACAGGTGATCGACTCCTGGCTCAATCCACCCGCAGAGCGTGCTACCACCTGGTTGTTGCCGGCAGGTGAGCATATTCCCAGCTGGATTAAAGGCCAGCATCCTAAAGTCGCGGTACGTGTAACCACGCATCCGCTCTGTGTCGCGCTATGTCATGCCTTTAGCGGCTTTATTGTATCGACCAGTGCCAATCCGGCCGGACAGGAACCGGCGCGCTCCCTGCAAGAGGCCAGCCAGTATTTTGGCAATCAGCTGAATTATTTAAATGGCGATTTGGGACTCAGCCAGTTACCTAGCCGTATTCTGGATGCTGAAACCGGTGCCGTGATTCGTGACTGAAGATCGGGCCAGAAATGAAAGAAATTTCAGGCAAAAAAAAGCTCAACCATATAGGGATGGTTGAGCATAAAAAAGGATGTGTATCAATCACATCCAGAGGGTATCGAAATCTCTGGGCAAATCAGCAACAGTCGCTGATCTGCGATGGAGCGTATTATGGGTGAACAGTTTAAAAAAAACAAATATATTTTAGCTCTTAAAAAGCAGCTTAAACCTATGATTAATCAACCATTATTTGAAAAAGTTCAAATTATCTTGCTCTTTTTAAAGTGCTTTTTAAAGAAGCTAAAAGCTACTCTCCTCGACTAAAGTCTATTTGCCTTTATTCACGAGATCATTCAAGCAAAAAATTAAGTTTGTTTGTTCGTTTTTTAGGCAATTATTTAGCTTTCAGCAGCACTGGCGCCACAGTTTTTTTCTGGGCCAGCACAATTCCGAACAGAATAATCGCCCCACCAATACTGTGATAAATGGTCCAGGCCTCTTTTAACCAGACAAAGGCAATTAAAGCGGTAAACACCGGCATCAGGTTCATAAAGATACTGGTGCGGTTCGGTCCCAGACGCTGAATCGCCATCATCCACACCAAAGGGGCAATTAATGAAGGAAAAATACTGGCGTAGATCACGCTGCCGGCATTGGCCATATTGATAGCATCAAGACCCAACCAGGCCACAAACGGCAGGTGATACAGCAGTGCAAACAGAATCTGCACATACAGGCTCAGCATTAACGGAATCTGCAGCTGCCATTTTTTCAGAAAAACCCCGTAAAAGGCATAGAAAAACACGGCAATAATCATCAGCAGATCGCCCCACTGACCACCGGCATGCAGCAAGCCCCAAGGATTGCCCTGCCCCATCACATAGATTAGCCCGGCAAAGGACAACAGGCTGCCAATAATGGCGTAGCGATTCGGAATATCGCGCAGAATCAGCATCGACACAAAAATGGTAAAAATCGGAATAAAGGCATTAATAATGCCCATATTGGTGGCGGTGGTGTAATGCGCAGCGGTATAGGCCAGTCCCTGATACAGCACCAGTCCAAAGGCACTCAGCACTGCCAGCTGTTTCAGATGCGGTACAATCAGGGCGCGTTCACGGATCACCCGCGGCAAAATAAACGGGGTCAGAATCAGAAAGGCAAAAAACCAGCGATAAAAACTGATGCTCACCGGCGAGATAAAGTCGGTCACATAGCGGGTCACGACAATATTCAGTGACCAGATCAGTACCGCGCTGACCGGTAAAAGAATGGCCCAAGACAGCATTTTTTCTTGCTGTGTCATATTCTGTTCCTTGTTGAGTCGATCGGCCTGAAGCAGACGCTGCTTCCTGCGCTGAATGAATGCCTTTTCACTTTATTTTTAAACTTTCCTTGTGTCCTCATTCTAGTCCAATTTAACTGCTTTGGGGCAGTTCGCGATGGTGAAATCTTGTGCTGCGTTCAAATTGCTCCATCACTCCACTTTGCTGGGATTCCGCACCTGCTTAAAATATGCCGCATTGACACAGCGCTATACAAAAATCTGCCAAAAGCCGCAGCAATAGGTCTTGCGGGATTGGGCAAAGCCCGTTACAACAGAGAACGACAATAAATCACTTTAGGATAAACACATGGCATCTGTATATGACATTCCGGTCGTGACCATTCAGGGTGAAGAAACCACACTGAACCAGTATCAAGGCAAGGTGCTGCTGATTGTAAACGTGGCTTCTAAATGCGGTCTGACGCCGCAATATGAAGGTCTGCAAAAGCTTTATCAGCAGAAAAAAGAACAAGGTCTGGAAATTCTGGGCTTCCCGGCCAATGACTTTCTGGCGCAGGAACCCGGCAGCAATGAAGAAATCCAGCAGTTCTGTTCGCTGAATTATCAGGTAGATTTCCCGTTATTTGCCAAAATTTCGGTAGTGGGTGAAGATAAACATCCGCTATATGCCCGCCTGACTCAAGCCATTCCTGAGCGAATCGGTGAAGGCCCGTGGTGGAAAGATCTGGTGGATTATGGTCTGACCCCAAATGAACCACCTGAAGTGCTGTGGAACTTCGAGAAATTCCTGATCAATAAAGAAGGCGAAGTGGTGGCACGTTTTGCCCCAGACATTCAGGCCGATGACCCACGTATTGTAGACGCAATTAATGCCGAACTGGCGCGTTAATTGTTTGCAGTAACAGAGAGGGTTGCGGCCCTCTTTTTTATAGATCTAGACATCCATAAGCCACGCTCATCACACCGCCTGCTTGTCCTGGAAAATTGTTATTGCTTTGCAACAATCTGTTTTTTATTTAATTAAAGCCCCTATATTAAACTGCAAGATAAAAAATTGTGATTGATCTTGCCATGAAACGCGCCTTTTCCCATTTTCTCCTGCCCTTGGGTCTGTTGAGCTCAGGTCTACTGCTGGTCGGCTGTGACCAGCCCAGCGCTCCGGTTTCGGAAGCCGATCCGGATACCGAAATCACCTCCCAGCAGCAAAGCCCAGCGCCACAAGCCGATTTAAAAAGTGGCAATATGTTTTATATTGTGCGCGATGTGGCTGATATGCAGCTGAAAGCCGGTGAGTATGTCGAGCAGTTATGCCAGACCCAGACCGAGCTACAACAGGCCGTCAACAGTCAGGATCATCAACAGCTACAAACTGCAGCCAGCAAATTGCAACAGCAGTTACAAGGCTTTAATAGCGCCTTAAACAGTTTGAATTTAAAAAGTCAGGAAATTGACAATATTCGCCAGAACATTCTGCAAGCCAATGAACAGGTTCTGGCTTCGCCGTTTTTAAATGGCCAGATTGATCTCAGCAAAGTGGATTTTGCCAAAATTCAGCAGCAGATGGGCACGGTACAGTCTGAAATGGTGAAACTGGCCAGCATCCTGTTACAGTCAGAGAATGCTGAAAATACTGAAAGCGCAAACACTGACACTGAAAATCAGGCAGCAACTGAATCCTGATTTTCAGGCTCACTGCCCATCTGGGTGGTGAGCTTGTCTGATTCAGACAGTTTCTGGTCTGATTCTGATGGTTAAAATTTAAAAAAAATAATGAGTTCATTTAAAAATAAGAGGTCTGCCATGCAGCATCCACTGATTTATTCTGTTGTACCGGTGACATTCCGTTTAGATCTGAAAGATCCATTTATCTTCTGTGCCCATCATCTGGATCATTTTCCGGCTGGCAATGCCCAACTGGGTCCGCAAACGCCACCACAAAATAAAGAATACAATATGTATTATGGCAATGTGGTGCCCGGTTTCCCTGAGCACCCACATACCGGTTTTGAAACCATTACCTTAGTGGAACAAGGTGTGGTCGATCATTTTGATTCACTCGGCAATGCCGGTCGCTATGCCGCTGGAGATGTGCAATGGCTGACCACCGGCAATGGCGTCGAACACTGCGAGATGTTTCCACTCGTGCATGAAGACCAAGCCAACCCAATGGAACTGTTCCAGATCTGGTTTAATTCATCGCCTGAGCAGAAGCAACAGCCGGCTGATTATAAAATGTTATGGCGCGAGCAGATTCCGCATGTAATTGAAGCCAATGCGGCAGGCCGGAAAGCTGATATCCGGGTAATTTCCGGCCAGTTTAAAGAAACCGATGCCCTGCCACGCCCACCTCATTCATGGGCAGCGCCGGCTGAAAACAAGGTGAATATTTACCTGATTACCTTAGCGCCCGAAGCTGAAGTGACCATTCCAGCCACCAGCGCCAGCTCAACCCGCTTCTGTTATTTCTATCAGGGTAAGAGTTTAGATATTGAAGGTCAGCAGATGGACGTGAAACATTTGGCCGAATTGAAATCGGATGCCGAGATTCATTTAAAAGGTGGACTACTCGAATCCCGGATTCTATGGCTTGAAGGTGAACCAATTGGTGCACCGGTAGCCATGCGCGGGCCTTTTGTACTAAATAGTGAAGATGAACTGAACGCTGCCTTTAAACGTTACCGCGACACCCATTTCGGTGAATGGCCATGGCCGAGTCCAGCACCGGTGTTTGAACGTAAACAGCCGCGTTTTGCGACTTATCAGGGTGGTGAGCATAAGGAATATCCTGAACAGCTCTAAATTCTATTTTTATGAGAACAGCTTGGCATGTTTCAGGCTGTTTTTATGCAAATTAATTTTATTTTCTAATGTTCAAGCGTCTGGAAAGTCGAGTTTTTATTTGCTGAATTTGGCGCATAGTCATTTGCGAATTAATTTGGATATGCTAAAAACACGACATCGTGAAAATATTATTTTTGAAGGGGGACTTGCCTCTAAAATCAAAATGGTGATTGATAACACTAACCAGATCAAAGCAGACCGCGCTCTATATTCAAAGAGCGATCGATGCAGGATTTGAAGTGATTGCTTATTATTTTGAAACGGATTTAAAGAGTACCTTTGAGCGAAATAGTTACTGTGTTGGCAACGCCAATATTCCGAAAGTAGGTGTACTTGCGACTTATAAAAACTTGAAGTTCCGAGATTAGATGAAGGTTTTGATGAGATGTTTAGGGTAAAGATTGTGGGGAATGGTGAGTTTTCTATTTATCAAGATTAATAATAAGGAATAATTACATGAATAAAATATCAACTTTAGCTGAGACAACGGAAAATTATTTTGATAATACAGTTCTAGAAACAACTGATACTATTTTTCAAGAAATTCTCAAAGCATTCCCTTTAGCTTCATCAGGCATTGCGATTTACCGACTTTTTAGAAGTTATAACGAGAAGCAAAAATTAAAGAATATCTTGGAGTTTATAAAGGAAGGTGAAAACCTAGAACCAGGAAGTTTATTAAAAATATTTAAAGATCAAAACAATTTAGAAATTGGCTGTGAGTTACTTAATGCTTTGGATAAAACATATTTAGTCCATCAATCTAAGATGCTTGCTCGCTTAGCTCTTCTATATGATGTCAAAGAAATAAATCGTGAGAATTTTTTAAGGTATGCCCATATTATCCCTCAATTAACATCTTTTTTATTAGAAGGGTTAGATAAAGCTTACACATTGTCTGAAAAAAATAAGACCAATAAAAATTATCACCTTAAAAATGAAGAATGTAATTTTTCATTATCTGAACTAGAAAGATTTGGTTTTTTATATGTAGTTGCGACTTATGGATCAGGTAATCACTATGGAAGATCAAAAGACCTAGTTTTCTTCTACGAAAATATTTACCAAAACAAATATAGAAAAAATTAAACCCATAAAAAAACCACCCTTTCGGGTGGTTTTTTCAATCTTAAACCAGCAATTACATTGCGCGGTTTTTGATTTTGCGGATCGTTTCCAACTGTGCAGCAGTTTCTGCCAAAGCAGCCAAAGCAGCAGCAGCGTCCAAATCGCTCTTTTGATTCGCCAGCAATTGTTCAGCGTGTTTACGCGCTTCAATAATTGCCGCTTCATCCAAGTTTTCTGCACGGACTGCAGTATCTGCAAGAACCGTAACAACGTGCGGTTGAACTTCTAGAACACCACCAGATACATAGATTAATTCTTCTGTACCATTTTCCAAAATAACGCGGATCGCGCCAGGTTGGAGCAAAGTTACCAGCGGAGCGTGGCCAGGCATAATACCCAACTCACCGCCAGCACCTTTTGCAATTAGCATAGTTACAGTGCCAGAGTACAAAGACTCCTGAACACTTACAACGTCACATTGCATAGTCGCCATGAGAACCTCCTAAATTAGGTAGCTAATTAAAGTTTCTCGGCTTTAGCAATCACTTCGTCAATACCACCAACCATATAGAACGCTTGTTCTGGGATGTGATCGTATTCACCAGCTAGAAGACCTTTAAAGCCACGAATCGTTTCTTTAAGCGGTACAAGTTTACCAGGCGCGCCAGTAAATACTTCAGCTACGTGGAACGGTTGAGAGAAGAAACGTTGGATCTTACGTGCACGGTATACAGTAAGTTTGTCTTCTTCTGACAATTCGTCCATACCAAGAATTGCGATAATGTCTTTCAGTTCTTTATAACGTTGAAGAACGTTTTGAACTGAACGAGCAATTTCGTAATGCTCAGTACCAACTACCAGTGGATCTAACTGACGTGAAGTTGAGTCAAGTGGATCGATCGCAGGGTAAATACCTTGAGAAGCGATGTCACGGCTCAATACAACAGTTGCGTCCAAGTGAGCGAACGTTGTAGCAGGCGATGGATCTGTTAAGTCATCGGCAGGTACGTATACCGCTTGGATAGACGTAATCGAACCAGACTTAGTTGATGTAATACGTTCTTGAAGAACACCCATCTCTTCTGCAAGTGTAGGCTGATAACCTACTGCAGATGGCATACGGCCTAGAAGTGCTGATACTTCAGTACCTGCTAGTGTATAACGGTAGATGTTGTCAACGAACAATAATACGTCACGGCCTTTACCGTTTTCGTCTTTTTGATCACGGAAGTACTCAGCCATAGTCAGACCAGTCAACGCTACGCGTAAACGGTTACCAGGTGGCTCGTTCATCTGACCGTAGACCATTGCTACTTTGTCTAGAACGTTAGAGTCTTTCATCTCGTGATAGAAGTCGTTACCTTCACGAGTACGCTCACCAACACCAGCGAATACAGATAAACCTGAGTGCGCTTTAGCGATGTTGTTGATCAACTCCATCATGTTTACAGTTTTACCAACACCGGCACCACCGAACAGACCAACTTTACCACCTTTCGCGAACGGGCAAAGTAAGTCAATGACTTTAATACCAGTTTCTAGAAGGTCAGTAGAAGCCGCTTGTTCTGCATAAGAAGGCGCTTGACGGTGAATTGGTAAACGCTCTTCAGTTGCAACTGGACCAGCTTCGTCGATAGGGCGACCAAGAACGTCCATGATACGACCAAGTGTCGCTGTACCTACTGGTACAGAGATCGGCGCGTTAGTGTTAGTTACGTTCAAACCACGTTTAAGACCTTCAGTAGATCCCATCGCAATTGTACGTACAACGCCGTCACCAAGTTGTTGCTGAACTTCTAAAGTAGTTTCAGTGCCATCAACGTGAAGAGCGTCATAGATCTTAGGAACGCTGTTGCGTTCAAACTCGACGTCGATAACCGCGCCGATGATCTGAATGATACGACCGCTACTCATTGCTGTCTCCTCAATTCAAAATAATGTTAAACGGCAGCGGCACCACCAACGATCTCAGAAATTTCCTGAGTAATCGCGGCTTGACGCAGCTTGTTATAAATAAGTTGTAGGTTCTTGATAAGCTCACCTGCGTTATCCGTCGCAGCTTTCATTGCGACCATACGTGCAGATTGCTCACAAGCGATGTTTTCAATTACACCTTGATACACCACAGACTCAATATAACGAACCAATAAACCATTCAGCAGTTCTTCTGCTTCTGGTTCATAGATATAGTCCCAACCATATTGACGGTTCAGGGTCTTGTCTTCTTCAGCAGCTGCTAAAGGAACAAGTTGTTCGATTTTTTGATTTTGAGTCATGGCATTGACAAAGCCGTTGGACACCAGATAAATACGATCTAACTCGCCTTTATCATAAGCGTCTAACATCACCTGTACAGAACCAGATAACTGTTCAAGACTTGGTGTATCACCTACGTTTGTAGTTGCACCTAGTACTTTACCGCCGTAGTTTTTAAAAAACGAAACCGCTTTTTGACCAATTAAAGCAAATTGAACTTCAATTGACTGCTCTTGTTGCTGTTGTACGTGTTTGACCACTTTTTTGAACAGGTTAATGTTCAAACCGCCTGCCAAACCACGATCTGAAGACACAATGATATAGCCAACGCGCTTCACAGGACGCTCAACCATATAACGGTGTTTATATTCAGGATTCGCTTGTACCAAATGAGCAATTACACGGTGCATATTTTCGGCATACGGACGGCCTTGAGCCATGCGCTCTTGCGCACGACGCATCTTAGAAGCAGCTACCATTTGCATCGCTCGAGTAATCTTCTGCGTGCTCTTGATGCTAGCTACTTTGGCGCGAATTTCTTTTAAGTTTGCCATACGCTTAACCTAGTATTCGAAGGCCCTTTCGAGCCCTCGAAGGTTGATCCGTGAACCAAACCAACACTAATTAGCAAAGTGCTAAATTAGTAAGTTTGAGTCGCTTTAAAGCTTTCAATACCTGCTTTGATTGCAGCTTCGATGTCTTTGTTGTAATCACCAGTTTCATCGATTTGTTGCATTAACGCAGCGTGCTCTGAACGGAAGTAAGAAATTAACGCAGCATCAAAGTCTACGATTTTCTTCACTTCAACGTCAGCCATGTAGCCTTCGTTAGATGCATAAACTGAAACAGCCTGGTCAGCAATTGAGTAAGGCGCATATTGTTTCTGCTTCATTAACTCAGTTACGCGTTGACCATGTTCAAGTTGCTTACGAGTTGCTTCGTCAAGGTCAGAAGCGAACTGAGCAAACGCTGCCAATTCACGGTATTGCGCCAAAGCGGTACGGATACCACCAGACAATTTTTTGATGATCTTCGTTTGAGCCGAACCACCAACACGCGATACAGAAATACCGGCGTTCACCGCAGGACGAATACCCGCGTTGAATAATGATGTTTCAAGGAAGATCTGACCATCAGTAATCGAAATTACGTTAGTCGGTACGAATGCAGATACGTCACCTGCTTGAGTTTCAATAATCGGCAATGCAGTTAATGAACCAGTTTGGCCTTTAACTTCACCGTTAGTGAATTTCTCAACATAGTCAGCAGATACGCGAGAAGCACGTTCAAGTAGACGAGAATGTAGATAGAATACGTCACCTGGGTAAGCTTCACGACCTGGTGGACGACGAAGAAGCAATGAAATTTGACGGTAAGCAACAGCTTGCTTAGACAAATCATCATAAATAATTAACGCGTCTTCACCACGATCACGGAAGTATTCGCCCATTGTACAGCCAGCATAAGGCGCCAGATACAGCATTGCTGCTGGATCAGCTGCAGCTGCTGCTACAACAGTGGTATACGCCATAGCGCCAGTTTCTTCCAGCTTGCGTACTACGTTCGCGATAGTCGATTGTTTTTGACCAATTGCTACGTATACACACTTAATGCCAGAGTTTTTCTGAGCGATGATCGCATCGATCGCCATAGCTGTTTTACCAGTCTGACGGTCACCAATGATCAACTCACGCTGACCACGGCCAACTGGGATCATTGTATCTACTGATTTATAACCAGTTTGTACAGGTTGATCCACTGATTGACGCCAAATTACGCCTGGTGCTACTTTTTCTACAGCATCAGTTAATTTCGCATCAATTGGGCCTTTACCATCAATTGGGTTACCCAAAGCATCTACGACACGGCCTAAAAGTTCTGGACCAACCGGAACTTCTAATACACGACCTGTACAACGAGCTTTTTGACCTTCTTGAAGGCCTAAGTAGTTACCTAAAACAACGACGCCCACTGAATCCTGTTCTAGGTTCAGTGCCATACCGTATAAGCCGCCGTCGAATTCGATCATTTCACCGTACATTGCATCAGCAAGACCGTGAATGCGCACAATACCGTCGGATACCATAACAATGGTACCTTCGTTTTTAGCGGTCGCGCTGGTGTCCAGATCGCCGATACGCTGTTTAATGAGCGCACTGATCTCGGATGGATTCAGTTGTTGCATTGCGCTATACCTCAATCTTTTTAAAGTTCAGTCTTCTTATATGCAATTACGCAAGAAGACGAGTCCGCATTTTTTCAAGCTTGTTAAGCGCAGAATCATCTATCACTTGGTCGCCTGCACGAATAACAACACCCGCGATTAACGCCGGGTTGACTTCTACTACAATAGAAACCGTGCTGTTGAAACGCTTTTCCAGCGCTGCTTTCAACACTTGTTCCTGGTCAGCAGACAATGGGAAAGCCGATTCAATTACGACGTCCACATTGTTGTTATTCTGTGATTTGAGCTGTTCATATTCTGCTTGAATTTCAGGCATTAAAGACAAACGATCATTTTCAGCAAGCAAAGTCAAAAAGTTTGACAATGCTGCAGTCTGGTCTTCACCTAAAACTTTTGCAAAAACACTCACCTGCTCTGCAGGAGTAAGCTCAGGGCGATTTAAGTAAGCTGAAAATGCTTCGTCTTGTACCGCAGCACTGAGCAATGCTAGTGCTTGTGACCAACTGTCAGTTGCACTTTGCTCAGAGGCATAAGCATATGCTGCTTTCGCATATGGGCGTGCCAACGTCAAGAGTTCAGCCATATTTCGCCTCGCTTAAAGTTTAGCAGCCAGCTGGTTCAGCATGGCATTGTGAGCTTCTGCGTCAACTTGCTGGCTAAGAATTTTCTCAGCACCGGCAACTGCCAAAGCAGCGACTTGTTGACGTAATTCTTCGCGAGCAGCATTGATTTCAGTATCAACAGCTTCTTTCGCCTGTTGACGGATACGCTCACCTTCAGCAGATGCTTGAGTACGCGCTTCTTCGACCAATTGTGCTGCACGACGGTTCGCTTGTTCGATCAATTGAGCCGCTTGTGCTTTCGCTGCGTCTAGCTCTGCCTTAACTTGTGCTTGCGCATCAGCAAGGTCAGCTTTTGCTTTTTCAGCAGCATTTAAGCCATCAGCGATGCGACGCTGACGCTCACTAATCGCATTGATTAGTGGTGGCCATACAAACTTCATGCAGAATGCGACGAAAATCGCAAATGCAATCGCTTGGCCAATCAATGTGAGGTTGATATTCATTGCTATTCCTCAAATAGTGGATTTTTGGGAATTAAGCTGATTAACCTACAAATGGATTAGCGAAGATGAAGAACAAGCCAATACCAACACCGATCATAGGCACAGCATCAAGAAGACCCGCGATTAAGAACATACGAGTTTGAAGTTGTGGAGCCAATTCTGGCTGACGTGCAACAGCTTCAAGGAAGCGACCGCCCAAAAGACCAAAACCAATCGCAGTACCTAAAGCACCGAAAGCGATCAAGATAGCAGATGCAATTGCAACTAGACCTAAAGTGAGTTCCATGAAAAATTCCTCAGAGGTTAGGTTTTATACCAAATTAAGTTAAAAAATTGTGTGCCCAACCGCCCGATGACAGTTAGGCCATACCATTAATGCTTTTCGCTTGCCATGCTCATGTACACGATTGTCAACATCATGAAAATGAATGCTTGTAGCGTAATAATCAAAATGTGGAAAATCGCCCAAGGCACAGACAATGCCCACTGGATCCAGAACGGTAATAACGCGATAAGAATGAAGATTAACTCACCCGCATACATGTTACCGAACAGTCGTAGAGCCAATGAAACTGGTCGCGCCAAGAAAGTAGTCAATTCCAACAATAAGTTGAATGGAATTAAAAGCACTTTAGCAACTGGATTACTTGGGTTAAATGGGTTAAGTGCCAACTCACCAACGAAGCCGCCAACACCTTTCTCACGAATACTATAGAAAATAATTAAGAAGAATACAGAAATAGACATACCTAAGGTAATGTTTGGATCTGTAGTCGGAACAATTTTAAAGTAAACCTGATGAGGGTCCACACCCAGCATAGATGCAATCGCCTGTTGAGCTACATAAGGAATAAAGTCAACAGGGATTAAATCCATCAAGTTCATGAGGAAAATCCACACGAAAATGGTTAATGCTAAGGGTGCAATTAATCGAGACTTCCCATGGAAGGTATCACGTACACTTGAATCTACAAACTCGATAATCACTTCAATTACTGACTGGAATTTACCAGGCACGCCTGAATTTGCAGCTTTCGCGACAATCCAGAACAATAAACAGAAGATCAGACCAAGTCCGATAGACCAACCCATTGAATCCAAGTGAATAGCAGTGAACCCCATCTGTTGAGCTTCTTCAGCAGACTCAGCCAACTTCCATGAACCGTCTGGCATTTTGCCATAGGTCATGTTGGTCAAGTGATGCTTGATATACTCGGTCGAAGTAAGGGCATGTTCTTCAGCAGCCATAAATCACACCTGGTCAATGTCAAAAACAAAAGAGGGAACGAATATCGCGTGCTGCTTGATATCTCGCTCATCTCCTAAAAACTTTTCAATTTTTGCTGCGCCTATACTCGTTTTTGTAGACGTGACACCCAAAACGGAGCGACCCACGACATGGCCTGAACGAGAATAAAACCACAAAACAATGCAACCGGAGACAACGGCTCGACATTGCTTAAAATTAAAATGAATCCTACGATCACAATCGCAAACTTACCGAGCATGCCCCTATACATGTTCGACAGAACTTGTTTAGATGCTCTCGCGCCTGCTGCGCGGAACGACTGCCAGGAAAAATAACAACTTGCAACCCAACATACCAATGCACCAAGTGCGGCACTCAAGGCGGCTGTAGCATCTTTGAATATCCAGGCAATCAATGCAGCAACAGGTATCATGAATGCTTGCAAGAAGACCAAAGCTTTCGCTAATCGTCGGTCAATCAAGCGACTAGTTCGGCTCATTTACTTTCCACTCACAGCATAAATGCTTGACAAGTTTAACTGATGATCGTTTTTTATCGCAGGCATTATAGAGTTACACCCCTGAACATGCAATCTTTTCCCGATCTTAGTCGTATTTTTTTGCACAACTGTAACCGTATTGTCATAATTCAAATTTGCCGCCAAAACGCGCTATTTTTGCGCATTTATTACACATTTTTGCGTTTGGGTAGCCAATTTCTGCCAGGCCTGCACAAAGTCCCCTGCCCCACTCATACTTTCGTCGACCATTTGAAACACAATCGGATTCAGGCGCTGATACTGGCTCTTGCTGGCATGACCTTCGGCCAGTAAACACATTTTCGTGTTTGGACGATGATCATTCATATATTTAATTTGCGCCACCGTCGGAGCGACATGCGGATCATGGGTCAGTGCGCCGGCAAACTTCAGGTTCAGCGGACGTTCCAGATATTGATAGGCATCATGATAAGACCAGTAGGCTTTGGCCGAGGCTTTGCTTTTAAACTTGTCTGCGGTCAGGAGCAGCTCTTGGGCAAAGGCACGGGCATTGGCCCAGTACTGTTCACGCTGCTCAGGCACCTGCTGGGAACGCAAGGCCGCAATAAAAAAGCCAATACGAATGGCATTGTTCGGATCAAGCCAGACATGCGAGTCGACCGTATCTTTTAATGCTGCACCACGAGGGCTACGCTGTGGTAGCGTTTGCAAAATGCCAGAATCTAGCAATGAAATAGCTTTGCTCTGATTGCTGAACAGTTTTTCTAGAGGCGCTTCATGCGCTTTGCCCAGCCAGATCACCAGACCTGCATCCTGAATGGTCTTGCGATGTGCAGGAGTCAAACTGACATCATGTCCGGTCTGGTCGGCCAATAATAAGGTCGGGGTTTCTATACCTTGTGTAATTTCCTTGGCAATCAGATAAATCGGCTGTGTCGAAATAACAAGACTTTGAGACCAACTCAAGGTACTGAACAAAGCCAGAGCACAGAAGGCGAAAAAACGGGACATGAGCGCAAAATCATAAAACAGGATAGATGTTATATTATAACAAAATAACAAAAATACCTATGTATAATCGAATCTGACTATACTTCATGTTAAAATTTAATGTCCGATTTTCCTCCTACATTTCCTTGGGGTAGCTATGAGCTTATGTTCTCATGAACATCATGATGCATTACATGGCGTGCACGACCATCAAAATATTGAGCAGCGTCTTGCTGAAGCCGAAAGTCTCTGTGCCGCCACAGGTGCTCGCCTGACCCCACTTCGTCGTGAAGTGCTGGAACTGATTTTAAATGCCTCGGGCCCGATGGGGGCATACGACCTGCTGGCCAAAATTAAAAGTGAGTCAGATCGTCCGGCGGCACCACCAACCGTGTACCGCACCCTCGACTTTTTATTAGAAAAAGGGCTGATTCACCGTTTAACTTCTATTAATGCCTATATTCCCTGCTGCCATCCGCGCGAAGGCCATCAGGCGGCGTTTTTAATTTGCACCGAATGCAAAGTGGTCAAAGAAGCTTCTGCGCAGGGTTTACTGCAGCAACTGGCAGAGCTGTCGGCTTCGGACCACTTCACCGCCCATCATAGTATTATCGAGATTTCTGGTTTATGTCAGCACTGCGCCAGCAAACGCTAAGTCCTGCGCCGCTGATTCGCCTTGAACAGATTCAAGTCCGGATTGATGAGCGTGATATTTTAAAACAGGTCGATTTCTCTTTGCATGAGAAAGAAATTGTCACGCTCATTGGTCCGAATGGTGCCGGCAAATCGACGCTGATTAAAGTCATGCTCGGTATTGTCAAACCCACGGCTGGCAAAGTACTGGCCGATAAAAAACTAAAATTCTCCTATGTGCCGCAGAAATTCAATCCTTCACACAGCTTGCCGTTAAGGGTCAAGGATCTGCTGGCTTTAGAAAAATGTAGCAGCACGTTAAAAGCAGAAATTATCCGCGATACCGGTATTGCCAAGCTGGAAAATTCCAAAGTGCAGCAATTGTCAGGTGGTGAACGGCAGCGGGTATTACTGGCCCGCGCCTTATTGCGCCAACCCGATGTGCTGGTGCTGGATGAACCAATGCAGGGGCTGGATATCCAGTCGGAAGCCGAGCTGTATGACTATGTGCGTAGCCTACCAGAAAAATATGGCTGTGCCGTGCTGATGGTCTCACATGATCTGCAATGGGTCATGCAAGGCACGCATCGGGTGGTATGTTTAAATAAACACATTTGCTGTAGCGGCTTGCCCGAAAGCGTGCAGCAGCATCCGGAATATCAGGCCATTTTTGGCACCAACCGGGTGTTCTATCAGCATCATCATGATCATTGTGCGCATGGCGACCATGCCGAGCCGTGTCAGCATGATTCCCGTCCCCATATTCACCCTGAACCGGAAGTCTAAACCATGATGGATTGGTTATCGTTATTACTTCCGGCCTGGATCATGGGCACTTTACTGGTGTTTCTGACCGCGCCACTCGGCTGTCTGATGCTGTGGCGCCGGATGTCTTTTTTTGCCGATACCATGGCACATGGCACCTTATTAGGCGTGGCCATTGCCGGCGCCTTGAGCTTACCGCTGTGGATGGGCGTTACATTTTTAGCCTTATTACTGGTTGGTATTCTTTGGATTCTGCATGATCCGCGCTTACCGAATGATGCCCTGCTGGCCTTATGCTCTGCGACCCTGCTCTGCTCCGGTCTACTGTTTATCCAGCACATTCCAGGCCTGCGCCCGGAACTGCTCAGCTACCTGTTTGGTGATCTGCTCACGATCTCCTGGGCTGATTTACCCATCTTTGCGCTGGTGATTGTCGGTGCACTGCTGGTTCTATATAAGTATTGGCAAGCCCAGATTCAGATTGCCATTGATCCGGATATTGCTGCCAGTGAAGGTATTCATGCCCAGTGGCAACGTCTGATTTTTATGTTGCTGCTGGCCCTGTTTACGGTTCTGGCATTACGCGCGGTCGGCTCGCTATTGATGGGTGCGCTGCTGGTGATTCCGGCGCTCACGGCACGACTGCTGGCGCATTCTCCGAAACAGATGGTGATTTGGGCTTTTGTGATTGCACAAATTGGGGTAACGGTTGGTTTATGGTCCAGCGCCGGCTTAAATACCTCGACCGGTCTGACTATTGTGCTGACCATGGCGGTGATTTTTGCCCTGATCTTTACCATGCAGAAATTTAAAAAACTGGCCTAAACAATCAACCGAAAGGTTCCATCTAGCCCTCTCCTCTTTATCATTGAGAGGGGAAAATCAACATCTATTACTGATGCACCAGACTCAATAAAAATGCAGCACCAGCAAACAGACCGGCAAACGTCCGGTTCATGACTTTCTGCTGACGCGGTGACTTTAACAATCTTAAAACCTTAGCTGCCAGGCCGGTATAGCCCGCCATCACAATCAGATCAATCGTAATCATGGTTGCTGCCATAATCAGATATTGAATCCACTGCGGTTTGGATAAATCCAGAAATTGTGGCAAGACAGCCAGCAAAAATACAATCGCTTTCGGATTGCTCATATTCACCAGAAAACCGTTCAGCAGCAGTCGTCCAGCTGATTTCTGTGGTAAATCCTGCCGGATTTCAATCGAGTGTACCGGCGCTTTCCATTGCAGATAAGCCAGATACAGCAGATACGCTACCCCGAACCATTTCACTGCCAGAAAAGCCCAAGGCGTGGTCGCAAATAGCACGCCCGCGCCGGCCGCCACAATCGCAATCTGTACCAGCAGCGCCAGTTGCAGCCCGATGGCATTCCAGTAACCATGACGAAAACCGTAATTCAGCCCACTCGACATCGAGGCAATCGCACCTGCGCCCGGCGACACACTAATCACCCAACAGGCCAGCATATAGGCCAGCCAAATCTGATAAGACATGGTAATTCACCACAAAAATGACAGATTATTATATGACGATTCATCTTTTAAGTGCGCAGTAAAGCGGCAATAAAAATCTGATCCAGAGACTGTTAAGCTGCTACCGGTTCAGGCACAATAGTTTTAGTGATTGATTATTAAAAACTTAGGAGCCATGAATGACAGCTCAATCTGTAATCTTGCCATTACCTTCAGATCATGCCCGTTTTATTGTTTTACGTTTAAAAGATTTAACTCTTGAGCAATTAAAAGAAAAATTAGCTGATCTTTTTAATACCCGTGATCGCCTGATTACCCAGCATCCTCATGCACAAATTAAAACTGCCGTGGCCTTTGGACCTGAACTTTGGGCACAACTGTACTCCCAAACTCCAGCTGGCTTTAAGCAGTTACAACCGATTGAAGGCGCATTCCAGATGCCTGTCGTACCGGCAGATGTACTCATTCATATTGCCAGTGCCCGTGCGGATATCTGTTTTGCCCTGAGCCAGTCTTTCTTTGAGGGTATTCAGGATCAGGTTGATGTTCTGGATGAGCGGGTCTGCTTCCGCTATTTTGATGGCCGCGACATGACCGGCTTTATTGATGGCACAGAAAACCCGCAATTCCCGGATGACCGTGCTGAAGTCGCTTTACTGGGCGAAGATGCCGGCATTTTTGAAGATGGTTCCTTTGTCTTTGCCCAGCGTTATGCACATGATTTAGATAAATGGAAACGTCTGAAAGTCGATGCACAAGAACAAGTGATGGGTCGAACCAAACTTGAGTCGATTGAGCTGGATGATGAGGTGAAACCTGACAATGCCCACGTCTCCCGTACCGTGGTTGAAGATGATGAAGGTGAAGAAATGGAAATTCTGCGTCATTCCCTACCATATGGTGATGGGCAAGGTGACCAAGGCTTATTCTTTATTGCCTATACCAAGGATTTAACTATTCTGGATGCGATGCTTGAGCGTATGTTTGGCACCTCGGGAGATGGTATTCATGACCGTTTACTACATTTTGTGACCGCTTTAGATGGCGCTTACTACTTCGCTCCAAGTGAAGAGTTGCTGGAAACGGTGTTGGAAGGGTAATTTATAAAGCCGACGAGAGTCGGCTTTTACCATTCAGAAAAAAGATGAACTATAACCAGAATACTAAAAGGACTCATAGCTATTTATTTTTATATTTCCTAAATTTATCTACACTTTAAAACTGCATCATTTGGGAATAAATTCAAATAAAATTCAAAATTTTTATTGATATCAATATTCTTATGACCTAATACGGTTTCCTTATTTATTAACTGAAGCTCATTTGAAATAACATGTTCATCCTTGTACTCTGCCATCAACTCTGTCAGCTCTTTATCCTCTGCAGTTCTATAGTCTACAATTCCACCCTCATATTTATAAATAAAATGATTAGTTTCTACTAAACTTAATAGGCTAAATTTAAAATTATAAACCTCCTTCCCATAACTACTTAATAGCTCAACATGAAGTCGGCAAAAATTATTTTTTTTGATAATTTAGCAATACCTCCTTGATCGCTTAATTGCAAATCAACAAGATTCAATTCAAAGATTTTCTCATCTGCAATAGTATTCTGATCCACTTCAGCTGAACGACTAATTTCTGAAGAGCCACATCCAAATAAAGTTATAAAAATACAACTCAAGAAAATTTTCAAAAACATTCAATTCCCTTTAATTTTACTTTTTTATTCTCGAATTTAGTGACTTTTCTAGTATTTTTATTTGTATAAGCCACTTCATAAAGTAAATATCCTTGGGACATAAAACGATATTTCCCAGTGATTTTACCATCTATAATTTCATTCATTGAACGATAGATTTCTGGCTGAGCATTATCACCCATATCTACTTCTTCTATTTCATAGGGGTCTGAAAGATTTATATCTCTCATATAGGGGAAATATTTAATTTTTTTGACTTGAAGATAGTAAATAGAAACTAATAATATTGATTTTTTACCATCTGATAAGCAATAAAATTCATGACTAGAGTGAGCCAATGAATATGATGATAATAAAATGATAAAAATTAATACATAAATATTTTTCATAATTTTTCAACCTTATTATTTATTACCTTATAGTAATAGAGTTCCTCTCTCCCTTAAGGAGAAAACTAGAATAGGGAATTTTTAATTAATTACAATTCTTATTGATAATTCTTGGACTTATAAATTTCTTTAATTCATAAAATTTTAAAATGAAAAATCACAAAATATCAGATATCAATATATAACCTTTTACTACTTTCCCACCCATACTTAAATATTCAATATTTAAGTAAAATTCATCTTTATTTTTTACAATATTTTTTATCCTTACAATATCCCCATTAATTAAATAAGATCTTTTCTTATTAAAATATTGATCAAATAAAAAAGCCTTTCTTGAGGATACTTCAACTTTCTCGACTATTTTACCTAAGTCACTCTTCAATATATAAATATTATTAGGATTTGAAAAAAAAGTAGTTAAATTTAAGTTTGGAGCTAAAGTCCTCCATTCTTCTTTCAATATATATTTCCCAGACTCTAAAAGATATATTCTTTTATAGCTTATTGCTCCATCTTTAAACCTTTCAATAATTCTATTTTTTTTAAATTCTGGATCGTATAATGGACTCAAATAAAACTCTTTTACCTCTTTAGAAGATATCTCAAAAATCCTGTATTGACCACTTGGGTTGCAATCCTCTGTGTAATTCACCACCAAATATTTATACTTACTATCATTTATTTCCTCTAACCAAAAACCATTTTTATTATAACAGTAGTCATTACCATTGAATAAATAAAATTTTTCTCCCCCTTTCCTATAGTAAATATTATTATCTTCTTTTACTAAAATATCTTTTGCTGACAAATTACCTGAAAAAATCAATAATAAAAAAATGAAAAATTTATTTAAAACCATTCCTTTTCTCCACTTCTCTCAATATTTTTATAAATAACTTCTTTCTTTCCAACATCCCATTATTTCCACCATTTATTCTCTTACTCACAGACTCAACTACTTTTAAATGATGACTATCACTATAGTTACTATTTAAATCTGGATACCCTTTATAAATTAAATTATCTGCATTTTTAAATATATTAAATGCCCATACAGAACTTTCCACTGCATGAAATAAGTCATCACAAATTAATTCTGGGTTACTAACTACATCTATTCCTGAGTAGTTTTTATATTTTTTATATGCACTTTTCCAAGTTAGCTGAATTAGACCTCTTCCTTTATACTTAGGACCATCTCCAAAAGATGTATTTCCTTCAGCTAAGATTTGATTTCTTCTTCGACATGCTCGACTATTTTTAACGTCACAAACAGATGGCGGAAAGTTAGATATATCATAATCTTTCCCACTAGCATATTCAATTAAGGTATTAAAGTGGTCACACTCATGATAAATTTGTGCTAAAAAATGACATAACATTAATTTATCTTTTAAATTATGTTTTCTAAGACTTTTATTCAACTCAGGAACAAACTCTTCTGGCGTAGTATTTTGTGTTGATCTCCCATTCATTACGCGATGAGAAAATAGTTTTCTAGAACCATAAACAGCTTTAAAAAAGCTTAACGAAATAATATCTTCTGAATCATTATCAATCCTTTTATCTAAATTAGGTTTATTCTCCTCTGTGGTTCCTTCAATAATATCAACATCTAGATGTAATTTAACAGCTTCCTCTTTAACTCTTTTGGCCACATAACTTACTGGATCTAAAGGCTTTCCATCTGGTTTGAGTACAGTAAATTGTAATCTCTGCCCAACCATACTTATTAACGGCAGTTTTCCATTGGAAATCGAATAAACCTTTTTCTTCCCGGTAGCTACAATTAACATCTCAATATTTGTTTTTTCAATAACGTAATTACTACCTTCACGATCTACAAGCGTTAGTGTAGAAGTACTTTTAAACTTTTCATAGGGTTCATCTAATTGAATCAGAATAGGTTTTTCTGTGCCATTACCTGAATTAAGCGATCTTTTTAAAACAAACTCATCATTCGATGTTAAGGCTAAAAATTCAATATCACGATTAGCCGAAGAGAGGACTTCAACTCTTCCTTGATCATCCGTAATACGTTCAAAACTTTTCTTTCCCTTTGGCCGTGTTTGTATCGGAAAATTAGCCATAATCTTTCCATGAACATCAACCACTTGAAAAGGTGTTACCACCAAACCATTCTGAGAAATCGTACTATTCATTTGTCGATATTCTTCAATGGTGTTAGGTAACTGAATTTTTATAGGATGCTCTGAAGAGGAGAGTGTCGAAGAATTAATGACCTTCACCACAGTATAATCAGATGCCTTCGGTGGTTTTGCTAAAATTTCTACCATCCGATTAGGAGAAGCTTGAAAGACAAATAAGCCATCTGTATCTGTTTTCTTCAGATTCTCTCTCGATGAATTTTGATAACGTGATTTCACCTTCAGATTTCTGACATATCGTCCAGATTTATCATAAAACTTAGAGGTAATGGTCACCAGTTTACTCATGATTCAATATCCTCGTGTGTAGACACCTCATCCTCCTGATCTTCTTCTATTTCTTCGAGCAAATAATCAATCTGTTCATCACTCAATGCTCCACTCAAATGTGTATGCAAAGAGTTAAAGCCCAGTGCAATAAAGTCAGTTGACTGCGGCGTATAGAACCTAAAAGTACTCAATTGATGTTGTTCATTTAATATGGATTTATTGGTTTTCAGAAGCTTTCCATCAGTTTGATCAATCACAAAAATTTCTTTTTCTCCTGCAGATGAGCTATTCCATTGATAATTGATTTGATTACTAAACAATGTTGCCATCTGAGGTAAGCTCTTCTTCGGTTCAACCACATTCTGTGGCTGTAAAAACAGATGCTGCCCCGCTTTCACCTCAAACTTCCCAGCAGTTGTCGGTAACACACCTGAACCACTAATCTCAATCTGACTTCCTCCAGCCACCAATATAATTTTTTTACTCGCCTTGACTTCAATCCTGTCTTCCGTTGAAATAATCTGCACCCCCTTTCTGGCAATAAGATCTGCACCATCCCCCTGTGCCTGAATCTCGACTTTGCCTTTACCGGCATACAGTCGTGCACCCTCTTGGGCTGCAAACAGGCTCAGTTTCTGGCTGGCATGGGCAATCAAAGACTGCTGCGTACTGAGGTTAATACTCTCTCCTGCATTGTGGCTGATCTGACCATCAGCAGAGAGATGCACATCTTGCTGGCTACTCAACGCAATAGAGTTTGGTGCGCTAAGAATCATTAAGGCCTGTTTAAAAGCAGCAGCTTTATTTTCATCCTGCTGTTCGATCTGCTCTAAGAAGTTCTTTAAGTTATCAAGAACTTCTAAAGGATCCGTCTGCTGGTTTTTGGCCACTTCACTTAAAGCTTGGGCATTGTTCAGTGAGCCTTCAATCTGGGATTTGGCCTCACTGGTATCAAGATGATTGCCTTCGGCCTGTGCCTGTGGATGGGTGGAAATCAGCAAGCCTTCTCCAGCACGGACTGCACCCCACTGATCGGTTCTCAGCTCAAAACCTTCACCACGACCATCACTTTCAGCGCTGGCTTTCGGATGGCTCAAGTTCCCCAGGTTTAGTTGGGTCGCGCCATGGCTGCTTTGCAGCTGGGCAGAGATCTGCTTCGGAGTATCATCAAAGCGCAGCTGGTTAAAGCCACTACCTTCAATTTCCTGTGAGCGGATCCCACTGAGTTTTTTAGTGTCGGGTAGTTGGCCTTGTTGGTCGAATTGGGTAGGAGAGCGCTCCGCTTCATGTAGACGCCCCACCACAAATGGCCGGTCGATGTTACCGTCGAAGAAGTCAATCACTACAATTTCATTAATCCGTGGCAGGAAACGGGCACCATAGCCTTCTCCGGCCCAAGGGGTCAGTACATCGACCCAGGCGGAATCGGTGTCATTGTCATTGCTGCCAGCACCGCCATCATGCTGATGGTCATCACTGCGGGTAAACAGAAAACGGACTTTAATCCTTCCCCATTCATCGACATGGATGCTTTCGCCAGCAGGACCGACTACCCGGGCGCGCTGTGGATGAGCCGCCGGTCGGTGCTGTAGTGGATGATATTCCGGTACGGTGCGGATGTTGCGACGTTGCAGGGTTAAGGTATTGCCTTGACGTTCATCCGGGTGTTGTTCGTGTTGAAAACTAAAATGGCTATGCCAGTGGCTCTGGCTGAGTAGCTGGTTAATCTGCTGTTTGAGGTCTTTAGGTAAGTTGTTCTGGTTATAGAACTGTTTGCCGGTAATTAGAAATTCTTTGTCGGCTGCGCTGTGCTGGTCAATTTCCGGGTGTTCATTCAGTTCAAACCAGTAGCCAACCTGGGCATCACGGACGGTGGAATGGGCACTAAAGTATTTGGATTGCAGGTCGTGGTAGTGACTGAGGTTCTGGTTCAGTTTGTCCAGCTGGTTATTAGAGGATGCGGTGGCCTGGTCTTCGCCATTTAAATCCTGCATCCAGGCCGGGCTGATCTGCCAGGCTTGTTCCAGGCTGAGGCTGGCATTGTCCTGATTGTGGCTGTGCTGGTGTTTGCTTTGCACTGAACCGGCACCTTCTTCCTGGCTCAGGCTATCTGACTGCCAGCGTTGCAGATGTACGGCGGTCGGTTGCAGGCTGCGCTGGGCAATCAACTGGGTGATGCTATCTAATTGTTCGGTGGCACTGGAGCGATGAAAGCGGATGCTGCGGCGGTTTAAGGCACTGTACTGGCTGTTGTCATCAATCAGGCGCAGTTTCTGGGCCTGTATCGGGCTGCTGGAATGTACGACCTGTAACTGGGCTTCATCAATCAGCCAGTTAATGCCTTCACTACGCCAGAGCCGGGTCAGGAAGTCATAGTCGGTTTCATTGGACTGCATGATAAAGGGACGCACATCCAGTTCCTGGGTCAGTCCAGTTAAGTCCAGGGTCAGGCTGGCGGCAAAGAGCGGGCTTTTGTTTTGCCATTCTTTAAATAGAATTTCACTGACCTCACGCACGCTTTTATTCATAAACACACGGCTATTACGGCGTTTATGCCAGAGTGCGGTTGGATCTTCTAGCGTAAGTTTATAGAGGGTGAGAGAGCCATCACTTTGGCCTTGCGCTGCGGCGGTGATGATGCCGCTGCTGCGAAACAGCTGGCCCTGGTCAGTGACCTGATCGACGGCAACCTGCGCGCCGATAAACTGTTTTAACGGAATCTGGGCATTGGTCGAAAGACAGATCAGTTCGGCATGTAAACCGTCATTGAGCTGGTGTTCACCGTCGATGCGCTGCAAGAAAACATCGGCATTTAAGGCCGGCTGAGAAAATTGAATATGGAGGGCACGTTTTTGTGGGCTGAGGCCGGCCTGCTCCAAGGCAGTGTGGATATGAACACGGGTTATCATTGTTATAAAAGGTATTGTTTTAATTTGCCCCGATTCTAAACAATGCTTATTTTTTAATCCAGCCTCCCGCTTTCATTTCTTGCCTACAAACCACCTGTTTCCGACCAGTTGCGATCAACAGCTGCCCAAAAAAGGAGCCGAAGCTCCTTATGGTGTTTGTCTATATTTTAAAAGGTAATCCGGCGATAACTGCGGTATTCCGGTTTCCAGAAATTCGCCTCAATCGCCTCTGCCAGTAACTCGTCACTGATTACTGGTGCTACACCGGCCAGCATCGCCGCTTTAGCCACTTTAAAGGCAATAATTTTCGAAACCTTCTGGATTTCATTTAAATCCGGCAGCAGATCGGCCGCTGGATCGAGCAGCATCGGCGAACAGTCTGCCAGTGCATTACTCGACGCCATCAGCATACTGTCTGTGACTCGGGTCGCGCCGGAGGCGACTACACCCAAACCAATACCCGGGAAAATATAGGAGTTATTACACTGTGAGATATGATAAATCTTGCCATGATAATTCACCGGTGCAAATGGACTACCAGTTGCAATCAGCGCCTTACCTTCAGACCATTGCAGGATATCAGCCGGCACCGCCTCAACCCGCGAAGTTGGGTTCGACAGTGGCATTACAATTGGTCGCTCACAATTCTCGGTCAGGGTGCGAATAATTTCTTCGGTAAACAGCCCCGGCTGACCTGATACGCCAATCAGTACCGTTGGTTTGGCATGTTTGACTACATCGAGTAGTGAAATCATGTCATCGGCATTGCCCCAGGCTGCAACCCGTTCAGGCGGCTGTGCCAGTTTGCGCTGGAAGTCCAGCAGATTCGGCTGGTTTTCGGTGATCAGGCCAAAACGGTCAACCATAAATACCCGCGCACGCGCTTCGGCATCGCTTAAACCTTCATACATCATCTGCGCAATAATCTGCTCGGCTATGCCGCTACCAGCAGAACCGGCACCGAGGAAAGCCACCACCTGATCTTTCAGCTGTTTACCAGCGGCACGTGAGGCAGCAATTAAACTGCCCACCGAAACGGCTGCGGTGCCCTGAATATCATCATTAAAACAGCAAATCTGGTCACGATATTTGTTTAACAATGGCATCGCATTGTTCTGAGCGAAATCCTCAAACTGGATCAGCGCTTTTGGCCAGCGGCGCTGGATCGCGGCAATCACTTCATCAACAAAGGCATAGTATTCATCGCCGGTAATCCGCGGCTGATTCCAGCCCATATAAATTGGATCATCCAGCAGTTGCGGGTTGTTGGTACCTACATCTAAAGTAATTGGCAAGGTATAAGCCGGGCTGATCCCACCACATGCGGTATATAAGGATAATTTGCCAATCGGAATCCCCATCCCGCCAATCCCCTGATCACCAAGACCTAAGATGCGCTCGCCATCAGTGATTACAATCACCTTCACGTTTTTCTTGTTCACATTTTGCAGAATGTCATCAATATGGCCGCGGTCTGGATAGGCCAGGAAGATGCCACGATGACGGCGGTAAATATCAGAAAAACGCTGGCAGGCTTCGCCAACCGTCGGGGTATAAATAATCGGCATCATTTCACTTAAATGATGCTCAATTAAGTGATAGAACAGGGTTTCGTTGGTGTCCTGAATATTTCGTAAATAAATATGCTTGTTGATGGCATCGTTAAACGACACATACTGCTGATAGGAGCGCTGACTCTGTTCTTCAATGCTCTCGATGGCATGTGGAAGTAAACCGTGGAGATTAAAATGGCGGCGTTCCTCTTCTGTAAATGCACCGCCTTTATTAAGCAAAGGCAGCTCCAGAAGCGTGTTTCCGGCATAAGGGATGTAAAGCGGTTTTTTGGTGGCTGAATTCGCTGATGTCATTTCCGATCTCATTATTCGATGATCCAGAAGGAGGCTCAAAGCAAAAGTTCCTCTGGGAGATAAGCTAGCTTAGCCCGTTTTGAGGACAATGGGGTATTTAGAAAATTGATAATGATTTGTGGATAATTTAGGTACTGAATAAATTTGTCCAATCCGGCATCCAGTCACGAAATAACGCTTTCCCGAAGCTCAAAATGCGGTTTTTTATGCCCAAATCAATCCTCTGCCTGTTTAGCTTACAAATCCTCGACCCATCAGGATGTAGTTTTTCGCTGTTTTTCTGTTACATGCAGCCAGTGCAGATTTTTCAATTGGCCTCAATTTGGGTATGCTCTGGGGCAAAACACAACGACATATTTAAAAATCATGTATATCAAGCCATGGATTACACTGGGCGGTTTGGCCGCTGTGCTGGGGTTAGGCGGCTGCCAGACCCTTTCCAATACCACTGAAAAAGTCAGCGATCAGGTGACCGGTTTATTCTCCAGTAAAGACAAAGCACCGAAAATCGACAAAGACGGCGTGGTCGATATCAGTAAAAAAACCCTGGAGCAACTGGAAAAATTTACTGCCAGCATGCCGACTCAACAATGGGTCTATATTGAAAATGAACAGCTGGGACGCTATCAGCTGAAAAACAAGGCTCAGGATGGAGTGATTCTGACTCTGGCCCTGCACTGCAAGATCAGCAGCCAGCGACCAACCTTCTCGCTCAGCAATGCCGAAGGCAAACCTCTATTAAAGGCTTATGATCCGAATGCCGGACAGATCCAGTTCCTGCTCGACAATCAGAATTATGGCAATCCTTTTAATGTACATACCGATGAGCCATTGAAACGCTTCCAGGCAGCCATTGCGCAGGCCAAGGTGATCAAGATTTTTAATGCCTCCCGGCTTTATACCTTCCAGAATGGCAATGCCGATCTGCTGAGTAAACCGGTGTCCTGTCAGGAGTCTGGTGCATCGGGCTAAATGCTATTTGGGTGCGCCCGGCATATCCACCAGCATCGCGGTAAAACGGCGCACCAGCGGCAACACCACCAGCACCACCGGAAAGGCAATGGCCCAGGAAATCATCCAGTTCTGGAACCACAGTGTGATCAGCCCCTCGACCCAGCCCAGCGCACGCAGCATATTGACCATTGAAATAATACCGCTCATCAGGCCAGACAGCAGCAGCGGCATAATAATGCCCGCCCATTTTGCTGGCAGTTTAGGAATATTGGCGATGATTACAGGACGTTTGGCGTGCATGCGTGCTCCTACAGCGGGACAAATCCGTCATTGATCAGGTCATTTCATGGCCATGGTAGCATTTTCAGGCTACAGATGGCGCAGAATGTCGGACAATCTTCATTCACTACAAATGCGTTCACCTAAAGACAGTGAAATTTGCTATATTTGCTGTTTTTCTGCGACATTTATTTTTCGACTGATTATGAATACGGCAATCCAAGCAGCTCTTGAACATGCAGTGCAATCCCTTCAAGCAGAAGGTGTCCTCCCAGCAGACTGGAACAACACCAGTAATTTGACGCGAACCAAAGACCGAAGCCACGGTGACTTTGCCTCAAATATCGCCATGATTGCCTCTAAAGCTGCGGGCATGAAGCCGCGTGATCTGGCCGAAAAAATTCTGGCTGCATTGCCAGAAGTGGCAGACATCAGCAAAGCAGAAATTGCCGGTCCGGGGTTTATCAACTTCTTCTTAAATGCCGACCAGCGTTTTGCCATTCTTGATCAAATTCAGGCGCAGCAAGACCAGTTTGGCCGCACCAAAGTGAACGCGGGCAAACGCATTCAGGTTGAATTCGTTTCTGCCAACCCGACGTCCAGCCTGCACGTGGGTCATGGTCGCGGTGCCGCTTACGGCATGACCGTTGCCAATCTGCTCGAAGCCACCGGCGCGACCGTAGATCGTGAATACTATGTGAACGATGCCGGCCGTCAAATGGATATTCTGGCAACATCAACTTACTTACGTTATCTGGAACTGACCGGTCAGGAACTGGTGTTCCCGAAAAATGCCTATCAGGGTGATTACGTCAAAGAAATCGCGCAAAGCATTATCGACCAGGATGGTGATGCTTACGTACGCCCAGTGGCCGATGTCTATAAAGATGTGCCGGAAGATGTGCAGTATGCAGCTGAACCGGATGCAGAAGGCAACAAGGTGGTCCTGTCTGGCGATAAAGAAAAACACATTGATGGTCTGATTTTCAATTCACAGACTTTAATTGGCGAAGGCTATCGCGTATTCCATCAGGCCGCTTTAAAAGCCATTCTGGATGACATTAAAGATGACCTCGGTGAATTTGGCGTAACCTTTAACCAGTGGTTTAGCGAAGCCTCTTTAACTGAAAAAATTGATGAAGCGCTGCAAACGCTGGATCAGCGTGGTTATCTGTATGAGCAAGAGGGCAACATCTGGTTTAAATCGACTGAGTTTGGCGATGAAAAAGACCGCGTGGTCAAACGTCGTAATGGTCAAACTACTTATTTCGCTTCAGACATTGCGTATCACCTGAACAAATTACAACGTGGCTATACCGACCTGATTGATATCTGGGGTTCTGACCACCACGGTTATATCTCTCGTGTAAAAGCCGCGATTGATGCGATGGGTTATGACTCGAAAAAACTAACCGTTTTACTGGTGCAGTTTGTGAGCTTATGGCGCGGCGGCGAGATGGTTCAGATGTCTTCCCGTTCTGGCCAGTTCGTGACCTTGCGTGACCTGCGTAAAGAAGTCGGCAACGATGCAGCGCGTTTCTACTATGTCATGCGTAAATCTGAGCAGCACATCGACTTTGACCTGGATTTAGCGGTCTCACAAAGCAAAGACAATGCGGTGTATTACATCCAGTATGCACATGCCCGTATCTGCCGTATGCTGGAAAAAGCAGCCAGCACAGGCGTGAATTTTAATGCGCTTGACGCGCGTCAGTTTGCGGCCAAGCTGGAACTGGAGGCTGAAACTGAAATTCTGGCCAAGCTGGCGGCCTATCCTGAAATTGTGACCCGTGCTGCCAATGCCTGCGAACCCCATCAGGTGGGTAACTACTTGAAAGAATTAGCAGCTTTATTCCACGGCTGGTATAATGAACACAAAGTGCTCAATGATGATGCTGCGCTTACTCAAGCCCGCTTATTGCTTTCAGTAAACGTACAACAAACCTTGCGCAATGGTTTAGAATTATTAGGTGTTTCTGCACCTGAAAGCATGTAAACCAAGACATTCTTCTGCTGGGCAGGCGTACCATCACGCACCTGTCCAGCCAATCAGCCAATAATCAGAATAAAGAGGTTCCCTCGTGTTTGGAAAAACGCAACGCGGTGTATCAGAACGACCAAATAAGCCCAAAAAACCACTCATTCCGACCTGGTTAGGCACACTGGTGGTGATTCTGGTCGTGTTATGTTTCGCAGTGGCCTTAATGCTGTGGAAGCCGTGGGAACCTGTGCCACCAAAAGGCCAGATCACTTCTGAACATTATCAGGAAGACACCAACAAGGATTACCGCTTCTATGACCTGCTGCCCCAGCAACAGGTAACACCAATTCCGGAGCAGGCCGTACCTGAAACCCAGGAACAGACGGCAGTGGTGATTGTCGAAGCGCCAATTGTTGAGCCGGCAGCGCCCGCAGCCGCCAGTGAAGCGACGGCGGGCATCACGCCAACTGAACCGCCCGTGGCCGCGCCTGCCAGCTATATTCTGCAGGTCCGCAGCTATACCGATCCGGATGCCGCCGATGCACGTCGAGCTGAAATTATTCTGAATGGTCTGTCCGCCGATGTGGTCAAAACCGTAGAAGGTGGTGAAACCTGGTATCGGGTAATTTCGGGGCCATATACCTCTGCAGAGGCGGCGCTAATTGCTCAGCAAACCCTGCAACATAGCGGGATTGATTCGATTGTGGTGAAACGCCAATAATAAAAAAGATGCGCAAGCATCTTTTTTTATAGCTTCAAATTTTGTTTAGGCCAACTGTGCCTCTAGCTTCTGTTCACGAGCGAACGCCCGCTGATATCCCTCGCGCTGTGCCAGTCGCTGCAGATAACGCTCAATCTGCGGATATTTGCCATCAGTACGGCTTTGCAAGGCCTGTAGCGGAAAGGCCATCTGAATATCGGCAAAGGAAAATGTGCCGGCAAAATAGTCATGTGTGGCCAGATAATCTTCCAGAAACTGGATATGATCTTTGAGTCGCGGCTGAATAAAACCCTGCCGGATACCTTCACTGACTTTTGCTGCCACCGGACGAATCAGCCAGGGTGCGCGCTGCGGCACTTTACTGGCCACCAGCTGCATCACCAGCAATGGCATCAGTGAACCTTCGGCATAGTGCATCCAGTAACGGTACTGCTGCTGATCGGCCGGATGTGTTGGCTTGAACTGCTGCGCCGGATCATACTGTTCCTGTAAATACTCTAAAATCACCGCAGATTCGGCAATCGGCTGCCCACCATCTGTCAAAATTGGTGCCTTACCCAGCGGATGCACCCGTTTTAACTCGGGTGGTGCGGCAAAACTCGGTAAACGGCGATAAAATTCAATCTGATAAGGCTGGCCCAGTTCTTCTAAGGCCCACAAAATACGAAAGGAACGCGACTGTTCCAGATGATGCACAGTAATCATAATGACACTCTGATTGTTTTTCTTGAAATAAAGAACCACCGGCCACCTTGACCGGTTGCGGCAACTCAGCATCATCAGGCCCACCCATCGATCGCGACGCTTGGGCCTGAAGTTCAATTCATCATGCCTGCTTAACGTGAAGCACGCATTTTATCTGGCAGGGCCGGTGCTTCCAGCCGTGGCCCATTATAATCTGGAATGCTGCCAAAACGCGGGTCCTGATTGACCCACTGGTCACGTGCCTCGCTCAGCTCGTCCTGGGTACATCCGACAAAGTTCCACCATAGTAAAATCGCGGATTCAAATGGCTCACCGCCCAGTAACAGTACGCGTGCACCCTGGTGCAGTTCAATCTCAATGTCCTGCAGACCCGGCTCCAGCACCACCATATTGTCTTCGTTCAGTTCATGCTGGTTAATATGCGCCGTGCCTTCTAGCGCCATAAAGCCATATTCAAAGGCCGGATTCAGCTGAAGCCGGGTGCGCACCGTTTCTGCCGCAGTTAAGTCCACTGCCAGTAACGGGCTATGCACCTCAACCGGCGAGCGGGTTTCCAGAAACTCCCCGACCAGCACGGTAAATTCAACCCCATCTCGTGACACCACCGGTAATTCAGGATAATGGTCAAAACGCGGCGGCATATTGCGCTTGGCATCCGGCAAGGCAATCCACAGCTGGGCCGCATGCATGTGGGTTTCCTGCTCTGGCGCGACTTCGGTATGCGAAATCCCCTGCCCGGCTGTCATCAGGTTGACCTGTTTCGGCCGGATCAATTGTTTGGAGCCGATACTATCGGTATGCATGAGGGTGCCTTCAATCATCCAGGTAAAGGTTTGCAGGCCAATATGCGGATGTGGTCCGACATCTAGCCCGTCACCCTGCGGAAAGCTGACCGGACCAGCATGGTCTAAAAAGCACCAGGCGCCAATCATGCGTTTATGACGGCTGGGCAAGGCGCGTTTAATGACGGTGCCCTGCCCGATTTCTGCACGGCGCAGCGGCACTTCCTGAATAAACTGCTGGATATATTTTTCACAATCGTCTGAATGGGACAGTTCGGTATAGTTGGCATTGGTCATAGTTGTATCCTAACTCTGGCGATGTTCCATGTCGCTCATCTTGTTATTTATCTTATACGCGGATGCTGCATGAGTTTGCTATAGTTCAGTTAATATGCAGCATTCTCCTGGCAGAACAATCAAAAAATCGCTTTTTGTTGTAAGGATTCATGTGAGCACCAGCGCACAATTTCCCCTCTTTTCCTGCCGTTTTCAGGCTTTTTTTCAGCAAATTACCCATATTTAGGGAGGTCTTTTTTTAATCGCGAAAGCTATACTATTACTTTGATTTTATTAAAGACTTGGGGCAATTCTATGAAGATAGGAAATCGGATTAGAATGTCGACGAATTCAACAGATCTTGCACCCGATAATTCGGATCGACATATTTTACAAGCGTCAGAGTGCGACCTGGAAAGTCGTCAGGCCCTGGAACAGGCCCTGCAAGATCCGGCTGCCCGTATTCCGCCCCAGTTTGAAGACTATTTTTATAAATTCCAGACCATTCACCAGAAGCTGTATTTACAACAGGTCAATCACATTGGCCAGCTGGCATTTTTACTGTACTTTTTCGCCGATTATTTTGTGCTGCCCGATGTCAGTCTGCTCTCCGGCATCGCCAGAGTCATCGTGATTGTACTGGCCATCAGCATTAATTATTTCCTGTTCAAATATGTAAAAGATATCCGGATCCATGACCAGATCTTACCGGTCGGTACGCTGGTCTGTGCTGGGCTGTGGTTTTATCTGATGTCCTTGTCGAACAGCCCCTATATCGATATCTATATCTATGCCTCGGTCATTTTTGTGGTGCTGGCCAATTTGTGTATTCAGGTGCGCTTTAAGCCGGCGCTATATACCTCGTTTTTAATCAGTACCGTGGTGTTTTTAGGCGTATCTAACTTAACCAGTGCCATTGAAACCATCATTTTTGCGCTGGTCTATCTGCCAATCTGGCTGTTCAGTTTATATATCAGCTGGACCAATACCCTGAATGCACGGCGTAATTTTCTCAGAACCATGCTAAATGACTGGAATTTCCATATTCTGCAAGAGTTGGCGCATACCGACGAGCTGACCCAGCTCAGCAACCGCCGCCAGTTTGTGCATATTGCCGAGCATAAGGTACATGAATGGCCGCAGCATGCTTCGACCTGCCTGCTGATGTTTGATGTCGATTATTTCAAGCAGATTAATGACACCCATGGTCATGATGTCGGCGATCAGGTGCTGCAGACCATTGCTGATATTGCCCGTAAGGAAATGCGGCGCAAGGATATTCTGGCGCGTTTTGGTGGCGAGGAATTTACCGCTTTACTCACTGAAACCAGTCTGCAGGATGCACTGCTGATTGCCGAGCGTTTAAGAACCAAAATTGCCCAGCACCGGATTTATATTGGTCAGAATATCAGCCTGAATTTTACTGTTTCGATTGGCGTGTCTGAGCTTAAAGCCGAGCAGCCTGATTTAACCACATTAATTAAAGAAGCTGATATTGCCTTATACGCGGCCAAACAGCATGGCCGTAATTGTGTGCTGCATTATGATATTGGCATGAGCGAACCGAAAAAACCGGCCTGCCCGTCCAATATTTCCTGGGTGGTTTAAATGCAAAAAGAGCGCCGAGGCGCTCTTTTTTAAATAATTTCGGGCTTCTAAACTGCCGCGCACCTTGCGCCGATTTTAAAAGCAATGCTTTAAAATGGGCTCATGGCGTAATTCAGGCACAAAGCAATGCTTCGTAAAACCCCACTGCCGCGGGCACAGCCCTTGGCGTAATTCAGGCGGACAGCAGTGCTGTCCGAAAGCCCTGAATTACTCCCATTCAATTGTTGCAGGTGGTTTAGACGATACGTCATATACCACACGTGAAACGTCTTTAATCTCGTTCATGATACGAGTTGAAATACGATCTACCAGATCATATGGCAGGTGCGCGAAACGTGCTGTCATAAAGTCAACTGTTTCAACGGCACGCAGGGCAACAACCCAGGCATAACGACGGCCATCACCCACCACCCCAACAGATTTCACTGGCTGGAATACAGCAAAGGCTTGTGCAGTTTTGTCATACCAGCCGCTGGCACGCAGTTCCTGCATAAAGATGTCATCAGCCAGACGTAAAATGTCGGCATATTCTTTTTTCACTTCACCCAGAATACGCACGCCCAAACCTGGACCCGGGAATGGATGACGGTAAATCATGCTGTGTGGCAGACCTAAAGTGGTGCCCAGTTTACGTACTTCATCTTTAAACAGGTCACGTAACGGTTCAACCAGTTCAAAAGCCAAATCATCCGGTAAACCACCCACGTTGTGGTGTGATTTAATTACATGCGCCTTGCCCTGTTTGCTGGCGGCAGATTCAATCACGTCTGGATAAATCGTACCTTGTGCCAGGAATTTCACACCATCTAATTTACGTGCTTCTTCAGCAAACACTTCAATAAATTCACGACCAATAATCTTACGTTTCGCTTCAGGATCAGTGACCCCTGCCAGTGCAGACAGGAAACGATCTTCCGCATCGGCGCGAATCACGCGGATCCCCATGTTGTCAGCAAACATTTGCATAACCTGGTCGCCTTCGTTTAAACGCAGCAAACCGTTGTCTACGAATACACAGGTCAACTGATCGCCAATTGCTTTATGCAGCAATGCAGCAACCACAGAAGAATCCACACCGCCTGACAGACCCAGCAGTACTTTTTCATCGCCAATCTGTTCACGTAGCTGTTCTACACGCAGGTCGATAATGTGCTCTGGTGTCCACAGACCGCGACAGCCACAAATCTGGTGTACGAAGTTCGACAGTAATTCCGCACCTTTAGAAGTGTGCGTTACTTCCGGGTGGAACTGGATGCCGTAGAAACGACGTGTTTCGTCAGATACCATGGCAATTGGGCAGCTTGGGGTTTGCGCTGTCACCTGGAAACCTTCCGGAATACGGGCAACTTTATCGCCGTGGCTCATCCAGACATGCAGCTGGTTTTCACGGTCTTGCAGGTTACCAATCAGCTGGTCACGCACCACGATGTCTACTTCTGCATAGCCAAACTCATGGACAGTACCTGGCTCAACTTTACCGCCAAGCTGTTCGCACATGGTTTGCAGGCCATAACAAATGCCCAATACCGGCACACCCAGTTCAAACACCACTTGTGGTGCACGCGGGCTGCCTTCCTGGTGAACGCTTTCAGGTCCACCCGACAAGATGATACCGTTTGGATTAAATGCACGAATGTCTTCTTCAGACATGTCATAGGCATACATTTCAGAATATACGCCAGCTTCACGAACACGACGTGCGATGAGCTGACTATATTGAGAACCGAAATCCAGAATCAGGATACGATCTTCAGTAATTTGAGTATTGGTAGTCATGACAAACAACTATGAGAGGCAAACGAATATAAGCGCCGTATTCTAGCATTTTTTCTGCGCATTAAACACAAGATTCAGATCAGTCTGTGTGGATCTCCGAATCAGGCCGCTACCGGCAGATGTTCTCGACCCTCTTCTTTATTATCTATTTAGGCAAAAAATAAGGCAGCCGGAGCTGCCTGTACTGAATGACGGGAAAATTATTTCCCTGCATTTCATCTTATTTTTCAATCAGATGATCCAGGCTCAGTTTACCTGCACCTTGTAACACCAGCAGCAGGAAACCGCCTGAAATCGCCAGGTTCTTCATCAGGTTAACCGCATCTTCCGGTGCGCCATGGAACATAAATCCAGTCAGCAAACTGAATACTGCCAGTGCCAATGCCACCAGACGGGTTTGCAGACCCAGTAAAATCGCCAGACCACCACCCAGCTCCAGCAGAATCACCAGTGGCAACAGGCCACCCGGCACGCCCATCGCTTCCATATAGCCCACCGTTGCGCTATAGCCGGCAATTTTACCCCAGCCCGACACAATAAAAATATAAGCCAACAAGACACGCGCCAGTAGCAGCGACAGGTTGTTCAAAGCAGGGGTTTGAAAGATTTTGGCAACTACAGTATTTGGATTAAACATGAGAGAACCTACAGCAGATCAGTAAAAAGATGCTGCTATCTTAGGGACTGGCCGAATATCAAAAAACCACCATTTCAAAGATGTATCGTTGCAAATTTAGAATGATGACAGCGGAAATTTATTTACGTTTTTCTACTGACTTTCACCAACCGGACTGATAGGATTTGACTACATTTCTGCTTGTTTTTCCCTCATGGAACTGATTGATTTTATCCTGCATGTTGATGCGCATTTACTTGAGTTCATTACCAATTATGGGGTCTGGATTTATGCCATCCTGTTTCTGATTATTTTTGTTGAAACCGGTCTGGTGGTGATGCCCTTTTTACCGGGGGACAGCCTGTTATTTGCAGCCGGTGCGCTGGCGGCCTCGACCGGTGCCATGGACCCGTGGTTATTGGGCGGCTTACTGTTTATTGCCGCTGTCTTGGGCGATACCCTGAACTATCATATTGGTAAATATATTGGGCCACGGGTATTTGAAATTGAATCACGCTTTATTAATAAAAAACACCTAATTGCCACCCAGCAATTCTTTGCCAAGCATGGCGGTAAAACCATTATTTTTGCCCGTTTTGTGCCTTTTGCCCGCACCTTTGCCCCTTTTGTTGCCGGTGCCGGGAGCATGAACTATAAATACTTTCTAACCTATAACGTAGTGGGCGCTTTCTGCTGGATTGGCTCATTTATTACCCTAGGTTATCTGTTTGGTAACATGCCAATTGTGAAAGAGAATTTTACCTATCTGATTTTTGGCATCATTATTTTAAGTGTCTTGCCGGGGGTGATTGGTTTTGCCCGCCAGAAGCTGAAAAAGCAGGTCCGCGCTTAAGCAAAAAAGCGCAGAATAACCGGAAAAGCACACAGCACCAGCAACATGGCCGATCCTTTATACAAGAGATCGGCTTTTATTTGCTTGGATTCTCCCGACAAAATCGCGCGACCAAAAGACATCCAGAACATTGCGGTCGGCAACAGCACCAAACAGAACACTGCATAGACCATCAAGAAATTGGTCGGATTATCCCAGGTTTCAGTCGGTAAAATCCCGGCAGCAAAAAGTAGTGCCTTGGGATTTTTTAAGGTGGCAAAAAACAGCTGATGCGGGCGGATAGACGGGTTGAGCTGGTTATGCTTGACCAGATGCGCATGCTTCCACAAATGAAAAGCCGTCCACAGCACATATAGTGCGCTCAAGCCATGCAGAATATGGCTTAAATACGGCCAGATTGGGACGGTCAGATGAATCAGCAGCGCCCACAAACTGATGGCATATAAATAGCCAAGCAGCTCGGCAGGCACAAATAAACTGGTTCTGGCAATTCCATGTTGATGTGCTGAACTTGCAAGCAAAGCATTGGTTGGTCCCGGAATAAGCAGAACCGCAATCATTGCCAGCACAAACAGCCAACTTTCAATCATAGACACCTGAAATTACCTGAAATTAGGCGCACACCTTATATTAATTTGATAAAAACTGACAAGCTTTTCTCACGACTGGGAGGATATTTGCACAGATAAAAAAGCCTTTATTTTTATTTAAATTTAAGATTTTTAATAATTTTTTCTGAAACATTTTGCTAAGATTTTTCACGCCGTGACTCGCATAAACTGCCAGCCCAGCGTGAAAAATGCGAAGCCTTAACTGGCCTGCTTGGTGCGTACAACAATTGGACAGCCTTTAAAACGCGCCGCCTGCACAATGGCTTCCTGCTCGCCCAGCACCCGTGCCAGTTCAGTATTTTTGGTATTCGATGATTGTCCCATATTGACCGAAACACTTGGGCCAATGCCCCAGCCGCCACGACTGCCCCAGCCTCCGCCAAGACCCACCCCCACACCAACACCGGTCCGTTTAGGCGCCTGTACGCCCTGATCAATATAGGACTGAATCCGGTTATATTCGCTTTGCAGCTGCTGACAGTTCAGCGCCTGATAATGTGTAGGCGAGACATAGGTCGGTTTAACCGTCGTGGCACAGGCACCCAGCAGCAAGGTTCCGGCAGCCAGCAGGCTGATATACAGTGTTTTCATGCCCATCTCAGGATTGTTTCTGTTCAATCTCATTGAACAACGATTGATAGGCCTGCGTCAATTTATGATCTGTAGCAAAATGAATAAGCGGCAGATTTTTATGATGCGACTCTTTCATGATGACTGAGGGTGGCAGCATGCTGTTAAATACCGGTAACTGCTCCTCTTTCAGCTGCTCGACCACTTCTCGTGGCAGCTTGGCCTGGGCCTGGAACTGGTTCACCACAATGCCTTCAATCTCCAGCTCGGCATTATGATCTTCCTGGGTTTCCAGCACATTTTCAATCAGGCTGTGCAGGGCACGTTTGGAAAACACATCGCAGTCAAACGGAATTAATACCCGGTCAGCCGCAATCAGCGCCGATAAGGTAAAGAAGTTAAACGCCGGCGGTGTATCAATAAAGACCCGCTCATAACGCCCGGCCAGTGAGGCCAAGGCATCCCGCAATTTATAGATTTTATGTTTGCTTTCTAAGGCATGGGCCAGACTGCCCAGGTCCGGACTGGCTGGAATTACATCCAGATTTGGAAAGGGCGATTGATGCACATAGGCTTCCAGACCTTTGGCACGGCTTTTTAAGATCGAGCCCAAGGCATTGCCAATTAAGCCTTTGCTTTGGGTATTGCCCAGCACTTCTTCAAAATAGTTCTGGATATTTGGCTCTAGTGCCGGCTTATGGGTGGAATAGGTGGCATCATCCCCCAGTAAATACTGGCTGGAGTTGGCTTGCGGGTCCAAATCAATGACCAGGGTTTTAAAGCCCTGATGGGCACTGATAGCGGCCAGATTGACCGTAATACTGGATTTTCCAACGCCGCCTTTCTGGTTAAAGACCACACGTGTTCGCATGTCTATCCCTCTGATTTTATATTCTAATTGGCTCAAGTGTAGCGAAGTATAGCCGAGAGATAGACATTATTGTCGAACAATTAACCAAAACTTGGCTTGATCATTACCAAGGCGATAATCGCCAGTAATGCAACCAGGGCTATGCCCCAGCCGGCGCGGCGTTGCACCAGTAAAATACTGTCCGTTTTACGGTAGGCTTTCATTAACGAAGACAGCATCACCAGGAATAAAATGATTTTGGCATAAAACCAGGTTTCGACCTGAAAATCCTTTAATGCCAGCAGCACAATTCCGGTTACTACTATCAGCGTAACCGATAAATGTTGTAGCGCCACCCATAGTGTGCGTCCGGCCGGATTGGGCTGGTTGCCCTGCACGCCTTTAAATAAGGTCAGGCCACGGGCCAGCAGAATGACCAGCAATACGCTGATGCTGGTCATATGAATAATTTTAAGTAAAAGTTGGGTTTCCATGAACTGTTCTGATCTCTATTTCTTGTTCGGGGTTATTGTTTCGGGGCGTGGGCACATTCCGGGCTTGAGGTATCCTGTCCTTGCCATTCATCCTGAACAAAAGCATGAATTGCCAGCGCATGAATCTTGCTTGGACTTAACAGATCACCGACCGCGGCATAGACTTGTTGATGACGCTGCACCAGACGTAAACCGGCAAACTGTTCACTGACGATTACCACCTTAAAATGAGATTCCTTCCCCGGATAATAGCCGCCGTGACCAGAAGATTCATTCACCACGTCTAAATGTGTCGGGTTCAGGGTGTGTAAGCGTTCAATCAGTTGTTGTTCTATGCTCATGATCATGCATCCAAAAAGGCCTGAGATTAATCTTAGTATACCCTGTTCTTTTTGCGATATTGTGGCGACCGGCTGAAAACCGGCTTTTTCCCGCCTGAACCGCCGCTATTGGCTGATTTCACAGCAGAAATCATCTAAACCTTGGTCAAAATGGCTTTTATTTATGCAATCAGCACAAGTTTTTTCACAAAGTTATTGACCCTGTTTTTGCATAATGTATTATACACCGCATGCGGGAATAGCTCAGTTGGTAGAGCACAACCTTGCCAAGGTTGGGGTCGCGAGTTCGAGTCTCGTTTCCCGCTCCAAATTCTTTTTTGTTCATTTTTTAAAGTAAAAAATTGATCGACCCTGCGGGAATAGCTCAGTTGGTAGAGCACAACCTTGCCAAGGTTGGGGTCGCGAGTTCGAGTCTCGTTTCCCGCTCCAAATTCAAAAAGCCCTAATCGAAAGATTGGGGCTTTTTTCTTGTTGATTTTATTATATTTTTTAAAAACTCTTCTTCCTTTGTTCTTCGATTCAATAAAAAATATTCTTAATGTAATTTGTATTTTGTGACCAAGATGTGACCATGGCGTGCCCACGACAATAAAAATGGTCTCAATTGACCTTAAATGTCCTCAATCGATCACCAATTTTAGAGCTTTTTTGAAGGCAAAAATCACCCAGTTCTCTTCCAAACAAGGTGTTTTTTTACCAAACGATCAAGGATTTGTGACCATTTCACTTTTTGATGTGACCATTTGTGACCAAACTATTCACTAACAGATTGTTCTTTATTGTCTTTTTCAAAAACAAACAAATCTCCTACCTGCACATCTAAATAATCGCAAATACGATCGATAGTCTCTAAATCAATTCGAGTCAATTCGCCATTATAAAGCTTATGCAAAGTTGTCTTATTAATACCTGTGCCACGAATTAAGTCAGCTACACGCATTTTTCTTTCGGCCAACAATATTGGTAGTTTACAAATAACCATTAATTTTTCCTCTAATACAATGAAAATTTAATTGCATTTAATTAAATTTGAGGTTATTTTAGGTCTAAGGATGAAAAATTCCTTACATCCGATGAATTACGTTAGGAATACAATTATGTCATATACCTATCTCACAGCCCAGCAACTGGCTGAAAAAATCCAGTACGACGCTCGTACCATTCGTAACCAACTGAAGGACAGTGTCTTTATTGAAGGTGTTCACTACATCCGTCCTTTCGGTGGTCGCAAAATTCTTTTTGTTTGGGAACGCATTGAAACTGAAATGCTTAAATTCACTGGTTTAAGCATGGATGCCTTGCAATAAGGCTTAGGAGGTTTAACTGATGGCTACCATCCGTGAACGAAGTGGAAAACTGATTGCAGACTTTCGCTACATGGGCATCCGTTGCAGAGAAACAACCAATCTTGAAGACAATGCTTATAACCGACGCATTTTGAAAAAACGTCTCGAGCAGCTTGAAGCTGAAATTACTTTGGGAACTTTTGAATACGAAAAGTACTTTCCCAAAAGTAACCGTGTTGAGGAGTTTAAGGAAAAAAGAAGTCAGCAAATTGCTGTACAGACCAAAGTTCCTCTTTTTAAAGAGTTTACTGAATTGTGGTTTAAGCAGAAACAAGTTGAATGGAGAACCTCATATCAGCAAAAGGTTTCAATTATTATCAAAAATTACTTGATTCCTGCTTTTGGTAATCAGGTTCTCTCGAAAATCAAGAAGTCAGACTTGCTGAACTTCCGTGCCTCTCTCGCCAAAGTGACACACGGAAAAGATCAGACAAGTCTGAAAGCATCGAGAATCAATCAAATCATGACGCCTTTACGTATGATACTCAATGATGCGGCTGAACGATACGAGTTTGAGTCGCCTTATAAAAATATTAACAATCTGAAAGAAAGTAAGATTGAAGTCACTCCCTTTTCTCTGGAAGAGGTACATAAAATTCTTACCACTGTTCGTGATGATTTTAAGCCTTATTACACTGTTCGCTTTTTTACAGGTATGCGCACCAGTGAAATCGATGGTCTGCAATGGAAAAATATCGACTTACAGCGTCGTGAAATCCATATCAGAGAGGCGTTAGTGAATGGTGTGCTTGGTGGAACCAAAACTTATGGTTCTGACCGCACGATCCAGATGAGTGATCGGGTTTATCAGGCCTTTCTGCAACAAAAAAGCTTAAATTCTGGAAAATCAGAATTTGTATTTTGTAATCGCGATGGTGGGCCGCTTGATTATCGCCTGGTCAATAAGCGTGTCTGGCATCCCCTGCTACGCTATTTAGGGCTAAAACCTCGTCGTGCTTATCAAACACGTCATACTGCAGCTACGCTCTGGTTGGCGGCAGGTGAAAATCCAGAATGGGTCGCTCGCCAATTGGGGCATTCAACCACTGAAATGTTGTTCCGGGTCTATAGCCGCTACATTCCGAATGTTACCCGTCGCGATGGCAGTGCATTTGAAGCCATGCTGGAAAAACTAAATACAGAGGAGCTTGCACATGAATAGTAAAGCTTTCTTTGGTGGTGTGGTCGTCAGCGCTGAAGCAGATATGGTCGCGCGTGAACTCATTCACGAGTTACACATTCCCAAACTGCACAATCTGGCCTTTTTGCTGGAAATCAATAAATGCTTCGATGATCACCAGGCGTTGAGACTCTGGTTACAGCGAATGCTGGATGAAGGGCAAGCTCATTACGATGACTTGGCTCAACAGGCCCGTCTCCGGTTAATGAGCCTAGCTCACTAATAAAACAAACATAAAAGGTCATCAAATCGATGACCTTAGCCCCTCTATATCTATAAAAAGGTGAACACATGCATAAAGATATTTCAATTTGGATGCCACTCTATATTGGCGACCTACAGGCAAAATTTGCACGAATGACGGCAGAACAAATTGGTGCGGCACTGCTGTTAATGATGGATTTCTGGAAAAATGGTGCCATCCCTCATGACCTAGCTACTGTATGTAGCATCACGAAATTACCTCAGCACACCAAGGCTAAAACTTTGTTGAATACGCTGATGGCTCTGGAATTGTTTGAAGTCGAGTCTGAGCAGATTCATTCAAGTTTTTTAACCAGTTTAAAAAGCCAGGCATTGCAAAATCAGCAAATGAAATCTGATAAAGCTAAAAATGCAGCTCAAGCACGCTGGAATAAATCCGCAAGTAATGCTCAAGCATCAACCAAGCAACGAAAAGTAAATGCTCAAGCAGCTCCTGAGAAGAGCTCGAGTATTACTCAAGCCATGCTTGAATCATGCCCTTCATCTTCATCTTCATCTTCATCTTCATCTTCAAACTTTGAAGAAAAAAATGAGGATTTTTTAGAAAGTTCCAAATGGATTTAGGAGAATAATCATGAATACCATGCTTAAAACACTCCAGTTTCGCGCAGAAACAACGGAAACACTTTGCCCTGTCCATCATATACCCCTGATGGAAATTGCAGGTCACAGGCTCTGTAAATTGTGTGCCAAAGAAACCGTCCATCACTCACATGCAGCCTATGAAGATGAATTGCAACAGCGATTGCTACAACAGAAAATCAAAAACTCAGGGCTCAATAAACGCTACCTGGATCGTGGCTTCAAGAATTATGTAGTTGCATGCCCTGCACAAGACAATACCATCAAACTATGTCAGGCCTTTGCACAGCAGATTATTTCTGACCACAACCCGAACATGTTGATGATTGGTACACCAGGTACAGGTAAAACCCATCTGAGTGCATCAATTATTCGCAACATTCTGCATAACAGTACAAAATCTGCACGCTACTATACCAGTGCAGAAATTGCTCAAAAAATGATGGACACTTGGTCAGATGCTTCACGCTCTGAAAAGGAAGTCATCGACCATTTCTCCAGCTTTGATTTATTAGTGATTGATGAATATGGCCTGCATGACCGGCATGAAAAACGCCTGGAGATGGTGCATAAGGTCTTATATAGTCGTTATGACAATATGAAATCTACCCTGCTGATTTCCAATTTCACAGTCCAAAATATGCAGCGGGATTTAGGTGTCCGATTATGGTCAAGGTTGCATGAAAATAGCCTGATCATTGTTCCATGCTACTGGGCAGATCAAAGGATTACTTAATACTGCTTGCAAAAAAGAGCCTTGTTAGACGGCTCTTTTTAACTTATCTCTTTTTTAAATTAAGTGGCTTTGTTGCACAAACCTATCTGTAAAGGGTTTTTCAGCGATATAATTTTCAAATGAAGAAGCCTACACACAAAATCTACCGCACAACCAATTGGCCCGCATATAACCGAGCACTCATGAGTCGCGGAAATATTGCCATTTGGTTTGATCCTGCTACGCAATGGTATGCGCCCCTTCTAAGCTAGGTTTGTGCAACAAAGCCTTACCTCAATTAAAATCCCACATAAAACTTTTCAATCAACTGGCGTGTCTTGACCAGCAAATTGCTAAACACGTTCTCCCGCTCAAACAGCTTAACCTTATAGTTTGGTAAGTCCTTCAACTCTTCTTTACGTGGTAGGCGTTTGGTGAACTCATAATGCTCCAGAACCTGCTTCATGGCTTCTGGTTTCAGGTTTTCTTCTTTACAAAGATGCTGATAGGCCTGTTCTTTTTCAGCATCCCAGAATTCAGAAAAAGCCGTTTGGACGCTCTGCCCATTGATCATCTTCGGCATGTTTTCTTCAATGAACTTCTGAATCAGTTCCTGCTTGTCATGCAAGGTAACTTCATTACCAATTAGATCATGTATCTGTGCTTCGTATTTCTTGCGTTTGGCCTCATCCCCGCTATCCAGAGCCATTTGCAGCAAATTGATAATATAGCCCACATTGATCCGGTCACTATGTAGCAGATCCAATTGGAAATCGACATCATCCAGTACAGAGACTTTTTCTTTTTTCGTAGTCTTGCGTACATCACGACATAAGTCAGCATACTTGGAAGCAAAATTGGCAAAGTGCTGTTTATCTAAAGCGGTCTGGTTCTGATCGTATTCGATAAAGGTTTGCAGCTGAGCGTTATAACGCATCACTTCACGGAAGGCCTTAATAAACTCCAACTGCTGATCTTCTGTCATGAGATCATCCACGCTTTGATAATCAGGCGTGATCTTGAGCAACTTCTGAACAGCAGCATCATAATCCTGCTTAATTTCCTCAAAGCTTGGAACCAGTACCACCTTTTGCGCATCTTTATTGGAAAATAGCGCCAGTGCTTCATCTGTGGCGCGTTTCAGATTGCGGAAACAGATGATATTGCCGAATGGTTTTTTATCATTGTAGACACGGTTAGTCCGTGAAAAAGCCTGAATTAGACCATGATATTTTAGGTTTTTATCGACATACAAGGTATTTAACGGCTTAGAGTCAAATCCCGTGAGGAACATATTGACCACGATTAGAATATCAATCTGTCTGTTTTTTACGCGCTGTGCAATGTCGCGGTAGTACGCATAAAATTGATCACCAGAATTGTAGTTGGTTTTAAACTGTCGATTGTAATTCGCTATGTAGCGATCCAGCTTATCCCGACTGGATGAATTGACCTGACTTGGAATATCTGCGGCTTCTTCATGAATTAAGCCATTTAAGTCATCAGTCGGTACAGCCTCATTTGCCGCATAAGAAAAGATAGTGGCAATGGTCAAAGGCTTAAATATCCGACCTTGTGCTTCATCTTCAATTTGCTTTTCAGCCTGCACCTTTTCAAAGAGGTCGTAATATTGGGTCAGTGTTTCGACCGAACTAACACAGAACATTGCGGTAAATTCGCGATTACGGGTTTTGGTATCGTGAATATTGACAATGTAGCGGGCAATCATTTCAAGGCGTTGCGGATTGTCATACAGTTCTTTGGTATCGATGCCTTCTACATCTTCCTCATAACTTTCATTCGTCGCCATGCCTTTGGCGGTGTATTTGCCACGATAATCAATCTGGAACTGCAAGACGTTACGATCACGGATGGCATCGACAATCACGTATTTATGCAAACACTCATTAAACAGGTAGTCTGTGGTGAGTTTTAAACCTGCTTTGGTTTGGCTATTCTTTTCAAAAATAGGCGTACCGGTAAAACCAAACATTTGTGCATTGCTGAAGAATTTTTTGATGTTCTGATGGGTCTCACCAAATTGACTGCGATGACATTCATCAAAAATAAAGACCACTTTTTTATTTTTAAGATAATCAATCGATTCTAAATAACGGTCGGTACTGATGGCTCGATTGAGTTTTTGGATGGTGGTCACAATCAGTTTGTCGTGGCGTTGATCCAGCTGTTTCACCAAGGTCGATGTGTTATCAGTGCTGTCGACGCTGTCGGCTTTAAAAGCATTAAACTCACGTGAAGTTTGTGTGTCGAGGTCGTTACGATCCACCACAAACAAGACCTTTTCTACATCGGGCATTTGCATGATGATCTGACTGGCTTTAAATGAAGTCAGGGTTTTACCTGAACCTGTAGTGTGCCAGATATAGCCGTTCTGATCGGAGTTTTGTACATGCTCCACAATTTTCTGTACTGCATAAATCTGATAGGGACGCAGCACCATCAGGCTTTTGGTGGTTTCTAGCAGCACCATGTACTGGGTCATCATTTGGGTTAGATGCTGTTGATTGAAAAATGCGTCGGCAAAGTCGACAATTTCATTGATGTGTTTGTTATGGACATCCGCCCAGGGAAAGGCAAACTCGATGCCTGTGGTGCCGTTGGAGTAATAACGGGTATTGGCACCATTACTAATGACAAACAGCTGAATAAAACCAAACAGCCCTTGCCCTGCCCAATAGGCTTCACGAATATAGCGTTGCGTTTGATTAAAGGCTTCGGCGATTTCCATGCCGCGTTTTTTTAGCTCGATCTGCACTAAAGGCAAACCATTGACCAGTAAAGTCACATCAAAACGGCTGGTACGGCCGTTATAGTCGCGGTGATCGATGGTGATTTGATTGGTCACCTGATAGATGTTCTTGCTTGGGTCATCCGAGAGAAAAAAGATGTGTTTGCTTGTACCATCATCAAATTTGACTGGGAACAGATCACGCAGATTCTTGGCTCGCTCAAACACTGTGCCCGTGTTTAAAAAACTGATGACCTGTTTCCATTCCGTTTCTGACAGAGGCGCTAGTCCATTGGCACGTTCAATCTGGATTTTTAGGTTAGACAGTAGTTGGCTTTCGTCCTTGAGCGTCACTGAGGCATAACCCAATTGCTTGAGCTGGCTAATCAGTTCATTTTCAAGTTGATATTCGCTTTGTACTGTCATTCCCTTCCCCTCTAAAATCTTAAATTATTCACTTCAATGTTTGTTTAATTAAACTCAAGATATATTCTAGATTTTCCGTATCTATAACTACAATTTCACAATCACCACTTCCATGATGGTCAACTCCTGTCATATCTTTGACTAATCCTTTAGGATCATCTATTTCATTGTACTTTCTATTCAAATAGATCTTGATTTGATTTTTCCTGATTGAGAAATAGACTAGATTTTTATTGTTAATTTGAAAGGCTATATAGACTTTTTTAATATTTAGTTCAAAGTTTGGAGAAAGATTCAAAATAGAATCCCTGAATCTTTCATATAACTCTCTAATATCATCAGATTTATCACCTAAATGATGTTCTTCATCATATTGCTGAATTTCTTTAGCAATCTTTTGAATTTGTTCTGACTCAATTTTTTGCACTTGTTTAATCGACGGTGCTGACTTCGCCTTTTGCAATGGATTGACAGAAACAATTCCACCCTGATAGCGTTTGATTTCCCACAGTTCAATGCCTAAATCTTTAAAGTTAGTGGACTGCTTTTGAAAGTCGGTAAAGCTCGGTGAAACAAAGATGATTAGACTTTGTGACCAGTCGACATCCTGACGTTTAAGCTGTTTACTCTGGTTCTCGTTGTACTCAACGATGAAATCTGCCTTGTAGTCGAGCATCAGATTCAGATAAGAAACGCCTTGGTCGATCACGCTATAATTGCGTTCTCGCTTATATTCGATAATTACGAAAGCTTGGCTTTCAGGATCGAAAGCTAAAGTATCGATACGATTATTTTTAATCGTAAACTCAGATTTAATAAATTCCAGACCTGTAAAACTGTAAAGATTACTTTCAAACAGGCTTTGAATCTCTCTTTCCAGACGAAAAGGATCTTCTGTAAGTTCTACTAATGACTGTGCTTGGGTTTGATAAAGCTGCATTAAAAATCTCGAATTATTTATTCTTCAAATGTTTGTCTAAGCGGATTCCTCAAAGAAACGCTATATAAAAGTTTTAATCTCTCAATTGTCATTGGAATACCATTTTCGGTTTTATGCAGCATTGCATGACAATTTGGGCAGACAGGTCTTAGATCTTCTTTAGGATCAACCTCATACTCTTCACCAATCGTATTTAATGGCTCAATATGATGTACATGGATAAAATCTTTAGCAAATGAGCCATAGGTATGTTCAAAGCTCATGCCACAGACATAGCAACGAGTCCCATAAATGGCAATACATTCAGCTCTCGCTTTGGGACATCTCTCATAGCCATTTACAGTAACAGTTAGTTTTTTGCCTTCAAAAAATTTGGGGCTATTCACACCTGCTTCATCAGGATAGTTGGTCTCTTCAACATTACTAAACTGGTCAGCAATATAACTAAGCAATTTTTTATGTGCTTCAACCTTATCTAAAGATTTACCTTTTACAAATTTAGTGGTCTTATGCGACTGCAAAGTATCTTTTGGTGTGATTAGACCTAGTTCGGCTAAATATCGTCTAGACAGTGATGCTTTCTCAACTTTTTCAATTGGTTGAATTAGAAAGTAATCACCTTTATATGCCTCTAATTCTTTTTGATCTAACCAATATTCTCTATCTTTTTCTGGCAAATCAGATTGACCTGCAAATCCAACAACTTGATATTGATATTGAATTTTTCCTATTGGCTCTGTCACATACAAAAATAGAATGTCATTAATTTGGAATTCAAAATCGTATTTTGCCCAACATATTTGATGTGCATCATGATAAGCACGATCTATATCATAAATTGCAGGATTAACAGGAAATAACCATTCAGACATGAGATCCCTCTACACAAACATCTGCTGCAACAAGCCTTTTTTCCACTGTTTGGCCTGTTCAATTTGCTGTGCAACCACTTCAATTTTCTGGTCAATGGCAGATAAGAAATTGGCGATTTTGGTTTGTTCTTCTAAACACGGGACTAAAACATCCAAGTTAGCAAGTTGCCCAAGTGAAAAATTTGCTTGAGCTAATTGCACGCTTTCAGCATCAATAATTTTTTTCACATAATCTGAATTCAAAAAATAATAGATGTAACGTGTAATTTTTTTATCTTTCAATCTAATAATCGCTAATGCTTGATTAGTATTAGCAGGTAAATAATCTCTTGAAATTATTGCTACTCTGCCTAATGCTCCAGCAATAGAAAATAAAATATCATCATGCTCTAACTTTGATCTAGCTAGCTTGTTATGAGTATTCTCATCAATATAGGCAAACTTATCTAAAAGAAACTTACCATTTGAAGATAAGCTTTCTATTTTTATAAAATTAATCCCAGATTCTTCATATTTTTCACCTAATGAGCTAGGTGTAGTACCTTTTGTTATTAATGTAGTTAATTCGCCGAGCTTAGAATCCTGCCACTTAGCAAACTCTCCTCCATCATCCGCTTTAAAACGAAACTGCTGACTAAACAGCTTTTGCATCATGCCTTGTTTGTATTGGCTGAGTAGCTGATGTTTTTGCGTGAGTTGACTGATCTTTTCATCCACGTTCGATAGAAAAGAGGCGATTTTGGTTTGTTCTTCTTTGGATGGGAAACCAAAAGGTGTAGCTTTAGCTTGCTCAATCGTAAAATGAGAAATTGTTCCAGTATGAGAAATACTTTTTAAATACTCTCTAAATTTAGGACTAATAAAAAAATTATAAAGGAAAGATCCTTCAACAATTCCTGACGATTTCATCCAAAGTAAATCGGCATCTTTAAAATAAAGAGGCTGATCATTTGGAACTAGGTAAGGAATACCAATACTCCCTCCGCCAGTAACCAATAAATCACCTTGCTTAATTTTTCCTGATTTTTTAGCTAGTTCTTCAAATAACTCTAAAGAAATGTATGCTTTTTCATTTTCTTTATTCTTGAAAATAGAAACTACATCACTAGTACGAAAGAATGGAACGCCAGAATCCTGCCATTGTTCTTTAAAAACACGAGATGCTGAGGAAATTCCAATAATTTTTCCTAATTGCTTACTCGTCCAATCACCATCAAACTCTTTAAATCTTAACTTTGGCACAGCCATTACTTCACCCCCGCAAACGGTGAAACAATACCAAGCTCTTTGCAAAAATCCGCAATGATGGCATCAGTCTTTTGACTGTCTTGTTCCAAAGCTTGAAGCTGTTTTGCAATCGCATCTAAATCAATCTCGGCTTCCGCTTCAAAGGTATCCACATAACGAGGAATATTCAGGTTGTAATCGTTATCTTTCACTTCTTGCAAGGTCGCGACATGCGCATATTTTTCAATATTTTCACGCTTTTCAAATGCCGCAACAATCTTATCCAAATGCTCAGGCAATAACTTGTTTTGGTTCTTCTGCTTTTCAAAATCATTGCTGGCATCAATAAACAGAATATTGCCGCTCTGCTCACGGTTTTTCTTCAACACCAAAATACAGGTCGGAATAGACGTGCCATAGAAAATATTGGCGGGTAAACCAATAATCGCATCCACCACGTTCAACTGTTCAATCAGATACTGACGAATCACGCCCTCACTTGAACCACGGAACAAGACGCCATGCGGTAACACCACCGCCATGGTGCCGTTGTCATCCAGTTGATACAGCATGTGCTGTACAAAAGCCATATCGGCTTTCGAGCTTGGCGCCAGTTTGCCATAAGCGGCAAAGCGTTCATCTTGTAAAAATAACGGATCGGCAGACCATTTTGCAGAAAATGGTGGATTCGCCACTACCGCATCAAACTTTTTATCTAAATGCTGCGGACGGGTTAAAGTATTTTCCTGCTTGATGTCGAACTTGGCAAAATGCACATCATGCAGAATCATGTTCATGCGTGCCAAGTTGTAAGTGGTACGGTTCATCTCCTGACCGTAAATCATATCGACATCTTTTACTTCACGTTTTACCCGAAGCAACAACGAACCCGAACCGCAAGTCGGGTCATAGACTGAACGTAAACGCTCTTTGCCTTGGGTGACAATCTTCGCCAGTAAAGTCGATACCGTTTGCGGGGTATAGAACTCACCGGCTTTCTTGCCTGCACCTGAGGCAAATTCACCAATCAGGTATTCATAGGCATCACCCAGTACATCGGCTTCGGTATTACTAATATCAAAATCAATATCATCTAAATGACTGAGGACTTTCGCCACCAGTGCATTACGGTCACTGGCATTATTGCCGAGCTTGGTCGAGTTTAGATCCAAATCTTCAAACAGGTTGGCAAAGTCATCGGCAGAGTCGGTGCCTAACGTGCTTTGTTCAATTGATTTTAAGGTTGCCGTTAAATCATCCAGAATGAATTCGCCCTGACGACCACGCTCGGCTAAGGTATGGAATAGCTGTTTGGGTGTGAGCGCATAACCGACTTCGGCAATGGCATTCTTTTTAATTTCTTCGATGTACGGCACATGCTCAGCATTATTTTCATCTAATTCTAAAAAGCTGACCTCCTCACCATCGAGCAATTCATTGGCAAAGTTCACCGATTTTTCTGATAAATATTTAAAGAAAATAAAACCCAGAATGTAATCACGGAATTCATCGGCACCCATGGTGCCGCGCAAAGTATTGGCAATATTCCAAAGTTGTTTTTGTAATTGTTGCAGTTGCACCTGGGTCATTTTTATAGAAGTCCAATTAAGTGAATCATTAATTAAATGATTTTACCTAAAATTCTAAATCATGCAGCAGTAAAAAGGTGGAAAAGGACATGAATTGTCGTGCTCAAGCGATGTAATCTATCAATTCAAGCGCTAGACAGATACATGATCTAAATTTTATAGCAGCCTACTCCAGTAATCTGCACTACAGAAAAACAAAGATATCAAAATACTCCAGATATGGGAGAAACTAATATCTGTTTATCTTTTCCACCCAGCCAGACTAAATACTCATTCTCTATTGCCTGCTTATACGCCCAGTCGGCAACCCGATGCGAACGTTGAATATCTGTTAAGAAACCGAATTGAGAAATTTCCCGAACAATAGATTGATCATGTAGATAATTCCGCTCCTGCCACTTTTGCAAAAACTGTTCCGACGCCAAATAATTACTTTTCTGAGAATTACATTTGTCATCTGCCAGAACAAAGTTATGTCCAGTATCGGCAGGATATAGAGACCATGGAATAAAATGATCTACAGCATATTTTGAGTTTTTTAGGCTTTTTCCACAGTAAAAACACTGGCATTGCTGTAAATCAATTAAGAAGTCCGCGACCTGCCCCAGTTGATTGCGACTCGGGGCAAACATGAATTCATCCAAGTCAGGCAAACCATCCAGTATCACCAGATTCTGCTTATTCAGTCGGACAAAATCAATCCAGCGCTTCTGGCACAACTCTTCAATAATTTCACTAAACTGTCTCAAGCAATACATCACTTTGGGTAAAAGCTTGAGGGACTGTTTGCAATCTTCCAAATGGTAAAGAAACTCCACCGCTTGACCATTCAGGTTCTGTAAATACACCACCGGCATTTGCTTGACGGTTACTGCAACCACTTTCTTAAGCTGATTCCAGTGCAACTGGTCTTTTCTCAACGCAGCCAAAGTCTTGAATTGTTGCTGTGCATTCTGAATTTCACTGATGATCTTTGCCTGCTTACCAGTGCTTTGATGAATAGTAAAAGGCTCATACTGGTTAAACTGAAACGGCAGTGACTGTTTCCAGTACAGGTCAATAAACTTTTCAGCAATATCCTGATATTCCAAATGCAAGGCAGCACCGGTATCTTGACCCTGTTCAATCGCCAGACGCGTGATACTTATCAGCAAAGCAAACTTATATGTCGAAGTAAAAGTCCCTGACTGCAAAATCTGCTGAATATGCTTTAAGAATTTCAACTGTTCTTGAGGGGTTGGTATTTCGGCTATACTGAATAACATATCTAAGCCTGCACTTTTCTAATCAGAATATTCATCCACTCTTCTGTACGCTCTGGACGTTTATCTACAGTAATCCATTGTTGTAACAGTAAAGCCTGATCGATCTGCTTAAGTAAGTCATGAGCTTGCTGTTCATTCAAGTCAGTAAAGCTACGCCCCTCTATCTCACGGTCTGTATTGCCATACTTAAAAGACATGTAACACACACCATTTAGCTTTAATGCTTTGAATATAAGCCCCAGCACTTCAGTTAGGCGATCTCTTTCACAATGTAAAAGAGATGCACAAGCCCAAATACCATCGTATTTATTATTCTCAGCTAGGTCATAAAAACTTTGCTGACGTACTTCAATATTGGTCAGCTCCCTGGCCTTTTTAACCAGCTCGGCAGAATAATCAATTGCCTCAACTTGATAGCCTTTTTTCTTAAATGCCAAAGTGTCCCGCCCCGAGCCACAGCCCAAATCTAGGATCAATGCCTGTTCCGGCAAATATCTTAGAAATGGTGCGTAAAGACTTTCCATTTCAACCTGATAGGTATTTTCAAAAAATGCTTGAGCATGTTGATTGTAATAATTTGATGTTTGATTCATTGTCTAAAAGCCAATATCTTATGTTAAAGAACATACTGATTTTTCACTAGATAAGTCAAATGATCAGTCCTATGAATGAATCAAACTCTTATTTCACTGTATCCGGACAACTGAGATAGAAACCAAACTGGTTCTTGTAAATGGAAAAAATATGGGCTTCAGATTTCGCAAGAGTATTAAACTGCTACCTGGATTAAAAATTAATCTGACACACAAAGGTATAAGCAGTGCAAGCATTGGCAAACCTGGTGCTTCCTTAAATATTGGCAAAAAAGGCACCCGAACCAGCGTTGGTATTCCTGGCACAGGCCTATCCTATTCAAAACACCAGCCCTATAAGAACAGAGCTGGCAACCAAGAGAATCCTGTTCAGGAACAACAACCGTTCTATACATCACATACTGAGCAACCCAAATCGAATGTCTGGATTTGGGTGATTTTTGGATTATTTTGTTTTATTGTCGGGGCAATTCTTTTTTAGAATTCACCGCTCTTTTTACCGATAATATTCCTCCTGCTAGGCAAAATCTGATTCATTCATTACTATGGATGGATGTTAAGTACAATAAAGGTTGCCTCTGATGTCAGACAATCACCATACTCACGATTATGATGAAAATGATTTAATCGACTCTCCCTTATCTCAAGTTTTACAGGAACATAATCAGCAGGTCGAAATTCTCATTTATCGACTGCCTGACAGTGATTGGACACTGGAAGTAGTGAGTCAAAGTGGTACTTCTACGGTATGGGATGAAACATTCCCGTCAGATCAGGAAGCTCTATCTGTCGCTTTAGATGAAATTAAAGCCGCAGGCGGTATTCAAGCATTTTCCGAACTCAGTGACCTCGAAGCAAAGAAAAATATTTTTCCTGAATCCCTTACTCGCCATTAAAAATGAAGCTGCTGGCGTGGATCTGAATCAGTATTTTCTGGATTCTTAGAACCTATCGCGATGATAGGTTCACCTCAACCCAAACCCATCTAGGGTTGAAGGGTCAAAATTTTCATCAAACATAAACTCATCTGCTCGCTCTTTTTTTAATGTCGCAAGTGCATAAAAAAAACATTTCTCACATAACTGCAATTCATATCTTTCCCCGTCATGCTTGGAACCATACCCCCAATGTGCGGATAAAGTTCCAAATTTCAGTTTCGTTGATTGGTTGCATACATCACATACAACATCTGTAACGACTTCTACCTGTTTCAGTTGTTTAATTTCCATATGCGGCTCCTTTTATCAATCAAGTTGCAGAATTAACAGCTACTTGGACACCAATTCTTATTTACTTGTTTTATACCATTTTGTGCCGTAAAATGGCATTAATAAGATTGAGAGGTGTTAAATGTCTACGCTAATTAAAAAAAGAGTTCAATATACTGTGGATGAGGCAATCTCAGAATCAGCAGAGTACGTCATCAAAAAAGTTGGGCTAACCCCTGCATCTGTTTTTAGTATGGTTATGGCTGAAATTGCCAAAACAGGTCGAATTCCTGTGAGCAATCAAGTAAGTGATGATGATTTTAATACGGCACAACTCATAGCACTTAGCCATAATATTCCGAGTGTAAAAGTATCCAATATAAAATCTGCTCAAGAGTTTTTAAATGATGATGGTGGATACTAATGGCTCAGGATTTGTATTGGGCTTACGTTGGTTTTACAGACATAGCAGATGGTAAAACTCGCCCTGTTTTATATATTCGACAAACAAAAAAAGACTACATCGTATTCCGTTTAAGTAGTCAATATGACAATAAATCTGACTTTATTAAAAGTAAATATATTGAAATTACCGATTGGAAATCGGTTGGACTAAGTAAAAAATCATGGATTGATACCGTACAAACATATCAGTTGCCAATTGATAAGACAAAATTAACTTACATTGGTAAACTTTCTAAAAATGACTATGAACGATTAATTAATCATCTTAAAGAGCAATAACTGTTTATTCAACTAGCCGAATAATATATGTCCAAGTTAGATTAAAATAGCTGTTCATCTATTTGTTATATTTAGTATCCATTAAGATAGGAATATGCAATCAAGTTAAATTTGTCTATATACTTATCAAAAATTGATTCCTGTTTGGTTTTAATTACCATTAAAAAAAGATCAAAAATACTATATATAGGGTTTTTATAATTTTACAACACAATATACGGCATATTCAGCCATTGCTCCCCTACTTAAAAAAATATGAATATATTGTTTTAATTTTAGCTGTTTAGCACATATGGGAAAGCATCATTGTATGTCTGGAAAGAAGAAAAACACACCAAATTACCGCGTGTCTGCAAAAAACCTGCAATTAATGTGTTATCCAAACTGTATGCATGCCTATCAAATCTGGATCGCTTTATTTTTCCAACTGAATAAAAAAAAGCAAGACTATCATTTGAATTTAGCTTTTTCACAGAAAATAGACATTCCCCTTATTCCTACGGATAAACCCGATCACTATTTTTTTAGTAGCCATTTCAGCTGGATCTATGCTTATTATTACAATAAGAATAAAACTCAATTTAAGTTTAAAGCTTACGAGAAAAATAATTCATATGAATCCATCATTCAGGCTCTAAATGAAGTAAGAAGCTTACTCAGTTCTGGTTTGCATCACTCAATTCAGGGCTTAGATATCATTGCATACTGGCTGAATGAACAATACCGACCTGACCATCTTCAAGAAGTTTTCGGTCATAAAATTTTAACTATCAACCAACTGCGAGAATTATCAGGACTATCCAAATCCCAAAGCCCGGTAAGTTCTTTTTCAGATTATGCAGGTCCAATTTCATTAGAAAAAATTCTGGTGGGAATTTCATCATGAATGGATATAGTTATTTAGAAGATACTCAAGAATTAAAGCTTGAGCCGTTTCGAAACTTCTACCAAGTATTGGCAGAAGCAAAGCTGGAAAATTATCAGAACTCAATCAAGCTCAACGACCTCATTCAACAATATGAAATTACTAAACTTAATACTTTTATAGCTCAAAGCCTGACTGATAAAAAAGTCAGCGAGTATCCTCTGGTTCATTACCTTATTGCAGTCATCAACACTCCATCAGCATATCAATCAAACGCGCTGAAATGGGCTATTTTCAATACTCAATGTATTGAATCACTTAACAGCAAAGGACATTCAGCTACCATAGTTAATCTTTGTAGGCGTTTTCGTTTAGCTAGCACAAAACAGAAATATTATTGGCTTTACAATTTCTTACCTACTCTTCCAATGGAATTAGAAGAGCTAGTTAAACTTCTAAAAGAAGCTGAAACAGAAAATAAAGAGCTAATTAATCGCTCAATACCAAATTTAGATGAAGAACGAATTAGCCAGCTGGCAAATCTGCGTGTGATCTATCAATATGTCTTTACTCAGTCTGAACGTTTAAAACGAAATCGCCAAAGCAGTTCGGGCTCCAAAGAACCTCCTCAAACTGATGTTCAAAAGACATCAAGAATATCTCTCGATGATGAACAAACGCATCAGACTCATTTTGAACAAGGTACGGCCAAACAACCGCGCGAAGATAAAACTATAGAAAAAGTTGAAGATCATAATTTTGAATTTAATCCACTTGAGCAATACTCTATTACAGCTCAGGTCAATAATCTCAAGAACAAAGTTCTGCATCAAAACAAGAATCAGTTAATGAGCAAGTCAAATCCTCGTGTCTTTGATTTGCCTACCGCACAGCATATTATGCGAATTTTGTTTGAACAGGCAAAGACCTCTCCAATTCATGCCTTGCTTTTATTTTCAGTACTCAGTTTGACGCATTATGAAGAGCTATTAGTATTTCGGAAACATTTCCGTCTGAGTTCAAAAAGAAAAGAAATTACTTTTAGTCCTGAAAATTTCTATTTTCGGCAAAGCTTTGATAGCTCCAAGTTTAAAGATGCTTTATTAAAAGAATATATGATGAATCAGGGAAACTCTTTTACAATCCCATTACCCAAAGTTTATTTTGATCAGATTTTTCAACTAAAAAAGTGGGATAAAGCTGATATTGCTTCCGATGTACAAGAATATTTACGTAGAATCAGTGACGGCCTTACTTTTCATTTAACAGCTCGAAACCTTCCTCGTTTAATCAGCGATATCACGTTGAATGAACTCGGATATGAATTGGAAAGTAAATTACTTAGCGGAGAAAACGTTAATAACTACACCCCAGGCCATTACTATTCAATGAAAATTGTTGATATCCTCGATATTTATAGCCAAACACTTTATCTGGTTTGCCCGCAGCTCGACACTAGTTATATCGAAGAATTTAAGTCCCCTGTTACTTTTGGTAGTCAGCAAACGCCAGACCTGCCTCTGGTTAAATCCTTTTTCAAACAGCTTGACCAGCAAGTTCGGGGTAACCCTAACCCTTTCAAAACACTGAAATATTATTCAATTTGGCTATGGTACGTTTGCATGATTATGACATCTGCCCGACCAAATGAAGCCTTTCCCCCGAATCTCGATTATCTTGATCTCGACAACCGTTTGGTGGCTGTTGCAGATAAAGAGCAACGTTATTCGGGTACCATTGGGCGCTACCTGCCATTTAATAATTTTCTTCGAGATGAAATACAGTCTTATCTAAATTACTTAAAACAATTTCAGCACCTTATGAAGGCTTGTGCTAGCCAAGTTAAAACAGAACTAATTCAAGAAATTTTTGATGGTAAGCGCCCTTTCCTATTAGGTTTTGGGCCTGAGGGATATATCCGAAATTTAGAACTTGCCGATATTGAAAAGAACAGTCCAGAAATAGGTTTGCAACGTAATTGGACTCGCCATTTCGCTCGCTATTTTTTTGCACAGCACTGCGATGAAGATATGCTGAATGGCATCTTTGGTCACGATGGGCCCATGCAGGAACTTTTTGACCGCTATTCGGGTTTTCAGGCAATCGATTACGATCACATTCGAGCAGCGCAAGACAAGCTGGTCGGACTCTTAAAGCTTAAAAGTATGTCTACATTTAACGGATTCCTGATTGAATGAGTAAACACCCACACTCCCTCAAAAGAATAAAAAAGCATAGAAAAAACAAAGCATTTCTTCTGAACTTGTTTAGTGAGAAATGTATAGAACTGACGCCTGAGAACTATTCGGAAATTTGTCGTCAAGTTGATAATCAGCTTTTAGAATACTGTAAGTCAAACATCCGTAGCTATCAGATGGCACGTATAGAATTTGCTAAATATATCAAGCGCTTTAATCTTTCATCGAATCAGTACTATCCAGTGCCTGCCGCTCCCGTAAGGTACGAAAGGTCTCTGCCACTACAAAATATTGAAACCTTAAAACATGGTAAAAAAGTTACTCAATTTGCCCAAAATATGATTGCTTACTGGACAAAACGAAATGACTTCAGTCCGACTCAATCCCTCGGCTTTTGTTTGATCAGTTCAATATTATTTAATGGCATTTATAACCATGCCGAATTGCAATTTTTTTTAAAAATCATTTTAAAAACAAAGAAATTTCAAAGTTTTTTAAACCTAAATCATATGGTAACACTCGAAATCCCGAACCGGAATTTCGGTAATCAGCGTATAAATGACCCTGATTTTTCAGTCAGCTATACAAAAACGTTTGTGCTACACGACATTGTGAAATGCTGGATTTACAGACTTAAACATCAAAAGTTTGATTTATTTTCGGATATTGAAGATGCAGAACATCTGATTAACGCTTGTATTATTGAATGCTTCCCTGAGGAAAAGGTACGTTGTAAAGACCTGTTAAAATACGGTTTTTACTATACACAGTTCCTGAAAAACAGCGGACTGGATCAAATGTCCATTTGTATCCTAAAAAATGAAATTTACAGTTCCAGCCCTCTCGAAAAACAATTAGCAGCCTATTTTATTCAGTCTGAACCCACGCCTACCCATACAGTTCAGAATATTTGTGAAAAACTTCAGAAAAAGCCTACGGTCACTATTACGTTAGATGAAGTCGATATTTTAGTAGAAATACGTCAAGCTATTCGTGCAAAAAACTATAGCGATCAACTCATAGAATTATATGCTAAAAAACAATCTCCAGCCTTGGAACGTTTGCTGCTGTGGAGCATTCTACGCTCAAAATTAACGGAACCTCAACTGGACCTTCTCAATCATATTATTCAGCAGCAGCAACGATTTAAGCGCAAGCTTATACGTGCAGATTTTCAGCCGGTCAAGCAAAGTTCTCTGAAGACCATGTTTTCACAGTTTGCAGTCCATTGGCTGCAGGCAACGCAAAACAAAGACATTTCATCATTTTCAAATGCCGATTTTGAAGATATGTATGGAGAAATGCTTTTATTAAAGAAAGAAACAACTAGAGAGACTTTACAAAAACGTCTACAGGAGTTTCATCACAAACAGACCTTATTTTTTAACGCACCCACTATCGATCTAGATAATTTAATCCAGGTAAAAATCTGCAGAACCGCATTGATCTCGCCCCATATTTTTCACCATATGCTAGAGCAACTCGAAAATACTCAAGGTATTTCAGTTCAGGATAAAAATATGTTTAAACTGATTTTTATTCTGGGTTTCAGAGCCGGACTACGGATCAATGAAACATTGAATATCTTCGTACGTGATCTATTTATTAGTGAAGATGCTGTGATACTCACCATTCGCAACAATCGCAATAAAAATCAAAAAAGCTACTCAGCTTACCGCAAGATTCCTCTGCATCATCTACTTAAAGCAGAAGAATTACATGCATTTAAAACATATAGTCAGAATAGAAAACGCCTGCTAAAAGAACAAGGGAAATCAGTTACACAACCGCTATTTTTAAAACAGTCGCTAGAAGAAACTCATGAAAATGAAGTCAATGCTCTATTGAAACAATTGATCCAGCCAGCTTTTGGAGAGCACAATTTTACTTACCATAGTCTGCGTCATTCTGCATTTAATCATCTTTACCTGATTTTAAAAAACTCAACACTTGCAGATGCATTTACTGACTATAGCCCACATGAGCAATTACGTATCCGTTATGCATTGCTGCGAAACAGAAATACTCAGCAAACCTGGTATGCGCTTTCTCATTTTGCCGGGCACCTGACACCTGAAACTACCTGTTCTAGCTATCTGCATTTAATGCATCTAGCAATTAGCTACCAGCTGAATCAAATGCACAGCCCGCTTCCTAAAGAAGCCTATTTTAATATTCTAAAACATGATGATGCTATTAAATATCCTGTTCAGCAACGGGCGATCAAACAGTTTTTATTTGATCAACTCACTAAAGACCGTTACAGGCAACATGATCATCAATATCAACCAGGGCAACAGAAATCACCTGATTCACTGATGCTAGGAGCTCATGACTCAGAGATGACTTTTGAACTATTGCATCACATTCTTGCAGTAGAAAAAGAACAAGACCTTTTGTTACCTGAAGCTATTCCTTTGCAAATCGCGCAAAAATTACGTGCCAGAGCTCTGCATTTGAAAACCTCCTGTGTAAACCAAAAAAAATCATCGAGGTTATTTACCACAGATTTTTTAAGGAAAACTCCTGATGCATTAGTCACCATGTTGCCGACCAATCAGGAGGAAAAAAAGGTCATTCAACATGTTCAGGAGCGTTATGCAAATGTACAAAGTAAATACAAAAAACAGCTTCATACGATCTACTCAATTTATCTTGAAAAAGTTCAGCCCAATTCAGCCCAGTTAATTTTTGAACTGAATGAAAAACGGCAACTGAAGAAACTTCTTTCTTTTATTCATAGTTTATTTCCGAAAAAATATCTTCATTTAGAACTATCTCAACAGAGCAAGACAGAGCTCAAAAAGACATTACAGGATTTAACATTACGGGCAGAAAACTTCAGCCTGAATGAAAATGAAAGGCGAATTAAATTCTGCTTCAAAAGTAAAGATGCAAAAGCACTTGGGGTATTTAAGTTACTGATGTATCTAATGATAGTTTCTCATCTTTAAGCTGTTTGTAATAAAAATTTGAACTCTGAGTAACGATAATCAAATAGGGCTTTGTTGCATAAATATGTAAGCATCTGATTTAAATAAATTTAATTTTGGATCAAAAAATAATCAAAACTTCTAAAATCATATAGTTATGAAATCTTTGTGCAACAAAGCCATTCTCAAATGTAATTTTTAGGATTCTCTATATATTCAGTTACTTATATCATCCGGTACTAAATGAAGACTTTTTCCTATTCCTCTCCCTCCTTTAAAAAGTAAGCAAGGAGTTAAATATAGATTAAGCAGAGGAGCTAATCAAAATCGTGAAACATGGGAAAAATATTAATCGTGGAACATAAAAATCAACAAAAAAGCCCACCTTGGGGAGGTTGGGCAAAAAAGGAACTACAGCTTTGAATTTTCAAGAGAATTATAACGCATTTCGTATAACGCGTATTATGTTAATTTTAGGAAATCTTAGTCTTTAGCTAACATAATCTTCAGTTGATATTACTTGAGCATATGCAAATTCAAAAGCGGCCATTAATGTTGCATGGACATGACCAGCAGGTACTTTAACGCCATTAAATTCTAGGTCTAGCGTTGCACAAGCATCATGAATAACCCTTACCTTATAACCAAAGTCAGAAGCAGCACGAACAGCAGCATCAACACACATATGGCTCATAGCACCAATCACGACTAGCTCAGTCACGTGATTGCTATCTAAAATTTCTTTGAGATTCGTATTTAAGAACGCGTTGATGTGATTTTTAATGACCACAGTTTCATCTGCTTGTGGCTTAACTGTGTCCTGAAATTCAATACCAATTGAGTCAGGTTGAAATATAGGTGATTCAGCATTCGCAATATGCTGGACATGAATCACTTGAGTACCGTCTTGACGTGCTTTCGTAATTACTTTCACTGCATTAGCAGCAGCTTGTTCAATATTTACCAATGGTAATTTACCTGTAGGTAGATATTCATTTTGTAAGTCGATAACTAATAAAGCTGATTTTGACATACCTATTCCTTTACTTAACTAATATTTGTTTTGTTCTACTTATGTTTTAAAGAAGTGGAATGCTTCCACTTCTTTAAGTCACTTTAGAAAGAAAGCGTTTCACCATCGATAGGAATTAAAACCTTATTTTGGATTCCTTTGTCCTTTACGTAATCTGCAAGCTCAGCACGTGTTACCGACATGTGGTTAATTGCATCCATGTGAACAGCAACCACTTTAGCATTTGGTGCTTTCTGAGTTGCATGATAAGTATCTTCTTTGCCCATAATAATGGATTCTTTAAAGCCATCAACCAAGGCGTTACCTGTATTCAAGACAATCACATCAGGTTTAAATGTTTGAATCGCTTGATCAACTTCAGAACGCCAGATGGTATCTCCTGCCACATAAACAGTTTCATGGCCAGCAGCTTCAAATACCACACCCATTGCTTCACCTAATCCAGCTTTAAGCTTAGGAATACGGTACATGGCATCAGTACCGTGTTGACCACCAGTTTTAGTGAGCTTAATCCCTTCAAAGGTCGCTTGAGTTAATACACGAACATCTTTGAAGCCTTGTGACTGAATGATTTTCTGGTCTTCTTTATTCTGTACAAACAACGGCATGTTTTTCGGAATAGTCGCTTGTGCTGCATCATCCCAATGATCTAGATGGGTATGGGTCACGATTACCGCATCTACACCTTCTAAAATCGTTTCGGGCTTGATAGGCAAATCGACTAATGGGTTCCGTAAATAGCTACGATGAGTATCAGGAAAACCTTCATAGAATCCTTTTTTAGCAAACATTGGGTCAATTAAAAAAGTCGTATCAGCATAGGTTACTTTAATCGTTGCATTGCGAATTTCTTGTATATGCGTAACTTTAGAAGTATCTCGCTGAACCACCTTATCATTCGCATATAAATGGACTGAAGCCATTGCCAGAGAGAGTGCAATAACAGAGCTACTTAAAATTTTATTCATGTTCCAGATCCAATCATTTAGTCATACTCGAATCATGATAGGAAAAATTAAGCAATAAAATTGTCCTTAAGGACAATCATCGAAACTATTGGGACAACATGCTATATTTATTATTTTAGAGAGGTAGATTGAATGGCTATACCAGTGATTGGATTGTTCGTATATCCCAATATAAATCCATTTCACTTCTCTATCCCCCATATCATTTTCAATATCAAGATTGAAGATAAACGCTTATTTGATCTGAGAATTTTTTCTATAGATGGTCAACCCGTAAAAACAGAACAGTCTATGATGATTATCCCTGATGGGGGGATCGAACTTATTAAACAATTGGATCTTATTATTATTCCTGGATGGGATGATTTTAATCACAAACCTGAAAAAGTACTTATCGATGCCCTAAATTGTGCATATCAAGCTGGAATTAGAATTGTAGGGTTATGCTACGGAACTTATGCATTGGCATATGCAGGGCTGCTTGACCATAAAAAAGCAGCTACGCACTGGATGGCTGAACAGGATTTTAGTGAACGATTTCCACAGGTTCAACTTGATAATGACGCCCTGTATGTAGAAGACCAAAGGATCGTAACCTCTGCTGGAACAGGCGCAGCGTTAGACTGCTGCTTGTACTTGGTACGTGAAATCTATAATGCACGAATTGCGAATAAAGTTGCTAGAGTAATGGTGATCCCGCCTCACCGTGAAGGTGGGCAAACTCAGTTTATTGAACAGCCAGTCGCAGAATCGAGCCAAGATGCACAAATTAACCTATTACTTGATTTTTTAAGAAAGAATTTAGCCTTACAACATAATATTGAAAGCCTCGCTGAACGGACACATATGACACGCAGGACGTTCACACGGCACTTTAAGAAAGCGACAGGTATGACCTTAGTCGATTGGCTGAATACTGAAAGAATCAGATTAAGTTGTGAACTTTTAGAAGCGACAAACTTGTCTATCGAAAAGATAACCGAGCTTTCAGGTTTTAATAATACTGTGTCATTTAGAAAGAATTTCCGTGAAAAATATGGCACCAGCCCTCAGGCATGGAGAAAAGCTTTTGGGATCAGTAATGAGAATAATCCGCCCCATTTAACATAATGGCTGTTATGCGAAGTCGACTTGTAATGCAATTTGCATTACACTATTCCTAGTACATTAAATACTTGGGAAATATGATGGCTACTGTTAACTTCAGGGTCGATGAAGCCCTTAAAGAAAAATCTTATTCAATCCTTAAAGAGCAAGGTATTGCACCTACGGATTTCTTCACTAGTATTCTTGAGTATGTTGCTACGACTGGGAAACTGCCTGTCAAAAAAGCTTTGCTTTCGGAAGAAGATGAAGAATTATTAGCTCTTGTCCGTAAGCGCATTAATGATCCTAAAGAGATGTTTGAGGAAGTCACATTAGATGACTTATAAGCTTTTACGTCACAAGGACTTTACAGCAGAATGGGAAAAACTCCCTGTTGCTATACGAGATCAATTTAAAAAGAAACTAGCCAAAGTCATAGAGCAGCCACATATTCCAAAGAATATGCTTAGAGGCGATCTTGCAGGTTGCTATAAAATCAAATTATTAAAAGCTGGTGTCAGACTTGTCTATCAAGTTAAAGATGATCAGGTAGTTATCTTGCTCATCACAGTCGGGAAACGAGCTGATAGCATAGTTTATGACGAAGCTAAAAAGCGAATTAAAGACTAAAAATGGGGAGCTTATAGCTCCCATTTTTGCCTTCGTATAAGGTGTATTATGTTAATTTTAGTAGAACTTTAAAAATGAAAAAAATTAGAAATTATCTTTTTCGTAATTTTAATTCTAATTATTTTATGGGGCATACAATGGATGTTTCATGGCTTTCCAACAGGAAATTAAAATCATACTTCGCATCAAAATAAATAGTGTTATATTTCAAAAAGTTATGTTATAAAAAATCGGTGGCGAAAACCCAAAAAACCGACTTGTTTCCAAGCCGGGTTTCTACTGATTTTTTAACTTTTTATTTTGCCCACAAAAATAGCACCCAAATAACGAGTTTTATTTGCCATTTGTTGTGCTATTTCTTGCTCAAGACAAATAGGTCAAAATTTTAATCCAGAAATTCGGAAATTTCCTCAGCAGTTGTTCTCGCGGTCCTTGAAACACCCACCAGCGTTGCTGAACCAGGTCCAGTCCATTCACCATATCCTACTAACCATAGGTTGGGTTGTTTTACTGATCTTGTTCCTTCAACCAGTATCGTATTATTTTCCTCTACTATTCCAAGTGGCTTTAAATGGTCTAAAGTCGCTTTAAATCCAGTACACCAAATCACTGCATCAACCTGTTGAAAAGATCCATCTTCCCAAATCACGCCATTTTCTGTAAAAGCCGAAAACGGGCGCTCACTATGTAAAACGCCTCGTGCACGTGCATCTTTGACTGAATCAATCATGACAATATCCCCCAGACCGCCAACAGGCTGATCTATTGTACGGCCTTCTAATTGTGCCTTTAAACGCTCTGTCGCACGTAAAAACAGTATACGGCCATCAACATCATCTGCTAAAAATTGAGGAGGTGTTGGCGTGATCCAAAGAGTATCTGCCACTTGGGAAACTTCAGCCAAAATTTGTGCTCCGGAATTTCCACCACCGATAATCATGACGTGCTTATCTTTAAACGGTTCTGCATTTTGATAATGGGCGGAGTGTAATTTCAGCCCTTTAAAATTTTCTTGGCCCGGGTAAGATGGGATATAAGGATGACTCCAGGTGCCCGTTGCACTGACTACAGCCTTGGCTTTCCATGACTGTTCACCTGCATGCACACTCAATGCCTCTCCTTCGCTTTTGACGTGATCAACATATATAGGACGAATAATCGGAAAGTGGTAACGCTGCTCATATTGCTGCAAGTATTCAATAACTTCTTTCTTGGTCGGATACGTTTGTTCTGTATTCGGCATAACCCAACCTGGTAAGGAACTCCAGCTATTCGGTGAAAATAGACGCAAAGAATTCCAGGCATGTAACCAGGCTCCACCTGCTTGATTTTGATCATCTAAAATAATGAATGGTATTTTTTTTCGCTTTAAAAAATAAGCCGTAGATAAAGCAGCCTGCCCACCACCGATAATGATCACATCCGTTTCATTCTGTTTATGATTCAAAGCCCTTTCCCCTTTCATTTTTCTTTAATATAAAAAACCAGTTGCCGGAGCAACTGGTTTTTAAACTTAAATTTCAATAACTCAATTTACTTGTTTTTTTCCTCTGTACACGACAAATTTCACAGAACCCTTATCCTATCAGGATTCTGCTTTCTTAAAATTGCCAAAATTTCCTTAAACTCTTCTTTTTTCCCAAAACCAATTAAACGCTGAATCGCCATTTGAACA
>NZ_VPBE01000013.1:0-77208 GCF_013418895.1 Acinetobacter sp. YH12116 | reverse complement strand
AAGAGTGAACCACCTGATCCCTTCCCGAACTCAGAAGTGAAACCTCTTAGCGCTGATGGTAGTGTGGGGTTACCCATGTGAGAGTAAGTCATCGCCAGCTCATTATTCAAAATCCCCCGAGCTTAAATAGCAGGGGGATTTTTTTATGGGCGTAATTTCTAGTTTCTACATCTACGACTTGGATAGTATTTTTCTGGCTTTATGACACAATTTTTACATTTATTTGCAAATTTGTGTGGTAGAAGTTGTCATTTAAGCCTGTCTTAAAAATTGCAATGATGAAGCTTTTATTTCACTGTTTTGTAATATAAAAATTTTAAAAAATAGAATAAGTTTCCACTAATTGTAAGATTTATAACTAAATTTTCTGCTCTGAAATTGAGCTTTATTGCTAAATCAAATCTGATTTTTAAGAAAAATTTATCATTTAGACCTTTTATCCATAGACAAAAAATGAATAATCATTCATTTTATAGACAAAAGTGAATGATTGTTCATTTTTTCATATTAAGAATAAAATCTCACAATTGGAGGTGAGGATTAATGACAGCAACAACAATGAATGTGAATGCTGTAGTGGACAAGGCGAAGTTCAAACCTTTTCATTTAAACGTCGTACTCTGGTGTTTATTTGTAGTCATCTTTGACGGTTATGACCTGGCGATTAATGGCGTAGCCCTACCACTACTGATGCAAGAATGGAATATGACTGCTGTGCAAGCAGGCATGTTGGCCAGTACTGCCCTGGCCGGAATGATGTTCGGTGCCATGTTTTTTGGCATGCTGGCCGATAAGATTGGCCGTAAAAATGTCATTTTAATTTGTGTGACCTTATTTAGCGGTTTTACCTTCTGGGGCGGTTTTGCGTCTAACCCGACTGAATTCGGAATTTTGCGCTTTATTGCTGGTCTAGGGATTGGCGGAGTATTACCGAATCTGGTGGCCTTAACCTCTGAATATGCACCACAAAAACTGCGCAGTACCTTGGTGACCACCATGTTTAGTGGGTATGCGGTTGGCGGGATTATGGCTGCATTACTGGGTGCCTGGTTAACTCCAAGTTTTGGCTGGGAAGTGATGTTCTATATCGCGGGTATTCCACTGTTGCTGTTACCGATCTTGTGGAAGTTTTTACCTGAATCATTGACCTTTTTAGTGAAAAAACAGCAGGATGAAAAAGCGCGCCAGATTATTCAGAAAATCACGCCAGAAGAAAAAGTCAGTGCGCAGACCCAGCTGGTCTTAAATGAAGTACAGGTGCCGGATGCCTCTATTGCAGCCTTATTTAAGCAAAACCGTGGCATGAGTACCTTATTGTTCTGGTGCTGCTTCTTTATGTGTTTATTGATGGTCTATGCACTGGGCAGCTGGTTACCAAAACTGATGATGGCCGCCGGTTACTCGCTGGGCAGCAGCTTGATGTTCCTGATGTCAATGAATATTGGTGCAGTAATTGGCACCATTGGCGGCGGGATTCTGGCAGACCGTTTCCATTTAAAACCGGTGATTATTGGCATGTTCCTGATGGGGGCTGTGGCGTTGGTTGGATTAGGCTTTAACTCGCCACAACCGGTGATCTACCTACTGGTGGCGCTTGCTGGGGCTTCCGCGATTGGTAGTAGTATTCTGCTATACAGCTTTGTGGCGCAGTATTATCCACTAGCGGTGCGTTCAACCGGAATTGGTTGTGCCTCTGCGGTCGGTCGTGTGGGTGCAATTGTCGGCCCGATTATTATCGGGGTGCTATTGGGTATGGAATTACCGCATAAACTGAATTTCTTGGCGGTGGCAATTCCAGCGGTGATTGGTGCAATTGCAGTTGCCCTGATTCGTATCCAGAAAGCCTCTGAGCCGGTTACTGAAACGCCACCGGTGGTGTCTAAGGCCAGTCGCTCTTATAGCTAAACCGATGTAATTCATCTAAACCAACAAAAAGCCTCAGTAGAGGCTTTTTGTTTAAAGGGAAAAAGATGATTTGCCTGGCTTAGAAATGTGCTTCCAGCCCAAGATAAGGACCTTTAAAATCCAGCTGGAGATTATGTTCATCACCTTCGTTTAGCTCCACATCTAGAATGCGGTAACCGGCTTTCAGGCCGACATCGATCAGTAAATTATCAATAAAATTATATTTCAGTTCTGCCTGTGCATCGCTAATGACAGTATCATCAAACTTGGCATAGCTGGCTTCGGCTTTGGCACTTAAACCGGTAAAAGGCAGTTTCACCCCGGCTTCGGCATACAGCATTGGCAAGGTTTCACTGACCTGTTCCACTTCGGTTAAATTCTGCTGCACGGTACCGTCCAGCACCTTGGCACCCACACCAATATCGGCACTGACAATATTGTCCAGAATTTCGTAATAGACAATGAAGTCGGAATAATCGAGGTCGATCCGCTCCATCTTTTCATTCAGAACTTCACGTTCTGATTCTGCCTCAAGTGTGCTGTGCTTGATTTTGACATTCGGCAATAACGGTACTGGATGTTCAACCGCCAAGGCAAAAGACAAACTGGAGTCATCTTTCATCTCGGGCTGGCCCAAGGCACTCGATAAGTCACTGTCATAATGCCAGTAATCGACGCTACCTTTAACACCAATAATATCGGCCTGCGCGGCGCTAAAACAGCCAAGACCGAGGATGAAACACAATGCTGGACGTGTACGCATAAAAATCACTGTAGAGCTTGTATATTCTCAGAATAAATTTATTGTGGAGGATGGAACCGGGAAACATCTCGGCGCATCATATCGGGAATTGGTATAAATTGCATTGACGCATCATGCAAAAAATAGAGGACCTGCACATGGCTACGCACACTGATCATCCGCACGATTATCCTTTATATCTGGCTGGACAGCCGCATGTGACCGGCCAGTGGCTAGAGGTCGAAGATAAGTATCTGCAGCGCTGTTATGCACGTGTGGCGCTGGCCGATGCAGAGACGCTGGAGCAGGCGATTCAGGCCGCAGTCCAGGCGGAAGCGGCGATGGCGGCATTAAAACCGTTTCAGAAACAGAAAATCCTGCTGCATTGTGTGCAGCGTTTTCAGGAATGCCGGGCCGAGCTCACCGAACTGCTGATTATTGAAGGCGGTAAACCGAAAAGGGCTGCCGCTGCTGAAGTAGAGCGCTTAATCAATACCTTTCAACTGGCTGCGGATGCAGTCACCCAGATGGATCAGGGCCGGATGATGCCATTGGCAGTAACTGCCGCGGCTTGCAGTTATCAGGGCATCAGTAAACAGGTACCGATTGGCGCGGTATCGCTGATCAGTCCATTTAATTTTCCTCTGAATTTAACTGCCCATAAAATTGCACCCGCGATTGCTGCCGGCTGTCCCTTTGTTTTAAAACCGGCCAGTCTAACCCCGATTTCTGCCTTAAAAATTGCCGAGATTCTGGCGGAAACCGATTTGCCGGCTGGGGCCTTTTCGGTATTGCCCTGTCCGCGTGAGCAGGCCGATGTGCTGGTCACCGATGACCGCTTTAAACTGCTGAGCTTTACCGGTTCCGATGTGGTGGGCTGGGACATGAAAGCGCGTGCCGGACGTAAAAAGGTCACGCTGGAGCTGGGCGGCAATGCTGCCGTGATGATTGAGGCCGATACCGAGGTCAATGATGCGCTGGTTGACCGGTTAATTGGCGGTGCCTATAACCATGCCGGACAGGTGTGTATTAGTGTGCAGCGTATTCTGGTGCATCGCGCGATTTACACACAGCTTAAAGATAAACTGGTCAGCCGTTTGCAGTCATTACGGGCAGCTGATCCGCGGCTGGACAGCGCTTTGGTTGGGCCGATGATTAAAGAGAACGAAGCCGTGCGCCTGAAAAAATGGCTGGATCAGGCCGTAGCAGAAGGCGCGACGGTACTGGTGGGCGGTGAACAGCAGGGGGTGATGTTCGAGCCGACATTGCTGGAGCAGGTTTCGCCTCAGTCAGAAATTTACCAGAATGAGGCTTTTGGTCCGGTGGCTATTCTGGAGCCGTATGAACAGTTTGAGCAGGGTATTGAACGGATTAACCAGAGCCGCTTTGGTTTGCAGGCCGGGGTCTATACCCAGAATCTGCAGCAGATGCTATATGCCTGGGACCAGCTGCATGTTGGCGGGGTGATTATTAACGATATTCCATCGTTCCGGGTCGATAACATGCCGTATGGCGGGGTCAAGGATTCGGGTCTGGGCCGCGAGGGAATTCAATCGGCAATTCGTGATATGCAGGAAGAACGTTTGCTGGTGATCCATCAACCGGGTTGACGGCTTGGGGTGCATCAAGGGCAAGCTTGAGCTTGATGCATCCTCATCTATGGATCACGGCAATCTATTTAAATACAGCATCTGAAGAAAGCATTGAGGGGCGGCGATAGGCATTTTATATCATCGGGTATAAATGACCGTTTAAAGGATGGCAATTGAGTTTTCAGTTTTACTTCATAATATATTCCAAAAAGTTTGGTAATTCATAACCAAAATTGTACAATAAATAAGCTGATTAATTGAGCGGTTGAATCAGGATAGATTATAAAAACCCAAGATTTGGAGCAGAAATTACAGAATAATTTTTTAAAAGTGAGTATTGTTGAACCATATAAAAGGGAGTCTTCACGATGCACTTTAAGCAAGTTTTCGTCATTCACTCCCTGTTTGTCATTTAGAAACCAGTACCCAAAAGGTCAAGGCTAAATCAAACACTCAAGATTAATATTGCATGGTGCTTTTTTGCTTGCGAGAAAACCACATAAAAAGCAGTGAAAAAAGCATCTAGGTTTAGGTGTTTTATGTCAGGAAATCGTGAAAACTGGTCCGCGCGATCAGGCTTTATTATTGCAGCGATTGGTTCAGCTGTAGGCTTGGGGAATATTTGGCGTTTTCCCTATGTGGCTTACGAAAATGGTGGTGGTGCCTTCCTGGTGCCGTATCTGGTGGCAATTTTTGCTGCCGGTTTGCCGTTATTATATTTAGATTACGCGGTCGGGCATAAGTTCCGTAAAGCGCCGCCACTGGCGTATAAAAAGCTCATGAACAGTGAGTCCTTGGGCTGGTGGCAGGTGATGGTGACCTTGGTCATCGGGATTTACTATGCCAGCGTTCTGTCCTGGGCCGGTAGTTATATGTACTACGCAATTGGCCAGAAATGGGGGGCAGACACCCAGGCCTTCTTCTTTAATTCCTATTTGCAAAATGGCGAAGGGCTGGCCTTGGGCTTTGTACCGACCTTATTCTTCGGTCTGGTGATTGTCTGGGCGGTGGTGATGTTCATTCTCTACGGTGGTGTACGTCGTGGTGTGGAACTGGCCAATAAAATCTTTATGCCGTTACTGGTGGTACTGTTCACAATTCTGGTGATTCAGGCGATCCGTTTACCGGGCGCAACCGCAGGTTTAAATGCCTTCTTTACCCCGAACTGGGAAGCGATGGGCAACTATAAAGTCTGGCTGGCCGCATTTGGTCATATCTTCTTCTCGCTGTCTGTGGGCTTCGGGATCATGCTGACCTATGCCTCGTATTTAAAGCGTAAAACCAATATGACCGGCTCCGGTGCGGTGGTTGCGCTGGCCAACTCGTCTTTTGAAATTCTGGCTGGTATCGGGGTATTTGCCGCTTTGGGCTTTATGGCGTTCAGCTCAGGCTCAACCGTGGAAGAAGTGGTATCTGGCGGTATTGGTCTGGCCTTTATTGCCTTCCCGAAAATTATTTCCAGCATGGGCGCAGGCGGCGACTTATTTGGCTTCCTGTTCTTCGCCTCGTTGACCGTTGCCGGGATTACTTCCATGGTCAGTATTCTGGAAGTGCCGATTTCAGCTTTCCAGGACAAGTTAGGCTGGTCACGTAAAAAATCGGTCAGCATTATTGCCGGTGGTTCTGCCATTGTTTCGACCTTGATTTTCTCGACCCATAGTGCGATTACCTTTGTCGACATCATTGACTACTTTGCCAATAACATTGGTATTGTGGGTGGTGGTTTACTGTCGATTATTCTAGTGTCATGGTTCCGTCGTCCGCTATTGTCACAGTTACAGGCGCATATCAACCAGTACTCTAGTATTAAACTGGGTGCCGGCTGGAACTTCCTGTTAACCGTGATTACTCCATTATCATTACTGGTGGCTTTAGGCCTAACCATCAAGTCGATTGTTGCAGAAGGTTATGGCGGTTATCCGGCTGAAATCTTATGGCTGGTGGGTGGCGGTACGCTGGCCCTGTTTATTGTGGGTGCCATTGTACTGAGCTGTCTGAAAGACAAAGTACCGGAAGAGGAGAACTAAGATGAATACTGAAGCAATTATCATGATGATCATCTCGACTGTCCTGCTCTGGGGCGGTTTAATCCTGGCCATGATTCATTTGAGCAAACATCCGGATGAACCAGAGGATTAAGTCTGTGGTACATGCTTGTACAGACTAAGCCGCTGTAGAATAAAAAAGGAACCACCTGAGGGTTCCTTTTTTTATCGTCTAGATTTTTTCGATCCGGCAATAATAGAAGCCATCGCCGCGTCCGGCTTCCGGTAACAGCTGGCGACCATACTGCTGTTCGACGCCATAGTCTGTGGCAATTTTAATTTCTTTGGCATCGGCATGCTGGGCAAAGAACTGCTGCATCTGCTGCTCATTTTCTGCTTTTAAAATGGAACAGGTGATATACAGCAAAGTGCCGCCGACTTTTAACTGGGACCACATCTGTTCCAGAATCTGCTGCTGCAGCTCGACGGTTTGCTGAATGTCAGCGGATTGACGTAACAGGCGAATATCTGGATGACGACGCATCACCCCAATGGCAGAGCAGGGTGCATCCAGCACAATACAATCGACCGGTTCAGTTGCGGTCCAGCGCGTAGCATCTGCCGCCAGAATTTCAACCTGCTGCGTATCGGTCAGTTGCAGGCGCTCCAGATTTTCCGTGACCCGTAACAGCCGTTTCGGGTCCTGATCCAGTGCCACCAGAGTGGCCGGACTAAATTTTTCCAGAATATGTGCGGTTTTTCCGCCCGGGGCTGCACAGGCATCAATCACCACTTTGCCATTTAAATCTGGCAGTAACTGCGCACAAAGCTGGGCATGTTCATCCTGTACCGAGAACCAGCCGGCATCAAAGCCCGGCAGCTCCGGAATCTGCACCGCCTGTTCCAGAATAATCGCCACATCGGAACGCTCGCCCGGACGTGCCTGAATACCGGCGCCCAGCAGTTTATTCAGATAGGCTTCACGGCTGATCTTGCGCTGATTGACCCTTAAGGTCAGTGGCGCTGTCTGTTTCAGGTCCTGGGTCAGCTGCTCCAGCTGTTCCGGCCAGTCTTTTTTCAGACGTTTAAACAGCCAGCTAGGTAAACCATGCGCCGCTTGCAGGGCCTGCTCAAAGACCGATGTTTCACGTGAAACACGTCGCAGGATGGCATTGACCACACCACTGAGTGCCTGAAAGCCCAGCTGCTTGGTGGCAGTCACGGTTTCTGAAATGGCTGCATGGTCGGCAATACGGGTACATAAAATCTGATATAGCCCGACATAGAGACAGGTTTCGACGGTTTCATTGTTCAGCGGTTTGACCAGCAAAGGCAGGGTAATGCTTTTCAGGCCATACCATTGACGTAAGGTGCCCAAGACCAGTTCGTGATACAGCGCCCGGTCACGCTCGGCGACCTTGGTCAGATGCAGCGGTAAAATACTGGCCAGAGATTGGCCCTGCTGGACGGCCAATAAAGTACGAATCACTTGGGCGCGTAAGTTCAGATGTGACTGACCGGATGGATGTTGATTCATGCCAGCACCTGCCCAATACTTAATTTCTGGGTTTGTGCAATCTGGACCGGATTCAGCGCTTTACCACCCGGCCATTGCAGGCTGGTCAGACAGATGGCTTTGCCATCGCCACAGGCCACATGCACGCCCTGTTTATCTAGTGCCAGAATGGTCCCCGCCGACTGGCCATTGACCGCTTCATTCGACAGCACAGATCCCCAGACCCGTAAATTACGCTGTTCATCTAGCGGAATAAACGCCACCGGCCATGGGTTAAAGGCGCGAATATTGCGGTCAATTGTCACAGCATCCTGAGACCAGTCAATTTTCGCTTCGGCTTTAGACAGCTTGTGGGCATATACCGTTAAAGCTTCATCCTGCACTTCGCGCTGTTCCAGATACTGTTGTAAAGTCTGCTCCGAAGCCAGTACCGCCACAATCGCCTCTGCACCCTGAATGGCCAGTTTGTCATGTAGGCTGGCAGAAGTATCTTCGGCTGTAATCGGGCACAGGGTTTTATACATCATATCGCCGGTATCCAGCCCGGCCGCCATCTTCATAATGGTCACGCCGGTTTCAGCATCGCCGGTGGCAATGGCGCGTTGAATTGGCGCCGCTCCTCGCCAGCGTGGCAGCAGCGAACCATGAATATTCAGGCAGCCATATTTGGGTGTATCCAGCACCACTTGTGGCAAAATCAGGCCATAGGCTGCCACCACCATTACATCGGCATTCAGGGCTTTTAATTCTGCCTGTGCCGCCAGACCTTCTTCTGTGGATGATTTAAAATGTAACGGTTGATACACCGGAAGATCATGCGCCAGCGCCAGTTGTTTCACGGCAGAGGCCGTGAGTTTTTGTCCGCGGCCTGCTTTGCGGTCAGGTTGAGTATAGACCGCCACAATTTCATGCTCGGTTTTTAATAAGGCATCGAGCGCTACAGCTGCAAATTCTGGTGTTCCCGCAAAGATAATTTTCACACATGAGATTCCATATAAACTTGCCCCACATTATATGCGAAAAGCCTTTTTAAGCCTAAATTGTCATGTAAATAGAGGTTGCATCTTCATGAGTTTGGCTGGGTGCTGTTCTTTGCAAACAAAATTTTATTTAAAAAATTAATATCAATAAATTTTGTTTATATAAGAGGTAAAAATTATTCATGAAAATGCCGGAGCTAATGCTTTATGATCAAATCATATCGGCTCCGTAGGCGAGTCTCCCCAGTTTTCATCAGTTGAAAGATCGCAGAATAAAAGGTTCAAAAGACCCGATCACCCAGCACGCTGACAGATTGAGCTGTAGTATGATGTGACGAAATTTCAACTGATAACCTGAAGATCAGTACATTTTAGCCAGAGATGGGGATTCACCCTCTCAAGCACAACTCGTTGGAAATACACATGCCTGACTATCGTTCAAAAACATCGACACACGGAAGAAATATGGCGGGCGCACGTGGCTTATGGCGTGCGACCGGGATGAAAGATGAAGATTTTGGCAAGCCGATTATTGCGGTGGTCAACTCTTTTACCCAGTTTGTACCGGGTCACGTGCATTTAAAAGACCTAGGTCAGCTCGTGGCACGTCAGATTGAACAGGCAGGCGGTGTAGCAAAAGAATTCAATACCATTGCTGTAGATGACGGCATCGCGATGGGTCATGACGGTATGCTGTATTCACTGCCTTCACGTGACCTGATTGCCGACTCGGTTGAATATATGGTCAGCGCACACTGTGCCGATGCGATGGTGTGTATCTCGAACTGTGACAAGATCACTCCGGGGATGTTAATGGCAGCAATGCGCCTGAACATTCCAGTGGTATTCGTGTCTGGCGGTCCGATGGAAGCCGGTAAAGTGAAAATCCGTGGTAATGATAAAGCCATCGACTTGATCGATGCCATGATCGTCGCTGCAGATGATAACTATACTGATGAAGAAGTGGCTGAATACGAACGTTCTGCATGTCCAACCTGTGGTTCATGTTCAGGCATGTTCACTGCGAACTCAATGAACTGCTTGACTGAAGCATTGGGTCTATCGCTTCCAGGTAACGGTTCAACTTTGGCAACTCATGCGAACCGTAAAAAACTGTTCGAACGTGCAGGTTCTCTCATTGTTGAACTGGCAAAACGCCATTATGAACAAGACGATTACAGCGTATTACCACGTTCAATGGTGACTAAAGCTTCGTATGAAAATGCCATGACTTTGGACATCGCAATGGGTGGTTCAACCAATACCGTTCTACACTTATTAGCTGCTGCAAACGAAGCGGGTGTGGACTTCACCATGGATGACATCGATCGTCTATCTCGTAAAGTACCAGTGCTTTGTAAGGTCGCTCCTGCGAAGAATGATGTACATATGGAAGACGTGCACCGTGCCGGCGGGATCATGTCGATCCTCGGTGAACTAGATCGTGCAGGCCTGTTAGATACCTCTGTCGGTACGGTTCACGAAGCAACATTAAAAGATGCTTTAGATAAATGGGACATCATCCGTACTGAAAACGAAGAGGTGTACACTTTCTTCAAATCGGCGCCAGGTGGTGTTCCAACCCAGACTGCATTTTCACAGGACCGTTATTATTCACGCCTTGATGGCGACCGTGAAAATGGCGTAATCCGTAATGCTGAACATGCCTTCTCTAAAGATGGTGGTCTGGCGGTGCTGTACGGCAACATCGCCCTAGATGGCTGTATCGTAAAAACTGCGGGTGTAGATGAATCCATCCTGAAATTTAATGGTACAGCTCGCGTATTTGAAAGCCAGGATGCCGCAGTAGAGGCGATTCTGGGCGGAAAAATCAGCGCCGGTGATGTGGTGGTGATTCGTTATGAAGGTCCACGTGGTGGTCCGGGCATGCAGGAAATGCTGTACCCAACCAGCTACCTGAAATCCAAAGGTCTGGGTAAAGACTGTGCACTGTTAACTGACGGCCGCTTCTCTGGCGGTTCATCAGGTCTGTCGATTGGTCACGTTTCTCCAGAAGCGGCTGAAGGCGGTGCGATTGGTCTGGTTGAAGATGGCGATCGTATCGAAATCGATATTCCAAACCGTAGCATTCACCTGGCAGTAGATGATGCGACCATGGCCGCTCGTCGTACAGCACAGGATGAAAAAGGCTGGCACCCAGTGGAAGAACGTCCACGTAAGATTTCTAAAGCATTGAAAGCTTATGCGATGCACACTACAAGTGCTGCAAAAGGTGCGGTACGTGAAATCTAAGCTGTAAATTTTTATAGCGCGAAAAAGCACTCCAGATGGGAGTGCTTTTTTATTCCTTAGCGATTTAAACTTAAGTAAAACACCTAAACTTTCAATAAAATCAATGGAGAGAGGGCTTTAGATACTTAAAACCGATAAAGTCTTAAAAAAAGTATGTGTATACTAAAGCGACAGTATCAATGCAAAAGTGATTACACGCATGTCCATGAAATTTATTAGCCGCTTTGTGGCAATTTTAGCGCTCATTATGATTTTAGCTGCACTGAGCATTCAATTTTTCTTTGATCCACATTATACCGTCGTCTTTTGGATCTTAGCTGTTCCTGTGATTTTGGCGGCTCCGATTCTGGCATCTGTGGTGTTGGCTTCCAATGAAGAACTTGGTCTGCATCAGGTGAATTAAGTACGCCTACACTAAAAATTTATAAGTAATTGATTTTAAATAGTGTAAAGATGAATCTAATCAGAAATCATCCCATGACTGATTTACAGTCTCAGTAAAAGGCCCGGCTTGAAAAGACCGGGTCTTTTATTATGTATGGCAACTTCGTACTTCAAATACTCATCTAAGAAAATAAAAAATAACTGAGTCAGATACACAGAGTCTTACTTTTATGTCGAGATTGCTTTCTATACAATCGGATAAAACCTAGCCAATATTTAGGCTTCTCAAAAATTACACTCAGGACGAATAAAATGAGTAAAGACAATATCCGAGAACATTCCGCGCCTGTTTATGAAGGCATTGAAAATGCACCGGCACGTTCCATGATGCGCGCCACCGGCTTTCAGGATGAGGATTTTACGCGTCCTTTTATCGGGATTGCCTCAACCTGGGCCAATGTCACGCCGTGTAATATGCATATTGATGGGCTGGCGCGTGAAGCCGAAGCCGGGGTCAATGCCGCTGGTGGTAAGGGGATTATCTTTAACACCATCACCATTTCTGACGGGATTTCAAACGGCACCGAGGGCATGAAATATTCGCTGCTAACCCGCGAGATTATTGCCGATTCGATTGAAGCCGTGGTTGGCTGTCAGGCCTATGATGGGGTGATTGCCATTGGCGGCTGCGATAAAAATATGCCAGGCTGTATTATGGGGCTGGCACGCCTCAACCGTCCGGGGCTGTTTGTTTATGGTGGCACCATCAAGCCGGGCGCAGGCCATACCGACATGATTTCGGTATTTGAAGCGGTCGGGCAGCATGCCAAGGGCGAAATTAATGAAATTCAGGTCAAACAGATTGAAGAAGTGGCCTTGCCGGGACCGGGTTCCTGTGGCGGCATGTACACCGCCAACTCGATGGCCTCGGCGATTGAAGCCTTGGGCATGAGTTTACCGGGTTCATCGGCGCAGGAAGCGGTGTCTGAGGACAAGAAAATTGACTGTCAGCGTGCCGGTGAAGCGGTAATGAACCTGCTGCGTCTGGACATTAAACCGCGCGATATTATGACCAAAGCAGCATTTGAAAATGCCATTAAAGTGCTGATTGCCCTGGGCGGTTCCACCAATGGCGTGCTGCATTTACTGGCGATGGCGCATACGGCCGGGGTTGAGCTGAGCCTGGATGATTTTGTCCGCATTGGTCAGGATATTCCGGTGGTGGCCGATGTACGTCCATCCGGTCAATACCTGATGTCTGAACTGATTGCGATTGGCGGGATTCAGCCGCTGATGAAACGGATGCTGGATGCCGGTATGCTCGATGGTTCCTGCCTGACCGTGACCGGTAAAACACTGGCCGAAAACCTGGCGGATGTTGAAGACTATCCGGAAGGCCAGCAGATTATCCTGCCATTTGATGCACCGGTGAAAAAAGATTCGCATCTGGTGATTTTAAAAGGCAACCTGTCGCCAACCGGTGCGGTGGCAAAAATTACCGGTAAAGAAGGGCTGTATTTTGAAGGCCCGGCACGGGTGTTTGAAGGTGAAATTGGCGCCATGCGCGGTATTCTTGACGGTCAGGTGCAGCCGGGCGAAGTGGTGGTGATTCGCGGTGTTGGACCAAAAGGCGGACCGGGCATGCCTGAAATGCTAAAACCGACCTCAGCGATTATTGGTAAAGGCCTGGGCGATGCTGTGGCCCTGATTACCGATGGCCGTTTCTCTGGCGGCAGTCATGGCTTTGTGATTGGCCATGTGACCCCGGAAGCCTATGAAGGTGGGCCAATTGGTTTGGTGAAAAATGGCGATAAAATCTCCATCAATGCCGAAACCCGTGAAATGACCTGGCATGTGTCTGAACAGGAAATTGCCGCGCGTCAGGCGGCCTGGGTCAAGCCAAAACCAAATTATACGCATGGTGCACTGGCCAAATTTGCCCGACTGACCTCAGGGGCAGAGACTGGCGCCGTGACCGATTTAAATTTGGATGTGTAATTGATCATTTAAGATCAAATTGTTATAAACCGGTGTAGTATCTTTTATTCCGCCGTTTAATCCTTTAGAGGCTCAGCTCATGTCACTGTTACGCCGTTGGTTTGATCCAATCCGATCGAGTTGGTTTTATCAAAAACCGTCTCGTCAAGCGGTGTTACCGATTGAGCAGGGCCTCAGTATTCATCTGCGTTTAGATGATGTGTATAGCTATCTGGCAGTGCAGGAACTGCCACAGCTTGAAGAAATTCTCTCCGATGCCTTAAAGCCGTTAAAGGTAATTATTTCCAGTGGCAGTGCAGAGCCGCCGAACCAGATGTCGGCGCTGGAATGGCAGAACTATTGCCTGAATGATGCACAGATCCTGTCCAAGCAGCACCGTTTCAGTTTTCATGACACGCCGGAGCAACCGACCCCGGAAGCCTTGGCGCAAGCTGAAACCATCTTGCGGCATACGCCTTTGCGTGGTCAGGATTTTCTGTATTTGCTGGAAGATGTATTCCATATGCTCTGGCAAAAACAGTATGGCAAATTGCGCACCCTGTATGCCATGGCCAGTCGCCATCATCAGGAACAGCATTTTCCGGAACGGATTTTTAATCAGGATGCCATCCTTGCCAGCTATTTCGAGTTTGGTGGCCGCCAGTATCATGCGGTAGATGATTTGTTGCGCCTGACCCGGCGCCTAAAACAGCAGAAGCTGCTGACCGGTAATCCGATTTTCCTGATTAATCATATTGAATGGCGTGAGCATTTAATTAATGATGCCGAAGCCTTAAATGAAATTCAGCGTATGGACCCGGAGCTGGATTTATATATTGCGCTGGAAGATCCGATTTCCTGGCTGCTGCTGGCCTATATTCAGGAAGAGCTGGCCAATTATTATAATATTCATTTGAATGTCTATCCGCTCAGTTATCAGGGCCGTGACCTGTTTGACTGGAGTCTGGCGACCCGTTTATCCAAACGCACCGAAGTGGCCTTTACCCCGTTTTGCCGGCCGACCCAGGATGCCACCTATCAGATGGCGCGACTGTTTTATAGCGTGCCGGAAGAACAGCGTATGCAGGCCATTCACCGAATTTTGCAGGCGGTGTGGACCCAGGGCAAAGACCTGTCTTTTAAAGCCCATTTTGAGCAGTTACGCCGTGAGCTGAACATTGTTGAACTGAGCAGTGCCGATATTGAACAGTATCTGAAAGACAATGACATGCTCTGTGAAATGAAGTCTCAACCGAATTTACCGGTGCTGGAGCTGCGGGTTGATGGGCAAAGTTATGTGTTTAATAGCCTTTATCGCGTCTGGATGATTGAAAGTATTTTCAGTAATGTGTTAGAAGAAAAGTACAAAAGTGAAAACGAAGCTGAAAATGACATCTTACAACATGAAAAAAGAGAAAGTTGAGTCGCTGGAACAGGCTCGCGCACAGATTGATGTGATTGATAGTGCTTTGGTGGAGCTGATTGCAGCGCGTCAATATTATGTTGATCAGACCACCCGTTTTAAAAAATCAGAAACCGATATGCAGACCCCGGAACGCCAGGCCCAGATTCTGGAGCGTTTGCGTAGCCAGGCCACCAGCTTGGGGCTCGATGCTCAGCTGATTGAACAGCTGTACCAGACCATGTTCCAGCACTTTATTCAGCGTGAACTGAAACAGTTTAGACCTTAAAACCGATAACAATTAAAAACGCGCTGGCACTCTGTTTTCATCACAGCAGGCCGGGATAATCTTCCTGATTCCGGCGGCGCGGATTATTTTTGTTCGTCTTTAATCTTTAGCCAGAACCGTAGACATCAGCACTCGGCAGGTGAAATGAATCTGGGAGGTTATTTCGCTTCAAGATCAAGGTTGGTTGAAAAACAAGCGAATCATCTAACTTTAATTTAAAAATAAACCGATGGCGGCGTTCTGCGCAAAGCTAGAGCCCGGCAGGCTTTGCGCGCGTCTATAGTTTCTTGGTAAACTAAATATATTGATTTTATTACATATTTTAACACGATAGATTTGACTTAATTGAAAATGTATATATATTGTATATACATCTTTTTGTTAAAGCGTCTTTATTTTGGAGTGAAGCAATGAGCGAGCAAATCAAAAAAATAAAGACAGGCAAAAAAGATGGACAACTTTTAATTCGTATTAATAGTGCTGAACGCGATGAATTTATTCATTTGTGTGAAGAACTGGATACTAGTGCTGCTCGTGAATTAAGAAAATTTATTCGTAGCTTTGTGAAACAGCACAAGCGCGAATAGCCTTACTAGGGAGTAATACCATGGCGAAGCAAGTTAAATCGTTAAAGCAAAAAATCAAAGCACGTTTGAAAAAGATTTCAAAACATCAGGGCAAATTGAAACAGCTGCAAAAAGCCCTGAAAAAGCAAAAATAATTTAATTTTGCCTTGAAACCTGACTGCTAGCGTTTAGGTTTCAGATAAAAAACCGAAGCCGGTACTGATCATACCGGCTTCGGTTTTTTTGTATATTAGTCAGGGCAGTTATACTTTTTCTGATTTTTCGCCCAGGCTAAAGAACAGGTTCAGTAACAGTGCGGCAAAGGTCGCCGTCCCAATACCACCCAGGTTAAAGCTGCCAAATTGCAGGGCAAAGTCACCGGTACCTAAAATAATGGTCACTGCCGCCACCATCAGGTTTTTGTTTTTCGAGAAGTCGACTTTGTTTTCAATCCAGATTTTCGCTCCGGCAATGGTAATCAGACCAAACACCACAATTGAAGCACCGGTTAAAATCGCGCTTGGAATAGTATGAATAATGGCACCAAACTTAGGCGATAAACCCAGGAAAATGGCAAACACACCGGCAACCGCAAAAATAATGGTCGAGTAGACACGCGTCACTGCCATCACGCCAATATTTTCACCATAGGTGGTCATGCCTGGCGCACCGACACCACCGGCTAAAGTGGTGGCTACACCATCGGCAACAAAGGCTTTACCAATGTGCGGGTCAAGGTTTTCACCGGTCATGGCACTCACGGCTTTAATATGGCCCAGGTTTTCTGCCACCAGAATCAGCGCCACCGGGGCAATGATCAGCATGGCATTAACTTCAAATTCCGGACCATGGAAGGTTGGCAGGCCAAACCATGCCGCCTGCTGGATTGGGGCAAAGTTAATTGGTGTGCCATAACCCATGACATTACTGACAATAAAGTAAACCAGATAGGCCAGCAGCAGACCCACCAGGAGCAACAGGCGCTGTAACAGTCCTTTGGTAAATACCGCAATCGAACCCATACATAGGACAGTCACCAGCGCCATCCACATATTAAATGGATTACCGGCTACACCTTTGACGGTGACTGGGGCCAGGTTCAGACCAATGATCATCACCACTGCACCAGTGACCACAGGTGGCATTAATTTTTCAATCCAGCGCGTACCGGTGGCCATGACCAGAAAGCCGAGCAGGGCATATAAAATACCGCAGGCAATAATTCCGCCGGCTGCCACCGCAATATTCGGGTTGGGTCCACCCGTGCCGGATGCTGCATAACCGGTCGCAGCAATTACCACCCCAATAAAGGCAAAGCTGGAACCTAAATAACTTGGAACACGACCACCGGTCATAATAAAGAACAGGATGGTACAGATCCCGGACATCAGAATGGCCAGGTTCGGGTCAAAGCCCATCAGGAAAGGCGCAAGTACCGTCGCACCAAACATGGCAAACGCGTGCTGAACCCCCAGCACCACAGTTTGCGCAGGTGGAAGATACTCATTGGTACCTACAGGACGTGCATCGATACTGCCTTGATACGGGCGCCATTTGGGAAACCAATTGGACATATTTTGAGCACTCTAAAGACAAATTGTGCCAATCATACTCCTGTTTTTTAAAAGATTTAATCGGAGATACAAAATTTTTGTTCAAATTAATTCTATGACTTTGCTTTATTTTTTACCGCAGGGTAAAAATTTTTCAATATAAAAACAGTATGAAATCAGTGGATTAATTCATCGACTCTGGCTGGAGGGAATGTATAAATAATAATTATTTTATTCATAAAAAAAGAAATGACAGCTTTATGACTGCTTAAAAATACAGCACATGCAGAACATGTGCTGTATGTTTTTGCCAATTTGACTTAGCCGGTGTTGCGTAATCCGGCAGCAATACCGGCAATGGTGACCATTAAGGCATGATCTACCGGACTATGCTCGGCCTGCTGGCTGTTGAGATACTGGCGACGACGTTTCATCAGTTCAGCCTGCAGCAGATGCAGTGGCAGTAAATACGGTTTACGTACTTTCATCGACTGATCCAGCACATCATTGCTGCTGAGGAGCTGTGACTCACCTTTCAGTGTCAGCAAGGTCTGGACTGCATCTTTCAGGCGTTGACGCAGCTCGGCCCCTAGGGCTTTCAGTTCTTCATCTTCGGTCAGATGTGCCTCATAGTAGAGTGCAATATGCCCATCGGCCTTGGACAGAACCATCTCCAGCATATCCACCAGGGTCTGGAAATAGGGCCATTCGCGCAGCATTTCTTCCAGCAGTGCCTGCTGGTCCTGGGCAATGACCTGGTTAATAGCAGCACCAGTACCCAGCCAGGCCGGTAGCATCAGACGGATCTGGGTCCAGGCAAACACCCAGGGAATGGCACGTAGCGATTCAATGCCGCCGCTGACTTTACGCTTGGCCGGACGTGAACCAAGCGGCAGCATTTGCAGCTCCAGTTCCGGGGTCACGGTACGCAGATATTTCACAAAATGCGGATTTTCCCGTACAGTCTGGCGATAGACCTGCACCGACAGGTCAGTCATGCTGTGCATTAACTGGCGCCATTCCTGTTTAGGAACCGGCGGTGGCAGCAAGGTCGCCTCCAGTGTCGCAGCGGTATAGATTTCCAGATTCTGTAAGGCAATTTCTTCCAGACCAAACTTGAAGCGGATCATTTCACCCTGTTCGGTGACGCGAATCGCGCCGGAAATGGAACCTGGTGGTTGCGAGAACAGGGCCTGCTGGGTCGGTGCCCCGCCACGGCTGATAGAACCGCCACGGCCGTGGAACAGAGTCAGCTGAACCCCGTGCTGCTGTGCCACAGCGGTCAGTTCTTCCTGGGCACGATACTGGGCCCAGTTGGCCGACATAAAGCCAGCATCTTTGGCCGAGTCGGAGTAGCCAATCATCACCTCATGTTTGCCCTGAATATGCTGTTTGTACCAGTGCATACTAAACAGGGTGTGCATGGTGTCGGCTGCGCCGTCCAGATCTTTCAGGGTTTCAAACAGCGGCACCACGCGTAGCGGCGTTTGAATACCGGCTTCTTTTTGCAGCAATAACACCGCCAGCACATCACTTGGATATTCGGCCATGGAAATAATATAGGCACCTAGCGATTCCGATGGCTGTTCGGCCAGAGTCCGCATGGTGGCAAACACTTCCTGCACATCCGGATGTTCAATCAGGCTCTGTTTCGGTTCCTGCAGGTATTTAGGCAACAGCGGACGTTTGCTTTGCAGTTCCTGTAGCAGGAAATTCTGCCGCGCCTGTTCGGTCCAGGTTTCAAAATTGCCCAGACCAAGATATTCGGTAATTGCCGAAATGGCCTGACGATGACGACCAGATTCCTGACGGATATCCAGTTTGAGCAGTTCAATTCCGAAACAGTTGACCCGGCGAATGAAATCCAGCAGCTTGCCATTGGCAATTTCCGGCATGTTGCAGGCCATTAACGAGCGGTGACACAGCAATAACGGGGTCAGCAGTTCCTGTTTACTTTTAATTACTTGGCTGTCATCGGCGTCCAGTCCTTGCAGCTTTTGCGCCAGCCAGTCACGGGTGGCCGTTAAACGCTGGCGGGTTTCGCGTAAATATTCACGATATGGTTCAGGATGCGGGGTGCCAATTGCAGCCAGCAGCTCCGGACTGCATTGCTGGATCGACAGTTCCCAGCGCAAATCTTCAATATCGCGCAGGTACAAATCGGCAGCTTTCCAGCGCGAGAGCCACAGCACTTCCTGAGTCACCTGATGGGTCACATTCGGGTTGCCATCGCGGTCACCGCCCATCCAGGAGGCAAAGCGCAGCGGTGCAATTTCCAGCGGCAGCTGCTGGCCACACTGGGCCTGCACCATACTGTCCAGTTCCCGGATAAATTTAGGCACTGCATTCCACAGTGTCTGTTCAATGGTGGTAAAGCCCCATTTGGCTTCATCAATCGGGGTCGGGCGATGCTGACGAATTTCATCAGTCTGCCAGGCCGAGCTGATCAGCTGTTTCAGCTCTTCCAGTACCGCCTGACGCTCACGCGGCGTCAGTTTCTGCTGGTCAAAAGCCGACAGGCAGGCATTGATGCCATCATATTTCTGAATGAGGGTGCGGCGGCTGACTTCGGTCGGATGCGCGGTTAAGACCAGTTCAATATTCAGCTCGCAGATCTGCTGGAACAAGGTCTCGGCAGAAATATCGTGCTGCTGGAATTTCTGAAACAGATGATCGAGTGGATTCGGGGAGGGTGCGCTGTCATCAAATTCGCTCTGGCGGCGGCTACGCACCACATGATACTGCTCGGCAATATTGGCAAAATTTAAAAAGTGGGTAAAGGCACGGGTCAGCGGCAGAATTTCTTCATCTTCCAGACTGGACAGCAGTTGTTCGAGTTGTTTTTCTGCTTCAATCTGGCCATCACGGGCGCCTTTGGCCAGCGCACGAATCTGTTCGACCTGATTAAACAAATCTTGTCCGGCGTGCTGTTTCAGGGTATCGCCCAGTAAATTTCCCAGCAGACGCACATCTTCGCGTAATGGAGCAGCAATTTGTTGAATCATTTTTTTCCCTCTCCAGAGTTCCTGTTTTGACTATACCCGGAATTCGTGACAATCCAAGCCAGCACAAGGCGAAAGTCGGATAATTTTTATCCAGAAGCGCTGCAAGAAAGCCGGTTTTGTTCAAGGCTTAGGCAGCCAGTCACTCGGAGATGGCTTGCAGGAACAGCTGGATACTGGACTGGATCAGCTGCTGCTGTTCATCGGCGGCCGGAATCGGACGGATGCCGAGCAAAATTTCATGATGGCGCTGACCGAGTAACAACGACAACATCAACTGGATTAACTGTTCTAGCGGCATCTGCTGGATAAAACCTAAATCAATGGCCTGCTGGAAAAAGTGCTGCCAGACCTGGTTCAGCTTCTGATGCGAAGCCTGATAAAACTGCTGTAACAGCGGACTTTGCTGTGAGGCCAAATCGAGCAGCAGATATTCCAGCTTGATGGCTTCCGGTAAATAGACAATTTCCAGGGACAGCGCACACAGCTGCGCCAGCGCCTGCTGGAAATTGCTGTCGGCACTGAGCTGCGGCGGACGCGCCATAATCAGGGCTTCACAGGTATCTTCAATGGCACAGGTAAACAAGGTGGCCTTGTCCTGAAAATGATTATAGACCGTCAGTTTGGTCACGCCGGCATCGTGGGCAATTTCATTCATGCTCGAACCATGATAGCCCTGCTTTAAAAACAAGGATTTAGCCGATTCCAGAATGCGCTGGCGTTTTTCGAGATCTTTGGGACGTCCGACGTTCATTTGCTGAAAATATCCTAAATAAAATAAAAACAGTCATTGTGTTTTGCTGTTTCTTGCAATTAATGTACTCATCGGTATATTAATTAAAAATTGATCATTTTTAATATATTGCTATTTTGCCTGAAAAACATCTGACAAATAAGAGTCAACCGCATGAGCACGATTAACACGGTAGTTCTCAGCCTGATCCTGGTGTGTAGCACCCTGGTGGGTTGCAGCAAGGACAGCGCCAGCACTGAACAGAATATTCCCTATGTGATGGTGGCCCAGCCCACCTCCAGTCATCAGGCACAAAAAAGCTATGCTGGTGAGGTGCAGGCGCGTCAGCAGACCGCGTTGGCCTTTCGGGTCGGTGGTCAGGTGGTGGAACGCTATGTCGATGTGGGCGATCAGGTCAAGGTTGGGCAGGTGCTGGCACGTTTAGATGTTAAAGATGCCCAGTTACAGCTAAATGCAGCGCGCGCCCAGCTCGACAGTGCCCAGTCGGCCGCCAAAATTGCCCAAGATGAATTGCAACGTTTTCAGCAGCTGTTGCCAATGAATGCGGTTAGCCGCTCGCAATACGATGCCATCGACAATCAGTACAAATCTGCTGTGGCAGCACTGAAACAGGCGCAGTCCAATTATGCGGTGGCGCAGAACCAGACCGTATATAACCGGCTGGTGGCCAATAAAAACGGGGTGATTACCGCACGCAATATTGAAGTGGGGCAGGTGGTGGCAGCCGGTCAGGCAGCGTATCAGCTGGCAATTTCCGGTGAACGTGAAGTGGTGATTGGCGTGCCGGAGCAGGCCATGAGCCAGATTAAAGTCGGTCAGCCGGCCACAGTCACCTTGTGGTCACAGCCGGATCAGCGCTTTGAAGCCTATGTGCGGGAGATTTCACCGGCAGCTGACCAGTCACGTACTTTTAGTGTCAAGGTGGCGCTGCGTGCTGCCAATCCGGCCATCCAGCTGGGACAAAGTGCGCGGGTGTTTTTAAATGGCAATGCACAGCAGCAGCTGACCGTACCGCTGTCCAGCGTCTCGGCCAATGGCCAGCAGGCCTATGTCCTGGTGGTGGGTGCCAATCATCAACTACGTAAAGTAGATGTGCAGCTGGGCGCTTATGGCCGTGACAGCGTACCGGTACTTAGCGGGCTGAAGCCAACGGACTATGTGGTGGTGGGTGGGGTACATCTGCTGCGCGACCAGCAAAAAATTCATCCGATTGACCGGGAAAACCGTGCCGTCAAGCTTCAGGCAGGGGGTTAAGCATGAGCGCACCGCTAAACTTTAACCTGTCGGAATGGGCCTTAAAAAACAAGGGCCTGATTCTGTATTTCATGCTGCTGCTCGGCATTATTGGCATGTATTCCTATTCCAAATTGTCGCAGAGTGAAGACCCGCCGTTTACCTTTAAGGTGATGGTGGTGCAGACCTACTGGCCGGGCGCAACCGCCAAGGAAGTGTCCTTGCAGGTCACCGACCGGATTGAAAAAGAGCTGATGACCACCGGGCAGTATGAGCGGATTCTGGCCTATTCGCGTCCGGGGGAATCAATGGTGACCTTTATTGCCAAAGATTCGCTGCGTTCCGGGCAAATTCCGGATATCTGGTATACGGTACGCAAGAAAATCAATGATATCCGGCATGAATTGCCCCAAGGCGTGCAGGGGCCGTTTTTTAACGATGAATTTGGCGATACCTTCGGCAATATTTATGTACTAACCGGCGAAGATTTTGACTATGCCACCTTAAAAGAATATGCCGACCGCCTGCAGCTGCAATTGCAACGGGTCAAGGATGTCAGCAAGGTCGAACTGATTGGCCTGCAAGACCAGAAAATCTGGATTGAACTGTCTAATACCAAAGCGGCCCAGCTCGGTATTCCGGTTACCGCCATTCAGCAGGCGTTGCAGCAGCAGAACAGCATGGCCAGTGCCGGCTTTTTTGAAACCGAAACCGACCGGATTCAGGTTCGGGTCAGCGGCCAGCTGAACAGTGTTGAAGCCTTGCAGCAGATGCCGCTACTGGTCAATGGCACCACCATTCAGCTGGGCGATGTCGCGGAGATTTACCGCGGTTTTAGCGATCCGGCCCAGCCACGGATGCGCTTTATGGGCGAAAACGGGATTGGTATTGCCGTGTCTATGCGTAAAGGCGGTGACATTCTGGCGCTGGGTGAAAATCTGGCCAGCGAATTCCAGCGGCTACAACAGACCTTGCCACTGGGCATGCAGCTGCAAAAAGTCTCGGATCAGCCGGTGGCGGTCAAGCACAGTGTCAATGAATTTATGAAGGTACTGGCCGAGGCGGTGATTATTGTGCTGCTGGTCAGCTTTTTCTCGCTCGGGTTTCGTACCGGTCTGGTGGTGGCTTTTTCGATTCCGCTGGTGCTGGCGATGACCTTTGCCGGCATGAACCTGTTTGATGTTGGCCTGCACAAGATTTCCCTCGGTGCCCTGATTCTGGCGCTGGGCCTGCTGGTGGATGATGCCATTATTGCGGTAGAGATGATGGCCATTAAAATGGAGCAGGGCTATAGCCGGCTTCAGGCGGCTGGTTTTACCTGGAAAACCACCGCTTTTCCAATGCTGACCGGTACTCTGATTACTGCCGCTGGCTTTTTACCGATTGCTACGGCCGCGTCTAGTACCGGCGAATATACCCGCTCCATCTTCCAGGTAGTGACCATTGCGCTGGTGGTGTCCTGGTTTGCCGCGGTGCTGTTTGTGCCGTATCTGGGTGATAAACTGCTGCCCGATTTTAATCAGCAGCCACAACAGGCCAGCTGGTATCATCGCCTTTGGGCACGTCTGCGCAAGCAGCCCGCTCCAGCGCCTGTGGTGCATCATGTCGGTGAGCAGCATGATCCGTATCAGACCCGTTTTTATCAGGGCTTTCGCCGCTGGGTCGATACTTGTGTGACCTATCGCAAAACCGTGATTGCCGCTACGGTAGGCATTTTTGTGCTGTCGATTTTGATGTTCAAGCTGGTACCGCAGCAGTTTTTCCCACCTTCAAACCGGGCCGAAATTCTGGTCGATCTGAAACTCGAAGAAGGCGCTTCGTTAACAGCCACCGAAGCCGCAGTACAAAAGGTTGAGCAGTTCCTGGCCAAGCAGGAGGGGATTGATAACTATGTGGCCTATGTCGGTACCGGCTCGCCGCGTTTTTATTTACCGCTCGATCAGCAGTTGCCGCAAACCAGTTTTGCCCAGTTTGTGGTGCTGGCCTCATCGCTAGAAGACCGGGATGAAATTCGCCGTTCGCTGGATGAGCAGATTCGTAAATTATTACCGGAAGCGCGTACCCGGGTGTCGCTGCTGGAAAATGGTCCGCCGGTTGGCTATCCACTCCAGTTCAGGGTTTCCGGTGAAGATCTGGCTCAGGTGCGGCAATGGGCACAGCAGGTCGCAGCTCAGGTCGATGACAATCCAAACACCACCAATGTCCATCTGGATTGGGGTGAGCCAAGCAAGGTGATTCATCTACAGATTGATCAGGACCGGGCGCGACAAATGGGCGTCAGCAGTGTTGATCTGGCTAATTTCCTCAACAGTTCCATTCTCGGCAGCGCAATTGACCAGTACCGGGAAAAACGTGAGCTGATTGAAATCCGCCTGCGCGGTGATGCAGCCGAGCGGGTCGATGTCGGTTCACTCAGCAGCCTGGCAGTGCCAACCGCACAGGGCAGTAGTGTACCGCTGGCCCAGATTGCCCAGATTGAATACCGCTTTGAAGAAGGCTTGATCTGGCATCGTAACCGTTTACCAACCATTACCGTGCGTGCTGACATCAGCAGTGGTTTACAGCCGGCGACGGTGGTGGGGGAACTAAGCGAACCGTTACAGCAGATTCGCAGCCAGTTGCCAAATGGCTATCTGTTAGAAGTCGGCGGGACGGTGGAAGAATCGGCGCGTGGGCAAAGTTCGGTCAATGCCGGTATGCCGCTGTTTTTGGCGGTGGTGTTTACCCTGTTGATGCTGCAGCTTAAAAGCATGTCACGGGCCTGTATCGTGTTTTTAACCGCGCCGCTTGGCATTATTGGGGTGGTGCTGTTCCTGCTACTGTTCAATAAACCTTTTGGCTTTGTGGCCATGCTCGGCACCATCGCCTTGTCCGGGATGATCATGCGTAACTCGCTGATTCTGATTGACCAGATCGAGCAGGATATTCAGGCCGGTGAAGCGCCGTGGGATGCGATTATCAATGCCACGGTGCGCCGCTGCCGTCCAATTGTGCTGACGGCACTGGCCGCCGTGCTGGCCATGATTCCACTGTCGCGCAGTATTTTCTTTGGCCCGATGGCGGTGGCCATCATGGGCGGATTGATTATTGCGACGCTGCTCACTTTATTCTTTTTGCCGGCCCTGTATGCGCAGTGGTTTAAAGTGAAAAAAAATCAGAATATGGCCTGATTTTGTGTCAATATAAGGTGCGAAAGCTTGAAAATTTCAATATAGTAGCACCTTCGTTTTTACAATTTTCAATAGGTAAATTTACTGCATATTATAAAACCAAACATGCAGTAAATGGGGTTGAAGCACACATGCAGCAAGATAGCTTAGCCAAGTTACGTCGTTCGATTGCTCTTTCTTACGTCTTCATGTTTTTTGCCCTGTTTACCTTAATTAGCGCCATTTTTGCCTACTGGCTGGCCCGTAAAGTGGTGATGGTCGATCAGACTGAAGTCTGGTTACAGGCCCAGGCACTCTGGGTCATGCGCAATGTCATGATCTACTCCATTTTGGCGGTATTTGCTGCCCTGTGGTTTATTCCGCTATTTTTCTATGCCTGGAATGATGCCACCTGGGTCACTGCGACCACCATTGCCGGTGTGGTGTTTAGCGCCATTGCCTTCTTATATTTACTCAATGCCTGGATCAAAGGCTTAAGTAAATTCATGAAAAACAAGGCGGTGTTTTAAGCAGCCTAAATTTTTTTCGCTGCCTGCCCTTGTAAATCTGGGATAAACCCCAATTTCAGACCTCAGTTGAGTCTTAAATAAAATTCCGTGAGGAGCATCGCCAGACATGGCTAAACGTGATTATTATGAGGTTTTGGGTGTTGCTAAAACCGCTAGTGATGATGAAATTAAAAAAGCCTACCGTAAGTTGGCGATGAAATATCATCCGGACCGTAACCCAGATAACCCGGAAGCTGAAGAAAAATTTAAAGAAGCTTCAGAAGCCTATGAAGTGCTGTCGGACAGCGAAAAACGCAGCATGTACGACCGTATGGGCCATCAGGCCTTTGAAGGCGGCATGGGCGGTGGTGGCTTCGGCGGCGGCTTTAGTGCCGAAGATATCTTTAGCCAGTTCGGCGATATTTTTGGGGGTGCCTTTGGGGGCGGTGGCCGTCAGCAACGTGCGCGCCGTGGTTCGGACCTGCGCTATGTGATGGAACTGACCCTGGAAGAAGCGGTTAAAGGGGTGAAAAAAACCATCAGCTTTACCGCACCTGCACCGTGTGATGCCTGTGATGGTAAAGGTTCGCAAAATCCGAATGATGTTGAAACCTGTAAAACCTGTCATGGTGCCGGTCAGGTACGTATGCAGCAAGGTTTCTTCTCGGTGCAGCAGACCTGTAGCACTTGTCGTGGCCAGGGTAAAATCATCAAGAACCCATGTAACAAATGTCATGGTTCAGGGGTATCTGACCGTCAGCAAACTCTGGAAGTTACCATTCCAGCCGGTGTCGACAATGGCGACCGGGTACGTTTAACCGGTAAAGGTGAAGCGATTCGTGATGGTCAGGCCGGCGACCTGTACGTAGAAGTGGTGGTGCGCGAGCATGAGATCTTCCAGCGTGATGGTGCCGATCTGTATATGGATGTGCCGGTTTCAATTGCCGATGCCGCATTAGGTAAAGAAATTGAAATTCCGACGCTGGATGGCCGGGTGAGCCTGAAAATTCCGGAAGGCACCCAAACCGGTAAACTGTTCCGTCTGCGCGGTAAAGGCGTGAAACCGGTACGTACCAGTATGGTCGGTGATCTGCTGTGCCGTATTGTGGTGGAAACCCCGGTGAACCTGACGTCGCGTCAGCGTGAATTACTGAAAGAACTGCAAGCGACGCTGGATGGCGATAACAACAATTCGTCACCAAAGAAAAAATCATTCTTTGACCGTCTGTTTGACTAAGCCAGTTTAAACAGCGCGCTCAAACACAAAGGGAGATGAACATCATCTCCCTTTTTTATGGCGAGTAAAAAATTAAACCCCTTCCACAGGGTCAATTTCTGCCACCAGCGCATCGTCCTGAGATACAGCCATCTCGGTGCTCTGTTCGCTTTGTTCTTCTTCAATTGCATCAATTAACGCCACTTGTGCTGCTTCTTCTGCCGATACTGCTGGCTGTAAAGTGGTGGTAATGCGGACCTGAGACAGGCTTTCCAAGGTATCACCCGGTTGTAATGGCGGTTCTGCCCAAGCCGAGCTCATCAGTAGCCCCATACACACTGCCATCCCCAGTTGTTTCGAATGCATGCTTGATCTCCTTATAATCTCTATTCTATTCATTCGTGACGGCTAGTCTGCTGCAGCAATTTTGCACTTTTGTGAAAAAACGCGAGAAATCAGAACTTTCTTTTCAATTTCTATTTTTAAATTACCGGGTGTGCGGGCTACGGTTGAGCCATCTTAGTTTTTTTCGGCTTTTTTAGACTGCCGGCTTAGTCTGGGCAGGGAGTTTTGATATAGTAAGGACAATTTCGAATCAACATCAGGAATATGTTATGTCAGCAACTCCACGCATTGGTGTATTAGGTGCCGGTGGCCGTATGGGACGCATCCTTATTCAAGCCGTTGAGCAGGCCGGTTATCAACTTGCAGCTGCGGTGGAACGTCCGGAAAGTAGCTTAATCGGTGCAGATGCAGGCGAGCTTGCGGGCATTGGTAGCCTGGGTGTAAAAGTGGTTGGCAGTCTGGAAGAGGTGGTAAAGCAGTGTGACGTGGTCATCGACTTTACTGCACCGGCAGCTACTGTGAACCATCTGAAAATTTGTCGTGAAGCAGGCGTGGCGATTGTGATTGGCACTACCGGCATGAATGATGAACAGAAAGCCTATCTGGATGAATCGGCAACGCAAACTCCGGTGGTCTATGCTGCCAACTATTCAGTGGGTGTGAATGTTTCAATTAAGCTTTTAGAACTTGCTTCTAAAGTATTTGGCGATACGGTAGATATTGAAGTGATTGAAGCGCACCATCGTCATAAAGTCGATGCGCCATCAGGTACTGCTTTAATGATGGGTGAGGCGATTGCAGAAACCCTGGGCCGTGACCTGAAAAAAGATGCGGTCTATCATCGTGAAGGACATACCGGTCCGCGTGAGCGTCAAAGTATTGGTTTCCAGACCATTCGTGGTGGCGATATTGTTGGTGAACACACCGCCATGTTTATTGGTGAAGGCGAGCGCGTCGAAATTACCCACAAAGCCACCAACCGGATGAACTTTGCTGCCGGTGCCGTGCGTGCTGCTGCCTGGGTGGTGGGTCGTGATGCGCGTAAATATGACATGAAAGATGTCCTGGGTTTTAACGATATTCAAGTTTAAAACCGCTGTAAAATCCGTTATAACAACACTAAAACTAAAATAAGATGAACAATGGAATGAAAAAATGGATTGTATTGGCCGGTGCGCTCGCCATGGCGGCGAGTGTACCCGCCCAGAATTTGCAGAATGCCAAACTCAATATTCATAAAAATAATATTAAGGTCTGGACCTATCAGCATCCGCAAAACCCGGTATTTTTGTACAAGGCAGAAACCACTTTTCCGGTCTCGATTGAAAAAGCCGCCGGCCTGATTCTGGATGTGGAGCATGCCATCAGTTGGGTGCCGTATATGGGCAGCGTTAAGGTACTGTCGCGTGATGACCAGAAAGGTGAGTTCCTGCTGTATATGGTGCTGGATTTTCCTTTTCCGTTAAAAGACCGTGATCTGGTGGTCAAAGGCAGAATGTTTAAAGATGCCCAAGGCGTGATTCATATTCAGAACAAAGCCGTCAGTCAGGGTTATCCCTTAAACCCGAGCTATGTACGTTTAACCCATTATGAAGGCGACTGGACCTTTCAAAAACTGGGGGCCAACCGGGTTAAGGTGTCTACCTATGGCTATGCCGATCCGGCTGGTTCGATTCCAACCAGTTTTGTGAATATGTTTGTGCAGCAGCAGCCTTATCAGATGCTACAAAAAATGAAACTTGAGCTGAGTTTGCCGGGTCGTGAGCGACCCTTACCGGCGATTTTAAGATAAAAACTACCCGTCTGGTGCTAGACGGGTCATGCATCAGCGGACTCAGACAGCGTATTCAGATAGTGCTGATCTGAGTCTTTAAAACGACATTTAACGGCCTTAGTAGCTAAACAGTCCTTTTTCTAGTGGGAATTCAATGCCGATTGAGGCACCACCATCTTTACCATGCAGGTCTGAATCCCCCAGCCAGCCATTCAGTTTAAGTGGAATATCCGGACGTAAGTAATGCGTCCAGGTGATATCTAAAGCTGTTAGCTCATCTTGCTCAGGAAAAGCCGCATTGGTGATCCGACCCGACCCATTCAGTTTGGCAAACAGCACCCGGCCATGCAGACGGTTTAAAGGATCAAAACGGATATCACCGCCCACTGAGATCATCTGGCCATCGCCGCCCATTGCATGCGCCAATGGGTAACCATGCTGATAGAAGCCATCGGTATAAACACTATGATTATAGGAAATCCCTTGTGCCTTGCCATTGGTACGGGTATCAGCCCATTCGCTATACAGCTGGTAGGGCATATTCTGGTAACTGGATGAATAATCCACCCCGGCCAGATACATTTTTTTCGCGGGCAGGCCGCCGGCTTCATCTTCACCGACATACTGCGCATAGACACCCAGCGGCATCTGCACTAAAGGTTGCAGGTTTAAACGGGCATCAAAACCGGCAATCTGGTTGGATGGATTGACTGTATCCCCATAGACATTATCTTTACCAATGATTGCATCCCATAAAGAATCAAAGTTTTCCGGACGTCCTTCACCGCCCCACTGAATGGCACGTGAAGCACCCAGTTCCAGATAGGGAAGCGGCTGAGCAGTAACACGCAGGCCAATCAGCTTGGCATCCGGGACCGCATCATAATGGTCCAGCTGACCGGCAAAGGCCTGATATTGCCATGGCCCAATCCAGGACAGCCATTTGCTGCTAAAAGCAGTCTGTTCTGCCCGCTGTGCAGTAATACCATAGACTGGGCGGCTGGCATCGCCACGAATCAGACTCCCCTCATGACCGGGTCCCCAATACGTTGGAATCTGGCCGGCAATCAGCCACTGATTCCAGAGTTTCCCGGCAATATAAGAGCCTTCAACATTCACATCCTGATCATGATCAATCTGCGGGTCTTTTTCAGCATTGACCCGTAATCGGGCATCCCATTGGCTACCGCCAGCATTCAGTTCCAGACCGGCCTGATATTGTGATTTTTCCTGATCAGCAAAGGCTTGAGGCAGATACTTATGATCAGTTTCTGCAAACAGCGCAGCTTTCAGAAGCTGATTATCGGCATTTAAATGGGTGAGGACTGCATCCAGCACTTTTTGCTGGACAGGGGTGCTGATTTTTGCCTGAGACAGGGCGCGCTGAATTTCATCGCCACTCATGGGCCAGGTGGAGGTACTGAGCTGAATCACCCCTTGCTGGTTCAGCCAATTCAGGTCGGTACGCAGGTTCTGGTCATTCAGAACTATCCCTTGGGCAAAGGTGAGGGATGAGCTGAGGGCAAGGGTCGCAAGCAATATTTTTGATAGACGCATTTTTGATTCTCAGGAGTTTTTTGCTCTCCACACCATAGGCGGACGAGTTTATTTTTTCAATGCAAACTGTTGAGTAGAGTTGTAATCTGGGAAGATTAAAAATCCCGCCGTAGCGAGATTTTTAAAGCAATCGGTCACTGCAAAATTAGTCATTATCCTTAGTGGCTTTATAGGCATAGGAATAGTTATAGCCATAACCATAGCCTGCACTAGAGCGCTGAATATCATTCAGGATAATACCATTGACTTTCACACCCACCTGTTCAAAACGGTTGATGGTCAATTCAAGCTCTTTCATTTGTGTCTTGGCATAGCGCGCAATTACCAGATTCACCCCGGCATGCTGGGAAATAATAATCCCGTCTGTGACGGCCAGAATTGGTGGAGTATCAATCAAGATATGATCATACTGTTCTGATAGCTGATTCAGCATGGCACTAAATTGTGTGGTACTGAGCAGTTCAGACGGGTTGGCTGGACTCTTGCCACGGGCAATCACATCCAGACCAGATACTTCCGTAGCTTTAATGACCTGGCTTAACTCAGTCTGGCCATTTAAGTAGTCTGCCAGACCAAGTTGGGCTTGCTGATTAAAGTATTTATGCAAATAACCGCGGCGCAAGTCCGCATCAATAATCAGTACCCGTTTCTGGCTTTGCGCCAGAATGGTGGCCAAGTTGGTTGAAATAAAGGATTTACCGACTTCCGGTGCAGGACCAGAAACCATAATAATATTGTTCTTGGCGCTGCTTAAGGCAAAATGAATGGCAGTACGCATACTGCGTAAGCTTTCAATGGCAATATCATCACTATTTTTAACCGCAAGAATAGGAATATTTTTTTTCTTCTTCAGCAGTTTAATCCGGCTTTCCTGTACAGGCGAACGCGGCACAGTGGCATACACCGGCAAGTCCAGTTCATTTTCAATTTGGGTAGAATCTTTAACGCCACTACGCAGCATATTACGTAATAAGGCCAGCAGTGTGCCGAGGAACCCTCCCACGAAAATAGACAAAATCAAAACAATTAATTTTTTTGGCTTAATCGGTTCAATCGGTTCAACTGCAGTATCGACAATACGCACATTACCAATTTCACCGGCTTTGGCAATACGTAACTGCTGATAAGAGTTGAGCAGGCCGGTATATAACTGTTGTTTGACTTCCACTTCACGGAACAGTTGCAGATACTGGCGTTGTAACTCTGGTAAACGCCTTAAGGTTCCATCTAGCTCATTAATCTTTTTATTAATCGCCGTTAATTGCGCATTCATTTGCTGCATGATCGGGTGTTCAGCCGTATATTTGGCTGAGGCTTCAGCCACTTTTTGTTCCAGCTCGGCCTTTTGGGTTTCCAAGGTCACGCTTTGGGTCAGATACAACTCTGACTCCTTAGTGACATCGACCGTATTGTACTGCTGGCGGAAACGGTTAAATTCACGTTCAGCGACATCGAGTTGTTGTTTCAGTTCCGGCAGCTGATCTTCCAGGAATTTTAAGGTTTGTGCGGTTTCAGCCGAGCGACGTTCAATATTCTGTTGACTATAGGCCGCTAAAATAGCATTGAGCACCTGGGTAATATGCTGCTTGTCAGTACCCTGGTAGTTGAGGCCCAGCACACCAGTCAGTTTGCCTTTTTCGGCCACAGAATAGTTAGCGAGCAAGCTACGAACCGCAGCAGGCAGGCTTTGCTTTTGGATCAGGTAAGTACTATCAAAGCTGTCCTGACTATAAATACCAACTTTCCATAGGCCATATTCAGACTGTAACTGGCTGGTCTGGTTCAGTGGGGCAGAAAAGACCACCTGTTCTGTGGCTGAATCAGTTAAACGGTATTGACCTTCTGCAAAACTAAGTAGCAGATTTTTATCGCGGTAGTAATCTGGAATCTCAAAACTGCGTACATCAAAGCTTTTCTGGTTGTCTTTAAACAGCACGGATTGAGCTGAATATTCACTGTCATACTCATGCTTGTTCAGTAAGCGGCTCCAGAAACTGTCTTCTGTACCATGAATGCGAATATTTAAATTCAGGCGATCAATGACGGTACCGAGTACCAGACGCGATTTCAGAATCTCAATTTCGGCCTGAGCCGGTGATTTCTGCTCAATCATATTGGACAAATCGCCCAATAAGGCGGCAGATGCCCCTTTATTTTCTTCGACCTGAACCAGTGCATCGACCTGATAGGTATCTGGTGTGGTTCTTAAATAAAGTAAGGCACAGACCAAACTTAAAATGACACAGAGAGCAATCAGTTTCCACTGGGCAATTAAGGAGAAAAACAATTCCTTCAGGTCAATGGTATCTTCTGTATTGGTATTTTGGCTCATAGTCTTTTGTTCGAAAGTTAAATATATTTTTTCCAGTCTGCAATGCAGGCCTGAATCAGCTGGCAGGTGTCATCAAATACCGCCTGATCATGCTGGTAAGGATCGGCCACATTTTTACTTTGCCAGTGGCCGAGCCTAAAGGTTTTACCTTTGGCAAAGGGCCAGGTCTGTTCCACATGTTTTTGCTGGTTCTGACTCATCACTAAAATCAGGTCGGCTTTCTTGACCAGCTCGGCATTCAGCTTTCGGGCCACATGCGGGCTCATATCAATCCCTAAACGCTGCATGCACAGGCTGGCTTTGTCATCGGCTGCATGACCAACCAGCCCGGAAATACCGGCAGATTCAATCTGTAAATGCGGAAATTCCTGTTTTAAAAAGTATTCCGCCATCGGGCTACGGCAAATATTGCCAATACAGACCACCAGAATATTGTTAATTTTCATTAGTTCCCCAAACGGTCTAAATTATATAAAGCATTTGAGAATGGAATAATCTGATTCATGACACGTTGCCAGCGCGCAAGGCCCGATGCATCGACATAAACAATATCATTACTGCGCATTTTAAACTGATTAGCCAGACCAAAGTCGGCAATACTGGTTAAGTCCAGATGATAGACTTCGGTTTGTGCACCACTTGGCTGACTACGTAACACATAGATTTTACTACGGCTGGCCGACAATGGATTTAATCCCAGACTTTCACCGAGGACATCACTCAGACTCATGCCCTGATCTCGAAGCGGTAAAGACTGGTTTTTACCCGATTCCCCCATCACATAGATTTTCTGGTTTTCGCGGCTGTTTACATAGAGGGTATCATTCGGTTGAATGAGCAGATTATGTAAAGAGAAACCGGCTTGTTCCAGTTCAATACTGTTTAAATGATAGGTCTGCCCCTGACGTACCAAGGTAATAGAAGCATTATTGCCTTGCTGGGCATTGACACCACCCGCCAGACCTAAAGCGGTATAGACACTGGTTGGCTGGTCACTTAAGTAAAACTGGCCGCCTTTCATTACATTACCCTGTACCGAGTAACGCTGGCCCTGATAAGACAGAACCCGTGCGACTACATCAGGCGTTTTTAAATAACGCGATAACTGACTGCGCAGCTCACGATTCACCTGACTTAAAGATTTACCGGCAGCTTTATAGCGACCAATAATCGGGAATTGAATATAGCCACTTTGGTCAATTTGATAGCCATTGGCCTGAATGGCCTGTTCATTATTAATCGTATTGGTAGGTGGGGTAATTTCTGGGTAAGCCCATAAATAGATCGACAGAATGTCGCCTGGACTAAGGTTATAGTTGCGATGTGACTGGGTAAACAGGTGGGCATAATCTTGCTGAATATTGTGTACGGCCGGTTGCAAACCGAGTACAGTATCTTGAGTAAGTCGGACCACATTCACCGAAGTCCCCAAGTCTGTTTGATAGACACCCTCAGAAGGTAAGTCATAGGTCTGTAAGCCGGAGGTGACCGCACACCCGCCTGCTGTCACTAGAAAAGACAGTAGAATTATAGATTTAAATTGTCTCACACGTATTCCCGTTCTGAATTTTTCTAAAATCATAAAAAATTAAAAGTAGTTTACCGGACTTATTTTAAGGGTATATAACAAATTGTAAGTAGATTGCGAAAGTATATGCCAGCTAAAGCTGAAAAATGAGGTAAAAAGTATCTAAATTGTAGGAGACTACTTGAAGACAGAAAGATCATTTGCAAAAAACAGACATAAAAAAGGTGTTTTGTATTTTTTGGCTAAAAATCATAACAGAATGTTCATGAATTTCTGCTAACATTCCCGCTGAAAGATTTACTCTTCATAAGTATAGTATATTAAATAAGGCGTTAAAATGCTAAAGCTCTCTGACCTGAAAATTGCCGTAATTGGTTTAGGCTATGTCGGTTTACCGCTGGCAGTGGAATTTGGAAAAAAAGTTCCAGTAATTGGTTTCGATATTCATCAAAAACGGATTGAAGAATTAAAAAGTGGGCAAGATCACACCTTGGAAGTGTCGCCAGAAGAACTCCAACAAGCGACCCAACTGACCTATTCTGCCACTTTAGAAGATTTAAACAGCTGTAACTTTTTTATTGTTACGGTGCCTACGCCAATTGATCGAGTAAATCGTCCTGATTTAACCCCATTACAGAAAGCGAGTGAAACAATTGGTAAGGTATTGAAAGCTGGAGATATAGTGGTTTATGAATCAACCGTATATCCTGGTGCGACCGAAGAAGTCTGTATTCCTGTCTTGGAAACAGTCTCTGGTTTGAAATTTAATCAGGACTTCTATGCCGGTTATAGCCCAGAGCGGATTAATCCGGGTGATAAAGTCAATACCCTGACCAAGATTAAAAAAATTACCTCCGGTTCTACCCCAGAAGTTGCTGAGCTAGTAGATCAGGTGTATAGCAGTATTATTACTGCGGGTACGCATAAAGCTTCAAGTATTAAAGTCGCAGAAGCAGCAAAAGTCATTGAGAATACCCAGCGTGATTTAAATATTGCCTTGGTGAATGAGTTATCGGTTATTTTTGATCGGCTTGGTATTGATACCTTAGATGTACTGGAAGCCGCAGGCAGTAAGTGGAACTTTTTGCCATTCCGTCCAGGCTTGGTTGGTGGCCATTGTATTGGCGTCGATCCCTACTATTTAACTCATAAAGCTGAAGAGGTGGGTTACCATCCACAGGTGATTTTGGCGGGTCGTCGTATTAATGACAATATGGCACGTTATGTGGCGCGTAATACAATTAAACATATGCTTAAAAATGGTATTGATGTTCCGCGCGCAAAAATTGGTGTATTAGGGATTACCTTTAAAGAGAACTGTCCAGATATCCGTAATAGCAAGGTTGAAGACTTGATTAAAGAGTTTCAAACTTGGGGTGCGCAGGTTGTGGTCTGTGATCCGTGGGCAGATGTGGAAGAAGTACAACAAGAGTATGGGGTAGAGTTGTCAATCATTGATGCAGAACACCCTGTAGACAGTTTAGTTGTTGCTGTCGGACATAATGAGTTCCGCCATCTTAGCCCAGAGCAATTGCGCAGCTATGTCAATAATTCTAAGCCTGTGATTGCAGATGTTAAAAGTCTGTTTAGCCGCGAAGAACTAACAGCACAAGGTTTTACTGTATTCCGTCTTTAACATAAATTAATCAATTGTAGTGAACAACATGAAAAAATTTGCCCTTATTGGTGCTGCAGGATATATCGCACCACGTCACTTAAAAGCAATTAAAGAAACAGGTAATACCTTAGCCGTTGCTATGGATGTGAATGACTCTGTTGGCATTATGGATAGTCATTTCCCTGAAGCCGAGTTTTTTACTGAATTTGAGGAGTTTGAAGCCTATGTAGAGGATCAAAAACTCAAAGGTGAAAAGCTGGATTATGTTGCAATTTGCTCACCAAACTATTTACATGCACCACATATGAAATATGCGCTTAAAAATGGCATTGATGTGATTTGTGAAAAGCCATTGGTATTGAATTCAGAAGATTTAAACCTTTTATCTGAATATGAAAAACAATATGGTGCCAAAGTAAACTCGATTTTACAGTTACGTTTGCACCCTTCCATTATCGCACTGCGTGATAAAGTTCAGGCTGCACCTGCAGGTAAAATTTTTGATGTAGATTTAACGTATTTAACCTCACGTGGTAAGTGGTATTTAAAATCATGGAAAGGGGTAGATAATAAATCGGGTGGTGTAGCCACCAATATTGGTGTGCACTTTTATGACATGCTGCATTTTATTTTTGGCAAAATTGTGAAAAATGAAGTGCATTATCGTGATGAAAAAACCGCATCGGGTTATTTAGAATATGAGCGTGCTCGTGTACGTTGGTTCTTGTCGATTGATGCCAATAATTTACCAGAAAATGCTGTGCAGGGTGAAAAATTAACCTACCGTAGTATTACCATTGAAAATGAAGAACTTGAATTTTCAGGCGGTTTTACCGACCTGCATACTCAAAGTTACCAACGTATTTTGGCAGGTAATGGGTATGGTGTAGAAGAAAACCGTGCAGCAATTGAAACGGTTGAAGTGATTCGTGTTGCTCCAGTTATTGAAAATCCAAGCAACCCACATCCTCTATTAGTAAAAGTAAAATAATAAGGCAGAATGCGATGAGTTTTTATCAACATGAAAGTGCAATTGTCGATGAGGGTGCTCAAATTGGTGAGAACTCTCGTGTTTGGCATTTTGTGCATGTTTGTGGCGGTGCCAAAATTGGAAAAGGCGTATCTTTAGGTCAGAATGTTTTTGTGGGTAATAAGGTCGTAATTGGCGATCATTGCAAAGTACAAAATAATGTTTCGGTTTATGACAATGTTACCCTTGAAGAAGGGGTATTTTGTGGACCAAGCATGGTCTTTACCAATGTCTATAACCCACGCTCACTCATTGAGCGTAAAGATGAATACCGTAACACCCTTGTGAAAAAGGGTGCAACCTTGGGTGCTAACTGTACCATTGTGTGTGGTATCACGATTGGTGAATATTCATTTGTAGGTGCAGGCGCAGTGGTAAATAAAGATGTACCTGCCTATGCACTGATGGTGGGTGTACCTGCAAAACAAATTGGCTGGATGAGCGAATTTGGTGAGCAATTAGATTTACCACTAGAAGGTGAGGCACAAGTTGCATGTGAGCATACAGGGGCAATTTACCGACTGAATGGTAAGGTTGTAACAAAAGAGCAGGTTGTAGCATGATTGAATTTATTGATTTAAAAGCACAGCAATCACGTATTAAAGCTGAAATTGATGCGGGTATTCAGCGCGTATTGGCACATGGTCAGTATATTTTAGGGCCAGAAGTTACAGAGCTGGAAGAAAAACTAGCGGCTTATGTGGGCGCTAAATATTGTATTACTTGTGCCAATGGTACGGATGCTTTACAAATTGCCCAAATGGCGTTTGGTATTGGCCCAGGTGATGAAGTCATTACCCCAGGTTTTACCTATATTGCAACAGCAGAAACTGTGGCTGTGTTGGGTGCGACACCTGTTTATGTAGATGTGAACCCAAAAACCTACAACTTAGATGTAGAAAAACTAGAAGCAGCCATTACGCCACGTACTAAAGCAATTATTCCAGTAAGTTTATATGGTCAATGTGCTGATTTTGATGCAATTAATGCAATTGCTACTAAATATAATATTCCCGTGATTGAAGATGCTGCGCAAAGTTTTGGTGCGACTTATAAAGGGCGTAAAAGCTGTAATTTAAGTGCCGTAGCATGCACCAGCTTTTTCCCAAGTAAGCCTTTGGGTTGTTATGGCGATGGTGGTGCTATTTTTACTAATGATGAAGAACTGGCAAAAGTGATTCGTCAGATTGCACGCCATGGGCAGGATCGTCGCTATCATCATATTCGCGTTGGTGTAAATAGCCGTTTAGATACGATTCAGGCTGCCATTTTATTACCAAAACTCGAAATTTTGGATGATGAAATGCAAGCACGCCAAAAAGTAGCTGACGTTTATAATCAGTTATTTAAGCAAGCAGGTATTCATACAACACCTTACCTTGAGCCGCATAATACCAGTGCATGGGCGCAATATACCATTCAGGTCGATAACCGTGCAGAAGTTCAAGAGAAGCTAAAAGCACAAGGTATTCCGACGGCTGTACATTACCCAATCCCTCTGAATAAACAACCTGCTGTGGCGGATGTAAATGCGATGTTGCCCGTAGGTGATGTCATTGCGGAAAAAGTGATGAGTTTGCCGATGCATCCTTATATGTCAGAGCATGATATAAATTTTGTGGTGCAAGGGTTGGGTTTATAGTAAGAAATGTTAAATAAATTAACTCCACAGAGTAGCTTTGCAAAAAATGTACTAACACTTATGACAGGTACAACAGTTGCACAAGCGATACCAATAGTCATTACTCCAATACTTACAAGAATGTACACACCTGAAGATTTTGGGGTATTGGCTTTGTTTGTTGCTATAACAACAATTTTGGGCTCTGTGGCGAATGGACGCTATGAGCTGGCAATCATGTTACCTGAAAGTGATGATGAAGCTATTAATGTGGCTGCTATGGGGGTGTTGATTGCTACAGTATTATCTATATGTTTATTACTTCCAGCTATTTTTTTAAATCAATATTTAGTGACGTTACTAGATAATCAATTTATAGGATTCTGGTTGTACTTTGTTCCATTCGTGGTTTTTTTGCTTGGACTTTATAATGTATTAAATTATCTTAATAATAGAAAGAAATGTTATAAAGATATCGCAAAAGCAACAGTATATAAATCTGTTGTTCAAGCCGCAGTGCAGTTGGGCGTTGGTGCAATAAAAGCAACAGTTGGTGGTTTGATTTCGGGTCACATTGCATCAAACCTAGTTGCAAACACTCGATTGGCGTTTAATGTCAAACGACAATACTCATTGGCAAATATAAAATGGGTGGAAATGAAACGTGTAGCATACCGTTACATTGACTTTCCTAAGTATTCGATGTGGGCAACACTATCAAATACGTTATCATACCAATTATTAAACGTGTTGATTACGACTTTTTATAGTATTACAACATTAGGTTTTTATTCATTGGCACAACGTATACTTGGAATGCCTGCGACTTTAATTGGAAGTTCTATAGGTCAGGTTTACTTTCAGCAGGCTACCATCGAAAAAAATAAAACAGGCAAGGCGACTAAAATTTTTAATGCAACTACAAAAAAGCTTGTAGTATTGTCTTGTGTGTTTTTTATCCCGCTGTATTTTGTACTGCCATCACTTTTTGAAATTATGTTTGGTGATAAATGGCGGATTGCTGGTGAATATGCACAGATAATTGTGCCTGTTTTTATTGTTAGATTTGTTGGTGCTGCACTAAGTAATACGAATAATATTTTTGAAAAACAAGGGTTAGCTTTAGCGTGGCAGATAGCCTTACTTATTTTATCTATAGGTGTTCTAATATTAAGTAGTGTTTTTCATTTGAGTTTTGAGGATTTCTTGAGAGTGTATACTGTTGTAACCTCAATTCACTATATACTTCTCTATTTTTTATTAAAATTTGTGGCTGATGCAAAATTATGAAGATTTTTTTTTCAGGTGATTTATTTTTAGGTGGTGAGCTACTAAATAAAAATTGTACCAATATCATAAAAAGTGATCTATATAAAGAAGCCGATATCCGAGTAGTAAACCTTGAACAGGCAGTTAGTGATTCTGAGTTTGTAGAAAATAAATGTACTTTATATACAGGCACTCAATCCTTATTACAATTAAGGGAAATGAAATTTGATATTATAAATCTTGCTCATAATCACATACAAGACAAGGGTATACATGGAATTGTTGAAACCTCTTTAAACTTAAAAAAAGCTGGGTTTAAAACTTTTGGTGCTGGAAAAAACATAGAAGATGCTAGTAGTAGTGTAGAGTTGGCAGAGAACTTGGTTGTTTTGGGCTACTGTGATTTCGGAAAACCTTATTTAAATCAAATTGTTGTAGCTGGTGAAAATACACCAGGAATAAATCCATTGCGATATGAAAAAATTTGTAGTGATTTGGATAAGTTGGATAAAGGAAAGAAAGCTATTCTTTATTTTCATTGGGGGAGAGAGCATGTCTGGCTTCCACCAGCCCATGATATTATTTTAGTCAAAAAACTTTTGGAAGATCAAAGGGTTGTGTCGATCATTGGTATGCACTGCCATCGAGTGCAAGGTGTTATTAATCATAATGGAAAAAAGGCTTATATGAGTCTAGGAAATTTTTTATTTCCTAATTTTTATATTCAATCACCTACTCAAATTGCATATCCAACTGAGAGTGAAAGAAAAGATGTTAGATACATAACAAGACAATATCACCGAGTATATGAACTCACGTATAAAAAATGGAGATTTGTTAATCGAGTTTCTATGGTTTTACTTCTTGATAGTGAAACTCATAAAATCAAGAGTGAGTTGATTATTCAAGATGATGATATTCCAGCAATATATAAATTGAATAAGGTTCTAAATATATTTTTTGTTATTTGGGTGTTTTTGTTATCTCAGATATATAAATTACCAATGCCGATTTATAAATTTATTTATCAATTACATGCTAAAAGAGTATATTTCTTTTGGCGCATACAGATTAGATTTTTTCATATACGCCAGCTTGGTCTGAAGAGAATTTTAACAAAGGTTAGATCAAAAATAATGGGGGCTAAATGAGAAATATAGCTTTGGTTTTAGGTGGCTATGTTAATGGCTATTCTATTGTACGTGAACTGAAGGATGAGGGTGTTGATAATATTTGGTTATTTGATTATGGTACGTCGCTTACTAGAAAAAGTAATAAAGTTTTAGGCATTACGACAGTTGAAAAAACAGTAGATAGTTTTAGAGAAGCTTTATTTTCTTTGAAAGAGCATTTTGATTACATTATTTGCTTCCCAACAGATGATATACAGTTAGAGCTTTTATGGGAGTTGAAAGATGAAATTTGTGATTTTTGTTTTTTGCCATTTAACCATGAAAATCTGAAAGAAAGTTTAGATAAAAATATTCAATATAAATTTTGCGAAAAACTTGGGGTGCCATATCCAAAAACAATTGAACTAAGCGCAGAACAAGATTTTAATAAGATGGAAGAGTTGTTGTTTCCCTTATTAGTGAAGCCAAATACACGTCAAGATATGGTGAGTGATGTTTTTAGAAGTCTATACCTCCAAAGTATTGATGATTTTTATAAGAATAAAGATTTATTACATGATTACTTACAAAAAGGCTTTAGCTTTTTAGCATCAGAGTTTATCCCTGGTGATGATACTCAAATCTACGCTTATACTGCATATAGATCAAAAAAGGGAGAAATTTTAAATGAATGGACAGGAAAAAAATTAACACAATATCCTGATGCATTTGGTGTTTTTTCCAGTGCAAGTAATGAAGCACCAGAAACGGTTTTAGAACAAGGCAGAACTTTGCTTGATGGTATGAATTTGTATGGAATTGCTGAGCCAGAATTTAAATATGACCATCGTGATGGTCAATATAAGCTCATGGAGATTAATCTGCGCTCTATGATGTGGCATAGAGTAGGTAATTTATCTGGAGTTAAATTACAATTTACGCAATGGAATGATGCACTTGGTTTACCTGTAATCAAATATAAACAAGATAAAGAGGAGATTATTCATTTTGTTTATATGAAACATGAAATATTGAATTTGATTAGACGAAAACAATATTTGAAATTTTTTATACAGAATGTGTTTTTTAAAGGTATGTTTTTTGCAGTTTTTAATTTTAGAGATTTAGCGCCTTTTATTTATGATTTAAAGGGATACCCTAGAGGAATGGTAGCAACATGGCTAAAACGCTTAAGCAAAAAATAATATTTTTCTTAAAGAAAATTGCTCTACGATCAAGAGGGGTAATTATATATCATCATAGTATCGCATCTAACGTTGTTTTTAATGGCACTGCTAAGATAGAACCATATTGTAGGTTATCTGGTAGCCCATTAATAACTATTGGTAATAATTTTTATATGAATGCTGGTTGTCATCTGTTAGGTGAGATTACCATTGGTAATGATGTCATGATAGGACCCAAAACGGTAATTTGGGGACGTGATCATGGCATACAAAAAAACGAATTAATCCGTAAACAAAAGCATAGTACAGCACCCATTGTAATTGGCAATGATGTGTGGATTGCAGCAAATGTGACTATCTTAAAAGGTGTTACAATTGGTAATGGTGCAGTCATTGGTGCTGGTGCAGTGGTTGTTAAAGATGTTCCTGAATTCGCTATAGTAGTTGGTAATCCTGCTAGAGTTATTAAATACCGATCTTAAGTGGGTGAATATGTTTTTTTCACAAAATCAATTGAAATGGTTAGAACAGATTTTTTTTGAGCGCTTTGGTATCAAATTTAATTTTGAACTTACACAAGAGACTATTGTTTTAAAAAAAGAAGGTAGTGATAAAAAGCTTATTTTTACTAATTTGGATAGTGCTTTTTATCAATTTGGGAAAACACAACTAGGATGTTATGAGTGGAATGCTGAGACCGAAGGGCTGGTTGGTGCTATTGATCCAGTATTAAAGGCTCCTTCAACAAAACCGTTAAGCACACCTATTTTTAGTCCTGTGGAACAAGATATATATGTAAATTATGATGTCTTAGGATTAGTTTATTGGTGTTTAAACCGTTTAGAGGAAGTAGGTAGAACAGATTTAGATAATCACCAACGATTTCCTGCAATTCATTCTCATGCTTATCATTATAATTATTTAGAACGTCCTATTGTTGATGAGTGGTTAAATATTCTCGGACAAATAATCCAACAGGTTTGGCTAGAGGTGGAGCTTAAACAACACACATTCAACATGAAAGTTTCTCATGATGTAGATTCTCCGAGTCCTTACGCTTTTAAGTCTTGGGGGGAGGTTCTACGTATCATGATTGGTCACTTGGTTAAGCGTCATGATATGAAAGCCTTTATTGAGACATTCTGGATAAAGTTTGCTACTAAAGAGCAGCTGCATGAATATGATCCACATAACACGTTCGATTGGTTAATGCAGCAGTCTAATGCAAATAATCTTACCAGTGCTTTTTATTTTATCTGTGGTGGTACAACAGATAAAGATGCTGAATACACGTTGGCACATCCAGTGATTCAAAAACTCATGCAGCATATTCATCAAAATGGGCATGAAATTGGTTTACACCCTAGCTATGCAACGTACCAAGCCCCAGAGTTAATTCAGCAAGAAGCCGATAATCTACGCTATGCTTGTGAGCAAGCTGGTATTGATCAAACCACTTTTGGTGGTCGGATGCACTACCTGCGTTGGGAGCATCCAACTACTCTTCAAGCTTGGGAAAATGCAGGTATGTCTTATGATAGTACACTAAGTTATGCGGATCGCCCTGGTTTCCGTTGCGGAACTTGTTTTGAATATCCAGCTTTTAATCCCATGACTCAGCAATCTTTAAATATCCGTATTCGGCCATTGATTGCAATGGAGTGTACAATAATAGATCCCATATATCTTGGACTGAATGTAACTCCACAAGCAGAAAATAAGTTTTTAGAGCTTAAGGATAAATGTCGTCGGGTAAGTGGATGTTTTACAACTTTATGGCATAACTCTTATTTTAAAAAAAATGAAATGCTAAAAGGCATGTATCAGCGTATTATTGAGAGCTAAGTATGAGTTTATTCAGATTGAGAATACCTACTGCTCAGCTATTAATTAATTTTGCGCAAATTATATTAATTTTTGGTTACCTCACCCTAAATATCATAAGTGTAGGTGAGATGGGGACTGGAATATTACTACTAGCTGGTTTTGTTGGGTTGGCTGGTGGCTTGCTCTTTGTGCAAGGCATACAAAATTCAATTTCTGTCTACTGGCATTTTTTTTTATTTTTGATGTTTATAATGTGGATCGTAGTAAGGGTGATAATAGATTTGCAGGATTTATATTATCTTAAGCAAATTACTGTTGCTACAACAGGAGGAATATTATTATTTTTCTTAATGGGTACTTTTGCTAGGCGTGCATTAGATACGTTTTCAACTTTAAACGAAAATGTTAAAAGTGCGAAGTTGCTTCTTATTATTTTTGCTTTACTTTGTTTTGATATTTTTCTTGAATATAGTGCTCGATTGGTGAGGACGGATATATTTTATATCGATGATGTAGATGGTGGCTATCAACGAGCAGGAAGTTTTCTGATTTTACTTTTTATTATGGGATCTTTTGTCTATTTAAAAATTATTAGCAATACAGTGACAAAAAAATTCTTTGATTTAATTTTTTGGCTTATTGTTTATAGTGTTGGTTTGTTTTTTTCCCTCGTTAGTAGTCAGATGATCGGCTCGAATGCTGCTACAGCTAATTTGTTAGCAATTTATCCTATGACAGTGGTAATTTCATTTTTAGCTTTTAGTCAACAGCTTAGAAATACTTTTCTGGAAAACAAGCTATCTGTACCGTTATCTAAAAGCGGTATTAAGAAGCTTCTTCAATATTCTATTGTATCTGTTGTAGGTGGTTTATTGATTGCGGTTCTTGCTTTACAGGTTAGTGGCTTTGATTTAAATACAACTCGTATTTTCGGGTTTGGTGATGGAACAAATAGTTCTATTGATTCACGCTTAAATATTTTAAAAGAAACTGGAAGTACACAAATGGGATATTCTCCTATTTGGGGGAATATAAATGTGGCATATCTAACAACAGGTAATTCAGGGCTGTATTTGCATAATTTTATCCCCAATATTGTTGCTGAGCTGGGTGTAGTAGGGGTATCAATTGTGATTGCTCTATTCTTTTTGGTATTTAGGACTTTAATTAGAAATATTCGTACAGCTAGAATTAATGCTCAAGGTTTTCAGCAAGGGATTTTAAATTTATGGCTGTTCTGTGTGCTTTTGTTTTTATTTATCTATGCTAACTTTTCTGTATCTAAAGGTTGGTTAGTTATATGGTTTTTTATGGGCTTTTCTATCAGTGTATTTGCTATTAGACGAAAGCAGTCCTAGAAATTTTATGATTTTAGAGTTTAGGTGAATGCATATGAATAATCTTCATATTAATCTTAATGAACTAACGAATCCTAGTCGGGTGTTAAAGCAAACAAAAAGCCTGACTGATTCAGGTATTGTTAAAAAACTATATATTTCTGGGCTGTATAAAGATGGCTTAGATGAAAACTATATTTATGATGATGGACGAGAGCTTAAACGTTTTCCTTTACGTAGTAGAAAATTAAGCAAAAATTTTTTTGTACAAATTTTTAAATACTTGGAGTATTGCTTTAAAGTTTATCAATTCTATAAAGACAAAAATATTGGTATGGTAAATATTCATACTTTAGGTTTGCTGCCTTTAGGTTTATTCTTAAAATATATGTATAAAGCTATATTAGTTTATGATACTCATGAGCTGGAATCTGAAACTAATGGTAAAAAAGGGTTTAGAAAAAAACTTGGTAAATGGATGGAAAAAAGTTTAATTAAGCATGTGGATATGACATTAGTGGTTAGCGAGAGTATCGCAGATTGGTATGCTAAAGAATATAATATTAGGCGACCTTCTGTTATAATGAATGCACCGAATAAAAGAGAACTAAAAGTAAATAATCACTTTCGTGAGAACTTGGGTATTCGTGATAATCAAATTATCTTGCTTTATCAGGGCGGTTTGATGTCGGGTCGAGGTATAAATTTAATATTAGATGCATTTAAGGCCCGTATTGATGATAAAGTTGTTGTTGTTTTTATGGGGTATGGAGGATTAGAGCAAGATATAAAATCTGCTGCTAATACATACCATAATATTTTCTTTTTTCCTGCTGTACCTCCACATATAGTATTGGAATATACCTCATCTGCCGATTTGGGGATTTCTCTTATTGAGAAAACTTGCCTGTCTTATTATTTTTGCATGCCAAATAAGTTGTTTGAGTATGCTATGGCTGGTTTACCTGTGTTGGTTTCAAATATGAAAGATATGTCTGAACTAGTTGTTCGTAACAATATGGGAGCAGTTGTCAGCGATTTCTCTGCGAGTGGAATTAGTCAGGCTGTAGATAATTTCTTGGATCAAGACTTAACGAATATGAAAAAAAATGCTTATCAGGTGGCTTGTGATAATGCTTGGGAAGTGCAAGAGCAAAAAATGTTAGCTGCATATAAAAATATGTTTGAGCAAAAGGGGATTAACTAAATGTCGACGGCTAAAATTGCTCATTTAACCTCAGTTCATCCAAGAAATGATATTCGAATATATCATAAGGAATTAATTTCTTTGAATAGGAATTATAAGTGTTCTCTTATAGTTGCGGATGGATTAGGTAGCTACGTTGATGATAATAAAATTAATATTATTGATGTGGGAAAGCCTAATTCTCGCCTAGATAGAATGAAGAATTCTCCACAAAGAATTTTACAGGCTGCTCTAAAATTAGATGCTGACTTATATCATCTTCATGATCCTGAATTATTACAAATTGCTTTGAATCTAAAAAAAGCAGGAAGAAAAGTAATTTTTGATGCTCACGAAGACCTGCCTAAGCAAGTTTTAAGCAAACCATATTTAAATAAGTTTAATGCTTATATAATATCATTTATAGTTAAATACTATGAAAAGTTTATATGTTCTAAACTTGATGCCATTGTGACTGCTACACCTGTAATTCGTGATAAGTTTTCTAAAATTTCTAAAAAAGCGATAGATATTAATAACTATCCTTTATTGGGTGAATTAACTCCTTTAGATAAAGATTGGTCGAAAATTCAAAATGAAATTGCGTATGTCGGTGGAATTACTAAAATTAGAGGGATTGAACAAGTTGTAGATGCATTATCTCTATTAAAAACAAGTACTAGATTAAATTTAGTAGGCACTTGTAATGAAAAAAGTACAACTGAAATTTTTATCAAAAAAATTGGTTGGCATGCAGTTAATGAATTAGGTCAATTAAATAGAGAGCAAGTTAGAGAAGTGCTTCAAAAATCCATAGCTGGGTTAGTTACTTTTCTGCCTGTGCCAAATCATATAGATGCCCAACCAAATAAAATGTTTGAATATATGAGTGCGGGTATTCCTGTCATCGGTTCAAATTATCCATTATGGAAATCTATTATTGAGGACAATAATTGTGGTATCTGTGTAGATCCTGAAAATCCAAAGCAAATTGCAAATGCTATTGATATATTAGTTAATGATAAAACTTTAGCAGCACAAATGGGGCAAAATGGAATTAAAGCAGTGAATGAAAAATATAATTGGTCTATTGAAGAAGCTAAATTATTTCAACTTTACGAAGAGCTATTAGGTAATTAATTAATGAAAATTCTTACAGTCATTGGCGCACGTCCGCAATTTATTAAAGCAAGTGTAGTTTCTGCTGCGATTGAAAAAACGGCAGATTTATCTGAAGAAATTATTCATACTGGACAACATTTTGATGCCAATATGTCGAATATTTTCTTTGACCAACTTGGTATGCCAAAGCCACATTATCAATTGAATATTAATAGTGGTAGTCATGGTTCAATGACTGGTCGTATGTTAGAAGCGATTGAAAAAATCTGCCTAGAGTCAAAACCTGATCGTTTAATGGTTTATGGTGATACCAACTCTACGTTAGCTGGTGCTTTGGCTGCAGCTAAACTACATATTCCTGTTGCACATATTGAAGCAGGTCTGCGTAGTTTTAATATGCGTATGCCTGAAGAAATTAACCGTATTTTAACGGATCAGGTCAGCGATATTTTATTCTGCCCAACTGATACCGCTGTAAAAAATTTAAAAAATGAAGGTTTTGAAAAAAAGTCTGTACAAGTTTTAAATGTTGGTGATGTTATGCAAGATTCATCAATGTTTTTTGCAGAACGAGCGGTAAAAGGTGAAACTCTTAAAGATGTGCCTGAATCTAATTTTATTGTGGCAACATTACATCGTGCAGAAAATACAGATGATCCTATACGTTTAAAAGCCATTGTAGATGCATTGAACTATATTCACCAACATATTTTACCAGTAGTTTTACCTTTGCACCCACGTACTCAAAAGGTGGTGAAATCTTTAGGTTTAAAGCTGGAGATGTTAGTTTTAGAGCCTGTTGGGTATTTAGAAATGATTTGGCTATTGAAGCATTGTAATGCGGTTGTTTCGGATAGCGGTGGTGTACAAAAGGAAGCATTTTTCTTCAAAAAACCGTGTATTACTATGCGAGACCAAACCGAATGGGTTGAATTAATTGAAAATGGTGTGAACGTACTTGCAGGTGCAGATACTCAAAAAATTATTGAATATACAAAAGTAATGTTAGATAAGACGATTGAAGATCCATTGAATTTATATGGTGGCGGTCAAGCATCTCAAAATATTGTTGATTTCTTGGAGCGTGTGTAACTTATCATGATTGAAAAAAAAACAATTTGGATATTTAATCAATATTGTTCAACTCCTGAGTCTGGCTTCCATAATCGACATTTTTATTTGGCCACTGAGCTAGCAAAATTAGGTCATAAAGTATATGTATTTTCTGCCTCATATTCTCATATTCAAAGTAATCCAGTTCAATTTGAGGGTGAAATAAAAATTGAAAGTTTTGAAGAGAACTTTAAGTTTGTTTGGATTAAAGTACCAACTTATGAAAGTTCTAAAAATAAACGCAGGATTATGAACTGGATTGAATTTGCGTGGAAAATTTCTAGAATCGGACGTTTCATTGAAGATAAGCCAGATGTTATCCTTTATTCATCTTTAAGTTTAATCGGTTTTTTAGGTGCTGAACGATTAGCAAAACAATATAAAGTGCCACTTATATTTGAGGTGCGGGATATTTGGCCTTTAACAATTGTTGAATTGGGAGGATATTCTAAATCTCATCCATTCGTAAGATTTTTGCAATGGGTTGAAGATAGAGCATATCAAAAATCAACTAAAGTTATTTCAAATTTAAAATATAGTATAAATCATATGGTCCAAAGAGGGTTAAATCCAAAGAAGTTTCATTGGATACCAAATGGTTTTTATGCGGGTGCTGTTGAAAGTTCACAAGAGTTGCCAGACAAAATTTTGCAACTAATTCCTAATGATAAATTTATTATAGGCTATACAGGTAGTATTGGAACAGCTAATTGTTTATCTAATCTTGTAGAAGCAGCTATTAAATTTAAAAATGATGAACGATATTTTTTCATTATTGTCGGAAAAGGTGAATTTAAATCTACTTTAGAGGATATGGTTGAAGTTAATGGATTGAAAAATATATTAATTTTAAATCCAATTCCTAAAAAACAAATTCCAAGTATGCTGGCAAAATTTGATGCTTGTTATATTGGATTAAGTCATGATCCTGTTTTTAAGTACGGTGTTTCTCCAAATAAATTATTTGATTATTTTTTGGCTGCAAAGCCTATAATTTATGCTATTGATTCTGGAGAATATACACCAGTTAAAGATGCTAATTGTGGAGTGGAAATTCAACCAGGAGATTCGAGTCAGATTGTTAAGGCAGTAGAAAAAATATCGTCCCTTTCTGTACAGCAAAGAGAAATTATGGGAGAAAACGGCTATAAATATGGAAAGGGAAATCATGATTATGAAGTTCTTGCAAAAAGACTAAATAAAATATTATTTTTCAATTAAAAGAGATGATGTATGAGAGTATTAATCACAGGCGCTAATGGTTTTCTCGGTAAGTTTATTTGTCAGTATTTATCTGATAAAGGTTATTCTGTGATCGCACATACACGTACTCCTCAAGTTTTTAATTATTCAAACGTTGAAAATATTAATTTTGATCTAAATGACAATTTAGACCATATTGATTTGAGCGAAGTTGAGGTTATTATTCACTGTGCAGGTCGTGCTCATGTCATGCATGAAACTGCTGCATCGCCACTTGAAGCATATCGCCAAACCAATGTACAAGGCACATTAAACCTTGCACAAAAAGCGGTACAAAGTGGCGTTAAACGCTTTATTTACTTAAGCAGCATTAAAGTCAATGGTGAACAAACCACCACGCAAGCCTTTTGTCCTAATGACGATGTCCACACAGATGACCCGTATGGCCTATCTAAATATGAAGCAGAACAAGCCTTACTTGCGCTCTCTCAACGTACAGGTTTAGAAGTGGTTATTATTCGTCCCGTCCTCATTTATGGACCGAAAGTAAAAGCCAACTTTAAAAGTATGGTGAACTTGGCAACTAAAAAATTGCCTTTACCTATTGGTTGCTTAAACAATAAACGCAGTATGGTGAGTGTTTATAACTTGGCTGACCTTATTCATACTTGTATGACTCATCCAAATGCCAACCGTGAAGTATTTTTAGCCAGTGATCAGGATGACATTTCAGTCAAACAACTATTTGAAAAATTAGCAAAATACCAAAATAACCAATTATTAATGTTACCTATACCAAAAAGCTTGATTAGTTTTATGGCAAGCTTGGTGGGGAAAAAAGCAGTGGCATCACGCCTATGTTCAGAGTTGGTGGTAGATACTACAAAAAATACTCAACTTTTAGGTTGGACTGCACCCTATAGTGTCGATGCAAGCCTGGAAAAAATGTTTACTACACCACATAAAAATTGAGCCTAGTCACAGATATGTCCCTTCTCCCTATTTTTATTTTTTTTATGCTTGCATTTGCTCTGACCTATTTTATGCGAGCTTATGCCCTAAAGAAAAATATTATAGACAACCCCAATGAACGTAGCTCCCACAGTGTACCCACGCCCCGCGGTGGTGGGGTTGCGGTGGTGTGTAGCTACTTATTGGCACTGACGGTGTTGATCTATAGCCAACAATTGACTCTACATATTGGTTTAACCCTCATGGCTGCAGGTTTTGTTATCGCTTTACTGGGCTTTTTAGATGACCATGGCCATATCAACTCCATGCTGCGTTTAGCCGTACATTTTTTGGTGGCCATTGGCGTAGTGATCAGCTTGGGTGGCTTTAGCGAAGTTACAGCTTTTAATGGTCTAGCACTTGGGTTTAGTGCCAATATTATTGCTGTACTGTTTTTGGTGTGGTTATTAAACTTATATAACTTTATGGATGGCATTAACGGTATTGCCAGTGTCGAAGCCATTACCACTGTCGTTAGTATGGCCATTTTGTATTATGTACTGAATACAACATTAAACTCCGACATACACTGGTTATTGGCAGCCTGTGTATTTGGCTTTTTACTGTGGAACTTTCCCAAGGCTAAAATTTTTATGGGTGATGCCTGTAGCGGATTTCTCGGCCTCACTTTGGGTATTTTGGCGCTCATCGCCCTCAAAGAAAATTTAGCCCTGTTTTGTGCATGGATTATTTGTTTAGGGGTGTTTGTGGTGGATGCCACCTATACCCTTATTAAGCGCGTGCTGAGCGGTTATAAAATGTATGATGCCCATCGTAGTCATAGTTATCAAATCTTATCGCGCAAATGGGGGAGTCATACACCTGTGACATTGGCAGTAGCAGCGATTAACCTATTGTGGTTATTGCCACTAGCCTATTATACCGTTACCCAGCCCTTGGCTTATCCAGAGTTTATGGTATTGGTGGCCTATTTACCGCTTATATTAATTGCAATGAAATTAAAAGCAGGACATCCAGATGCCTAAAAAAAATCTGCTGATTCTAGGGGCAGGGGGCTTTGGTCAATCCATTGCTGAAGTGGCAGCGTTATCTGCACAATGGCAGCAAATTTACTTTGTGGATGACCGCTGGCCTGAGCAAAAACAAGTAGGCCAATATTTAATTATCTCAAATATTCAAAACTTGTCTCAGCTTCAGCAAGAGAATATGGAGGCAATTGTTGCGGTTGGAAATAACCAAATACGACAAAAATGGCAACAATTACTGCTTGATTTATCAATACCACTCGCCACTATCATACATCCACAGGCTGTAATTTCACCTTCTGCTCAAATTGGTCAGGGGGTAAGTATTATGGCAGGGTGTATAATTGGCACGAATACGATTATTCAAGATGGTGTGCTTCTTAATATTGGGACCTTGCTAGATCATGATGTGGTGATCGAACACTTTAGTCATTTAAGTGTTGGTGTAAACATCGCAGGCGGACAGAGAATTCCGTCTGGCTCTTTTTTAGAGGTGGGGACCCGTATTGGACATAAATCTTAATAACAAATTCTTTTAAATTAAGATATGACTTATTGAAAACTATATGAAATCCATCGTTATTCCTCTCGTCGAATCCCCCCGTGCTGCCAAATTGGCTTTTCTGGTCATTCTGGATTTCTGTGTATTTCCAGTCCTAATCTGGCTGTGTTATGCCATTCGTCAGTTTGACCTTGGTGCAGAGGTGGTGCCGAATATTCCGTTTGGTTCACTGTGGGTCAGTGCAATTGCGGTTATCCTGCTGTTTGTGTTCGGGGTGTATCGCTTTATTGTACGTACCTACAATGAAGTATTTATGGTCAAGTTGGGCCTGGCGACCTTTCTGGCGGTAGCGGGACTCTATGCCTTGGCCTATTTAACAGATGCTTTTATTCCAACCTCAATTCCATTGATGTTCGGCTTTATGATGTTCGCCTGGGTGTGGTTTAGCCGTGGGATCATCCGTTTTATTGTCCGTTCTTATGTACAGGCGGGCGTACCGAAAAAACGCATCGCGATTTATGGGGCAGGCAATGCTGGTCAGCAGGTTGCTGCGACTTTAACCCGTTCCAATGAACATTTACCCCTTTTATTTATTGATGATAATCCATCTTTGAGTGGACAGAATATTGGCGGGATTGATGTCTATTTGCCGGAAACAGCGCTTAAATGTTTTGCCAAATTGCGGATTGATGAAATTTTAATTGCGCTGCCTTCTGTGGGGCGTAGCCGCAAAAGTGAAATCGTCAAATTTCTGGAACCGGCACATTTAAAAATTACTGAAATTCCGGGCCTGACCAAACTGGTGGATGGTGAAATTCGCGTCTCCGATATTCAGGAAGTTGATATTATTGACTTGCTGGGCCGTGATCCGGTGCCGCCTGTGGCAGAGCTGCTGGAAAAAAATATTAAAGACAAAGTGGTGATGGTTACAGGTGCCGGTGGTTCAATTGGTTCCGAATTATGCCGCCAGATTATTAAAAACCAGCCGCAGAAACTGGTGATTTATGAGCTGACTGAATTTGCCCTGTACAGCATTGATAAAGAGCTGCGTCTGGCGTCCAATGTCGAAATTATTCCGATTCTGGGTACGGTTCTGGATCAGGCCAAACTGGAACGGATTATTGAACAGTATGCGGTGCAAACTGTCTATCATGCGGCGGCGTATAAGCATGTGCCGCTGGTGGAATGTAACCCGATTGCTGGTCTGAAAAATAATGCAATTGGTACCGCTTTTAGCCTGAATGCTGCGGTGAAAAATGGGGTTGAAACCTTTGTGCTGATTTCGACCGACAAAGCGGTGCGTCCGACCAATGTCATGGGCGCATCAAAACGTATGGCTGAGCTGTACTGTCAGGCCATGGCGGAAGCGCAGGACCAGACCCAGATCAGTATTGTGCGTTTTGGTAACGTGCTCGGTTCATCCGGTTCTGTGGTGCCGCTATTTAAACAGCAGATTGCCAAGGGTGGCCCGATTACCGTGACCCATCCGGATGTGACCCGTTTCTTTATGACCATTCCTGAAGCCTCACAGCTGGTGATTCAGGCTGGTGCCTTGGGTCATGGTGGCGATGTGTTCCTGCTGGATATGGGTGAGCCGGTACGGATTCAGGATCTGGCCCGTCAGATGATTGCGCTGAGTGGCCTGAAAGTGCGTGAAGCCGACAGTCAGGACGGCGATATTGAAATCCAGTACTCCGGTTTACGTCCCGGTGAAAAACTTTACGAAGAATTACTGATTGATGCCGATAATACCGAAGTGACGCAACACAGCCGGATTTTGCGTTCTTATGAAAAAATGTATCCTCTGGATGAGCTATTGCAGGTCTTTGAGCGCTTCAATGAGTTAACTGCGGTGCAATCGGATATTGATTGGGCATTAAGCCAGCTGGAGCACTATGTTGATGGCTATCAGCGTGGTAAAGAAGTTAAAGTAAATTAAAATATCGAGATCAGGTTAAAATATATGATTAAGAAGGCGATTTTACCTGTTGCAGGTTTGGGTACCCGTTTTTTACCGGCCAGTAAATCTATTCCCAAAGAAATGGTAACGGTGGTCGATCGTCCAGCGATTGAATATGTGGTGCGTGAAGCGGTTGCTGCCGGTATTGAGCAGATTATTCTGGTCACGCATTCTTCCAAAGCATCAATTGAAAACTACTTTGACCGTAACTTTGAGCTAGAAACCACATTAGAGCAGAAGCAGAAGTGGGATTTGCTAAAAGAAATTACCGAAATTTTACCGCCGCAGGTCAGCGTGGTTAGTGTGCGTCAGCCACAGCCACTGGGCCTGGGTCATGCGGTGCTGTGTGCCAAAGATATTGTCGGTGATGAGGCTTTTGCCGTGTTACTGCCAGATGTGCTGGTCAAAGATCAGGCAGAAAAAAATGATCTGGCCTTGATGATTGAACGTTTTAATGCCACCCAAGCAGCGCAGATTATGGTCGAAGCTGTGCCGGCGCATCTGGTCGATCAATATGGCATTGTGGATGTTGCCGCTGCTCCTGCAGAAGGTCAGAGTGCGGCAATGCAGGGCATTGTCGAAAAACCAGCGGTCGGTACGGCACCTTCTAATCTTTCCGTGATCGGGCGTTATGTATTGCCAGCCAAAATTATGCAGCTGTTGGCCACCACACCGAAAGGGGCCGGGAATGAAATCCAGCTGACCGATGCCATTGCCGCATTACAGCAGCTGGAAACAGTCGAAGCCTACCGCATGAAAGGCCAGACCTTTGATTGTGGCAGCAAACTGGGCTATTTAAAGGCCGTCTTGCATTACGGGGTGGATCATCCAAGTTTAGGTGCAGCATTTAAAGAACTGATTCAAGAACTAAAAGACTAATACAGGGCAGAGGTCAGCATGAAGGTTGCAGTTTTTGGTCGAACGCTTTATGCCGGGGTGATGGCGGCGCTGTTGGCAGAATGTGGGCACAAGGTCTATTGGTGTGACATTTTCGGGCAAGATAGCCCGGAAGCGCCTGATTTTCAGGATGAGGCGGTCAATCGTCTGTTGCAGCAGCAACATGCCCAAGGCTTTCTGCATTACTGTAGCCTGAAAGAGCTGGGTCTGGAGATTGATGTCTATCTGTTTAGCCTGAATCCGGCTGAAGAGCCGCTGCTGATTGAATTGTTGCAGCAGCTCCAGCAGCGTCCGATCATTCATCCGAAACTGATGATCAATGCCTCGACCCTCGGTCTGCAGGGTACGGCACGTCTGAAACAGCTACTGCCTGAAGATGACTGGGTGTATTTGCCGGATATGAGTCAGGAAGGGAATGCGCTGGCCAGTATCACCCAGGCGGAACAACTGACTGTGGGCTGTATGAATCCACAGGTGCAAAGCAAAGTACAAGAGTTTTTACGTCCACTATTTCCACGCAAGCAGCAATATCTGTTTATGCCGGTGCTGGATGCGGAATTTACCAAGCTGAGTATTTCCGGCATGCTGGCGACCCGGATCAGTTATATCAATGACTTGGCTGTGGTGGCCGAAAAACTCGGTATTGATATTGAACATGTGCGCCAGGGCATGGCGGCTGATAGCCGGATTGGCGCGTCCTATATGTATCCGGGCGCCGGTTTTGGCGGAGAAAACTTCTCGCATGATGTCCTGACCTTGGCCAATACCGTTTCAACCACCGGGGTGAAAAGCCAGCTTTTGGCCCAGGTCTGGGAAATTAACGAGCAGCAAAAAGAGCTGCTGTTTCGCAAACTGTGGAACTATTATCAGGGCAATTTAAAAGGCAAAACCATTGCCATCTGGGGTGCAGCCTTTAAGGAAAATACCTCACGCGTACACCATTCACCGATTCACGCCATGCTCAAGGCGTTATGGGCACAAGGGCTCACGATTAAATTACACGATCCGCAAGCCTTGCCAGAAATTCAGGCATTGTATGGCGAACGCGATGATCTGATCTTGTGTCAGGACCAGTATGAAGCCGTCAAAGACAGCCATGCGCTGTGCCTGTTAACCGCCTGGAAACATTACTGGAGTCCGGACTATAAAATCCTGCTCAACAGTATGCAGCATCCACTAATTTTAGATGGACGTAATATCTATGATCCGCAATTTGTCAAAGCGCAAGGCTTTGCCTATATGGGAGTAGGACGCTAATGAGCAGTTCAGCAGCGGTACATACGCGTGATTCACTGTTATTACAGTTACAGACTTTAAAAAATCAGTTTGAACAGCGCCATTTAACCGATTTATTTGCCCAGGATGCGCAGCGTTTCGAGCACTTCTCCGTACGTTTAAAATCGCTGGTTTTTGATTATAGCAAGCAGCGGATCGATGCCGAAGTACTGGCACAGCTGATACGCTTTGCTGAGGCACATGACTTATCGGGCTGGATCAACACCCTGTTTTCCACCGATACGATTAACTATACCGAACAGCGTGCAGCCATGCATTGGGCGCTGCGTTTGCCAGAACAGGACAGTACTCATCCGGAACTGGCACAGCAGGTACAGACCCAGCTACAGCGAATGTATCAGCTGGTAGAAAAAATTCATGCCGGACAATGCCGCGGTGCGACCGGTGAAGTGATTCAGGATGTGGTCAATATTGGCGTTGGCGGTTCGGACTTGGGGCCTTTGATGGCGACTCAGGCATTGTCCGATTTTAAACATTCAAGTGCCAAGCCGCTGAGCGTACATTTTGTTTCGACCATGGATGGCAGCCAGCTCTCGGATCTGCTGCATAAGCTGCGTCCGGAAACCACGCTGTTTATTATTTCCTCCAAGTCTTTTGGTACCATTGATACCTTATCCAATGCGCAAACCGTCCGTTTATGGCTGGAAAAAGCCTTGGGCAAACAGGCCCGTGTATTACAGCATCATTTTGTTGGGGTATCGACCAAGCCTGATAAAATGACCGCATGGGGCATTGCGCCAGAAAACCAGTTCCTGCTGTGGGATTGGGTCGGTGGCCGTTATTCACTCTGGTCCTGTATCGGCTTGCCAATTGCGCTGATTATTGGCGTGGAAGGTTTTAAAGCCTTTCTGGCCGGTGCCTATGCGGTGGATCAGCATTTCCAGACCGCACCCTTTGCACAGAATATTCCGGTGTTGATGGGTCTGCTCGGGATCTGGAACAATAATTTTCTGGATATTCAGACCCATGCGGTTTTACCTTATGATGGCCGCTTAAAATATTTTGCCTCTTATCTGCAGCAGCTGGAAATGGAATCGAATGGTAAATCGATTCAGCGCAGTGGTGATGCAGTCGAACTGGATACCTGCCCAATTGTCTGGGGTGAAGTAGGACCGAATGCCCAGCATGCGTTTTATCAGCTGCTACATCAGGGCACGCAAGCGGTCAGCTGTGATTTTATTGCGCCGGTGAAGCGCTACAATGCCAACCAGTTTACTTATGCCGAAAGTGCAGAGGCGCTGGTCGAGCAACATCATCTGGCGCTGTCTAACTGTCTGGCACAATCGCGCTTACTGGCTTTTGGTAATCAGGCGCTAGATCAGGCCGAACTGGCCAGTCTGCCACCGTATAAGCAATATGCCGGTAATCAGCCGAGTTCAACCTTTTTAATCCAGGAACTGAATCCGTATAGCTTGGGGATGCTGATTGCCTTGTATGAGCATAAGGTCTTTGTCCAGTCGGTGATCTGGAATATTAACCCCTTTGATCAGTGGGGCGTGGAAAAAGGTAAGGAAATTGCCAATCAGCTGTTGCCGATTTTAAATGGCCAGCAGCAGGATGTATCGGCACTGGATGCTTCGACACAGGGTTTAATTCAAATTTTGCTTGACCAGGCGAAAAGTGACAAGGGAATATAATTACAGAGTGAGCAATAAAAAAATGGAGCTTTGAGCTCCATTTTTTGTGTTAAGCCTGAATCAAGCGAGTCAATTCATCGATATAGTCTTGCATTGGTTTGGGTTGCAGGTCACGGCGGCTTTCAATATTCAAACGCAATAACGGTTCGGTATTGGAAGCACGTACATTAAAACGCCAGGCACCAAAATCCAGACTGACGCCATCAGTCTGGTCAATGGCCGGGTTCTGATCGGCATAGTGTTTAAAGATCTTTTGAATGGTGGCTTGGGTATCTGCCACTTTAAAATTAATTTCACCTGAGCATGGGAACTTGGCAATCATCTCTTCTACCAGACTCGATAAGGATTGACCGGTTTCAGACAGCACCGCAATCGCCAGTAACCACGGAATCATGCCGCTATCACAATAGGCAAAGTCACGGAAATAGTGGTGGGCACTCATTTCTCCGCCATAAACCGCGTTGTGCTCACGCATCACATCTTTAATAAAGGCATGCCCAGATTTGGACTGGATTGCTTCGCCCTGATACTGTTCCACCACATCAAAGGTGTTCCAGACCAGTCGCGGATCATGCACAATTTTTTCACCGGACTGTTTCAGCAAGAAAGCCTGTGCTAACAGCCCCACGATGTAATAGCCTTCAATAAACTGGCCTTTTTCATCAAACAGGAAGCAGCGGTCAAAGTCGCCATCCCAGGCAATGCCCAGATCTGCACTGTGTGCCAGTACTGCCTCGCGGGTGCTGTCGCGGTTTTCTACCAGAATCGGGTTCGGAATCCCATTCGGGAACGTGCCATCGGCTTCATGGTGAATTTTGACAAACTCCACCGGAACATTCAGGGCCTTGAATTTATCTTCAATCGCATCAATCACATGACCAGCAGCACCATTGCCGGCATTCACCACCAGCTTCATTGGGCGAATCTTGGCTGGATCAATATAGGTCATCAGATGATCTACAAATTCCGGCAAAATATTGTAGGACTGTGTGGTTCCTTTGGCTGTAACTTCGGTAAATGTACCAGCTTCTGCTAAGGCCTGAATTTCTTTTAAGCCAGTATCGGCACTGATTGGACGGGCATTCTCGCGCACCAGTTTCATGCCGTTATAGTCCATCGGGTTGTGGCTGGCAGTGACTTCAATCCCGCCCTGGACATCCAGATGGAAAGCGGCAAAATAGACTTCTTCGGTGCCAGTCATACCCAGATCAAGCACATTTACACCTGCATCATTCAGGCCTTTGATGGTCGCCTGTTTTAAGTCTTCACTGCTTAAACGGATATCGCAGCCAATCGCCACAGTTTTTGGCTGGTAAATCTGGCCATAGGCACGGCCAATTTTATAAGCAATCTCTTCATTGAGTTCTGTACCAAGTTTGCCGCGGATATCATAGGCTTTAAAACAAGTCAGTTGGGTCATTATTTGTTCTCCATGCAGAAGAAAAAAGGCCGGTGAATGTAAGCTAGTAATAAAGTTGCACCCTAAATTTGTGTTAACTAATTGATTTATATAGTGCATGATTTATCATTTTGAAAATAAAGTATCATCGTAAATCATGCTGTATCCTCAACTCCATAAAAAAATCAGTAATAAAGTATCATCCTAAATATAAGGAAATATAATCTAGAGATCAAAGTACTTATGTTATTGATGTACAGATAGGTGCAAGATTAAGTCCCATGAAACGAAGGAATATCCAATTAACAAAAGATATTTTTCAATTTCTTATACTATAGAAATATCAATTAAGTAGATTTTAAAACTTCTATAAATCGGTTTTTCCAATCTTTAAATTCTTTATCGGATATAGTGATCTCAAATTTATTTTTTGGATGGTTAACACCTTTGGGAATACCAATGTTATTTAAGGATTCTGCGGTAGGCCAACGTAAAGAGCGTTTAATAATATCTTCTTTAAATTTTGGAAAATGTTGATCCCAGATTTCCGTATTATTAACCTTAATAATTAATAGATCTCTTGCGAAAGTAAAAACCACCTCAATCTAAGTTTCATGAGATATCAGAACTTAAACCGTTTTTCAGATTCTGAATTTAAACGCTTGGTTGGCGTACCTCGACCAGTTTTTACCGAAATGGTAGAGGTTTTAGAAAAAGCAGAATCACTCAAAAAGAAATCAGGTCGTCCTCATACTTTAGCTATAGAGGATCAGTTGTTATTAACGCTCAATTACTTACGCAACTACAGTACTCAACGGCTTTGTTGCATAAATATGTAAGCATCTGATTTAAATAAATTTAATTTTGGATCAAAAAATAATCAAAACTTTTAAAATCATATAGTTATGAAATCTTTGTGCAACAAAGCCTTTCCAGATTAGGGCCACCCCCTAGTCCAATGTTAGGCTATAATACTAAAAACCGCGTTTTTCCAGAGCCTAACAAGCTCAATATAAGTTGGTAGTATCAACTAAGTTCAAAACTTGCTCTATCAAGTCTTACTTGAACAACAGATTCTGATATTAATTCAAGTTACATTGGTCTTGGCTTAGGGTTAAATATATATTTTTAAATAAAAACCTAAGGGTGTAAAGATAATGAAAAAATCGTTTTTAAATTTTGAAATTAACGACTCTAAATATCAGTATTTGCTTAGTCAACAAGTTGATAAAAGATTCAATAGACACTTATCTATAGGAACTAACTTAGTACTAAATTATACTGATAATACAGAGGTTTTACATCAACATATAGACGATACCATGGTGGTAGTTGTTGGATTATGCGTAGACGCATATAAGAAGTTAGAAAGAGCACAAATACCTAATTACATTTTATCGTTAATTGATAGTAACGATAAATCGTCTATCAGCATATTAGCCGCTAATACAAGTAGATTCGCAGGTAAGTATATAATCTTACTTAAAAATAAAACCGGCTTATTTATGATTGGAGATGCAACCTCATCACTTCCTATTTATTATAGTGATGTCGAAAATAGTGTTTATGCATCATCTTCAGAACACTTACTTGCTACACATATTGGATTTTCTAAAAGCACATCCTCTACTAAGATCCAGTCACTAGCAGCAGCCAATATGCCCTTACCTTATAATCTATCTCATTACGAGAACCTATTATTTCTATTACCAAATCACCTGGTAAATATAACCACTAAAGAAGTTATGCGATATTCCACTAAAGTATCAATTCCTGAGTATAAAAATGAAGTTGAGGTTTTAGAGAGAACTAAGCTATTAATAAATAATATCACTGAAGAATATGCTAAGTATTATAAATTAGTTTGTCCTTTGACAGCGGGGACTGATAGTCGGGTAGTTTTATCTTTTCTTCACAATGTGAATAAGCAAACAGAATGCTATACCCTAAAATTTGATAACACTTCAGACACATCAGATGAATTGGTTGTACCGAAAAAAATCTGTAAAGCATTAGGAATTAACCACTCAACAATTGAAGTTCTGGAAAGCTCTAAATCGAATATAGATAGCGCCTACAGTATAATTGGTAGAAATAATATTACTGAACAGCGATTAAACTTATCCCTTACGTTAAGAGAAAAATTCGATCAAGATAACGCTATTATTTATGGAGATATAATAGATCAAATCGGTAAGAGTGGTACCTTTGGTGACACTCCAAATATTTTTGCTACTAACAGCTATTTAAATACGAAAACTCATAGTTTCTCGAAAAGAAATTTCGAAGTCACTAAAACTTATATTAATAAATTAAAAAAAGAGGTGAACTATAGCTCAGTATATGATTATTTTGCTCTAGAAATAAGATGTGGTAGATGGGCGTCCCAAAACTCAGAGGTAAACAACTCTTTAGGGGTAAATATGCTTAATATATTTAATAATACTGAAGTTATTATGTTGTGGATGACATTGAATAGGACTAATCGAAAGAACTTAGTTGTACACAAATACTTTCTAAAAAACCAGTTACCAACACTAGATGCTTACCCATTCAACCCCGATAGTAAAGTTAAAAAAATAAAAAATAATAAGTATTTATATGCACTAGCTTCATATATCAAATTCTACTATCAAAAAAACAAAATTCGAAAGAATAGCTTCTAACATTAGTTGTAAATTAATTAGGCTCTAGACTAGCAGAATAGATATGTTAGTCTAGAATGGCTTTGTTGCATAAATATGTAAGCATCTGATTTAAATAAATTTAATTTTGGATCAAAAAATAATCAAAACTTTTAAAATCATATAGTTATGAAATCTTTGTGCAACAAAGCCGCGTAGCATTGAGAGGTAAGGGAAATTGCTCTCTAATATCAGTAATTAAAGGATTCCAGTCTAAAAGTAGAAAAATCGCAAGTTCTAAATCAGATAATAAATGATGGGTACGTTTTGTTGTATGACCAAAAACTCGGTGAGAACGACCTTTTGAACTAACATCCCGTATAGTAATCCACGGCTTATAATCTTTTAGATTGCCTTGTCCACGTCCTTCTTTAATCCAGCGGTTCTGCTGATGTTCTGTCGCCATAACAAATCGCCCATTATTCTTTATTAATTTAGAATAACAGGCGATTAATATTTAGGCAATATAGGATGATACTTTATTACATAGGATGAAACTATATTACTCAAGATGATACTTTATTACTTGAATACAATGAACCAGCCTTTTTCTGTTTTGCTTATTCTACCGTCACCGATTTGGCCAGGTTACGTGGCTGATCCACATCGGTACCGCGCAGTACCGCAACATGATAGGACAGCAGCTGGACCGGAATGCTGTAGACAATTGGTGCCAGCACCGCACTGATTGATGGAATATGTACCACATGCTGACGCTCTTTGGTTTTAATGCCGCTGTGCTCATCAGCAAAGACAAACAGCTCACCACCACGGGCCTGTACTTCTTCCATGTTGGATTTCAGTTTATCCAGCATGTCATCTTTGGGTGCCAGAATCACCACCGGCATTTCATTGTCGACCAGAGCTAGCGGACCATGTTTCAGTTCACCGGCGGCATAACCTTCGGCATGAATATAGGAAATTTCCTTCAGCTTCAGGGCACCTTCAAGCGCAATCGGGAACTGGGTGCCACGGCCGAGGAACAGGCAGTGGTTCTTTTCCACAAACAGCTCGGATAAGTGCAGAATCGCCGGGTTATGTTGCAGGGTATCCAGAATCACTTTTGGCGTATGCCACAATTCCGCGATAATCTCGGTAACGGTCTTGTCTGCAATGCTCTGTTTGACCTGACCAATCTTCAGAATCAGCAGCATCAGCGCAGCCAGCTGCGTGGTAAAGGCTTTGGTTGATGCTACGCCAATTTCCGGACCAGCCAGGGTTAACAGGCTGTGATGGGTTTCGCGCACCATTGACGAGGTGGCTACGTTACAAATTGCCATGGTGCAAATGTTCAGCGCTTTGGCCGCAGCACGTTTTTGGGTATCGCGCAGTGCAGCCAAGGTATCGGCCGTTTCACCTGACTGGGAAATACAGATGTACAGGGTATTGTTAACAATCACCGGCGTACGATAGCGGTATTCGCTGGCAATTTCGACCTGACATGGTACATCAATCAGCTGTTCAAACCAGTACTTGGCAATCATGCCAGCATGGTAGCTGGTACCGCAGGCAATAATCTGCACTTGCTGGATGCTGGCGAAGTCCTGCTCGGCCTGGGCCAGAAAATCTTCACGCAGTGCATTGCCATTTAAGGCCTGAGAAATAGTTTGTTGAATCGCTTCTGGCTGCTCATAAATTTCTTTGAGCATGTAGTGCTTGTATTCACCTTTAGAGGCATTGCTCACGGTTGCATCCAGCTCTTTCACCGGACGATTCACCAGCTGACCATCCACAAAAACTTCGATGGTTTCACGGGTTAAACGGGCAATATCGCCTTCTTCCAGATAAATAAAGCGATTGGTGATTGGCAACAAGGCCAGCTGGTCCGAGCTGATAAAGTTCTCGCCAATCCCGACGCCAATTACCAGTGGTGAACCTTCACGAACGGTAATCAGTTCATCTGGATGATCGGTATGGATAATACCGAGTGCATAGGCGCCTTTGAGCTGTGGCACTACCTGTTTCACCGCTTCCAGTAAACTTGGGGTTGATTTCAGGGCATCATTGACCAGATGCGCAACCACTTCGGTATCGGTTTGCGAGGTAAATACATAACCAAGCGCTTCCAGATCATCTTTGAGTTCCTGGAAGTTTTCAATAATTCCGTTATGCACCACCGCCACATTGCCTGAAATATGCGGATGGGCATTATTTTCAGTTGGCTTGCCATGAGTCGCCCAGCGTGTGTGTGCGATCCCCAACGAACCGGTTAATTCGGCTTCAATAACTGCCTGTTCCAGATTGGCCACTTTCCCGACACGACGTTCACGTAATACATGACCGCCATTGATTAGCGCCAGACCGGCAGAATCATAGCCACGGTATTCCAGACGCTTTAAGCCTTCAATCAGGATATTGCTAATATTACGTTCTGCAACGCCACCGACGATACCACACATAATCTTTTCCTCTTATTTTTTCAGTTTTTGGGGACGTTGATAATTATCTTTACTCAACTGTTTTGAGCGTTCAAAGGCCAGGCTATGGTCAGCCACATCACGGGTAATTACCGAGCCGGCACCCACCGTTGCGCCGTTGCCAATGGTTACTGGTGCCACCAGCGAGCTGTTTGAGCCAATAAAGGCTGCATCACCAATGATGGTTTTGAATTTGTTGGCGCCGTCATAGTTACAGGTAATGGTGCCTGCGCCAATATTGGAACCGGCACCGACTTCTGCATCGCCTAAATAGGTAAAGTGATTGGCTTTGGAGCCGATACCAATCTGGGTGTTTTTGACTTCAACAAAGTTGCCAATATGCACCTCATTGGCCAGCACTGCACCCGGCCGCAGGCGGGCAAATGGACCAATCTGTACATCTTCACCGACAACAGCATTTTCAAAGACGCTATACGGCTGAACTTTGGTACCGGCCGCAATTTTGCTGTTTTTAATCACACAGCCTGCGCCAATTTCAACCCGATCACCGAGTTCGACTTCACCTTCAATAATCACATTGATGTCAATACGGACGTCTTTGCCCACGGTTAGGTTGCCACGCAGGTCAAAACGACTTGGATCAATCAGATGCACGCCTTGCTGCATTAACTGTTTGGCCTGGAAGCTTTGAAATTCACGTTCCAAGGCGGCCAGTTGCATCCGGTCATTGACACCTTCGACTTCAAAGGCACGTTCCGGCTGCACCGAAGCCACCTGCATGCCATCGGCAATGGCCATGGCCACAATATCGGTCAGGTAGTATTCGCCCTGTGCATTGTCATTGGACAGTTTTGGTAACCACTGATGCAGTTTGGCATTGCTGACGCAGTAAATGCCGGTATTGATTTCCTGAATCTGGCGCTGGGCCTCAGAAGCATCTTTATGTTCAACAATGGCCTGAATCTGGCCATTGTCACGCACAATACGGCCGTAACCGGTCGCATCTGGCAGGGTCAGCGTGACCAGACCAATACCGGTAGCCTGACTGGCCTCGACCAGTTGCTCTAAGGTGGCCTGGCTAATGCACGGCACATCACCGGATAAAATAATTGAAACACCATCTTGACCCAGTACCGGCAGCGCCATTTGGACCGCATGTCCGGTCCCGAGCTGCTCGGCCTGTTCCACCCATTGAACCGTTTCATGGGCAAAGGCCTGTTGTACCTGTTCGCCGCCATGGCCATAAATGGTAATAATATTATCTGCTTGTAATTGTTGTGCCGTTTCAATCACGTGACCCAGAAGCGGGCGTCCTGCAAGGGGTTGAAGCACTTTCGGAAGGCTGGAGCGCATACGCGTTCCTTTCCCTGCGGCAAGAATAATCACGGTAGTAGACATGTATAATCCTAGTTATTGCTAAACCAAAATAAAATAAAGATAAATTAAAATACAGATTGCTGCCCAGAGTCCGGCAATCAGATCATCCAGCATAATGCCAAAGCCGCCATCGACCTGACGGTCAATCACCCGGATGGGCCAGGGTTTCCAGACATCAAACAGCCGGAACAGGGCAAAGCCTGCAATGACCCATAGCGTATTCATCTGGCCAAAATAGATCAGCGGTAAAAAGGTAATCGACTGTCCGGCAAATTCATCCCAGACAATACGGCCATCATCATGGACGCCCATCACCCGTGCGGTTTGCCCGCAGATATAAATCCCGACCAGTGACATCAGCAGAATCGCCACAACCGAATAGGCAAAACCAAGCCACAGCCACAGCGGAATAAACAGCAGCGCAAAGGCTGAGCCGAAGGTGCCGGGAGCTTTGGGTAACAGGCCTGATCCAAACCCGACCCCACAGAAGACAACCAGGCGGTCGGGCCAGCTCATCGCTTTAAAATGAATGGCAGGTTTAGGCAAAGTGTTGGTATCCCTGGAATTGGAGCGAATGATCTACGCCATTCTGCACAAAATGAAGTTCGGGTGCTGCATGAATTTGTCCAATCTTGGTAACGCGGACATTCAGCGGTTGTTGTAAAAGTTGTTCAAAATGCTGCGGGCTGATGCTAAAGCACAGTTCATAGTCATCGCCGCCAGCCAGCGCATATTGCCAGCGCTGTGTGTCAGGTAAATGACGCAGAGTATCGCTAAGCGGTAACAGATCCAGATCTAGGGTGGCGCCAACCTTTGAGGCTTTAAGAATATGTCCCAAGTCTTGGGCCAGACCATCTGAAACATCAATCATGCTCGAGGCCAGACCTTTGAGTTGCTGGCCCAGTTCGCAGCGCGGGGTTGGATAATCCAGACGCTGCTGCAGTGCATGACCTGGATGCTTCAGGCCAAAGGCGGCATCACCGACGGTGCCACTGACGCAGATATAGTCGCCCGGCTGGGCACCTGCTCGGGTAATCGCCTGACCGGTAGCTATCCAACCCAAGGCGGTCACGGATAAGGTTAAATGCGGACTTTGGGTGGTATCTCCACCAATTAAGCGCACCCCAAATTGATCGCAGCAATCATACAGACCTTGGCTAAAGGCTTTCAGCCAGTCGTGATCAATTTGGGGTAGGCTCAAGGCCAGTAGAATACTGTGCGGCTTGGCACCCATGGCAGCAATATCAGAGAGATTGACTGCAACAGATTTCCAGCCAATGGCATGTGGATCAGTATCTAATGGGAAGTGTCGTCCAGCAACCAGCGTATCGGCGCAAATCACCAGCTGTTGCTGTGGGGGAGGAGTCAGCACGGCTGAGTCATCACCAACACCTAAGTCGACAGAACTGCCGTGCTGCCGATTGAAATAGGTGTCAATAATGGAAAACTCAGCCATCGCATCAATCTGTCAATTATTTAGATTGCTGTTTTTCTGCTGCACGTAATGAGCTGGCCAAACGGTCAAGAACACCGTTAATGTATTTATGGCTGTCTGCACCGCCAAAATGTTTTGCCAGCTCAATGGCTTCGTCTAAAACCACGCGATATGGAATTTCCAGATGTTCTTTCAATTCATAGGCGCCCAGACGAAGGGTTGCGAGTTCAACGCCGTCAAGGGCATCAATTTCGCGGTCAAGCACAGGGATTAAGAGCGCATCCAATGCTTCATGATTGGCAACCACTTGAGTCAACAATTCATGATAATAGCCGAGATCCACTTTGTGCATGGCATTTTCGACACGCGTGCGTGCTTCAATCTCGTGCACCGGATTGTGGCTCATCTGCCATTCATAAATTCCTTGTACAGCAAAACGACGTGCTTTACGTTTTGCTGCATAAGTTGCTTGAAGTGTTTGCGACATAGCGTTAAATAGCCTTTAACAAGTTAACCATTTCAATTGCAGTTAAAGCAGCTTCGCTACCTTTATTACCTGCTTTTGTACCCGAGCGTTCAATCGCTTGTTCGATACTATCCGTAGTCAATACACCGTTAATGACCGGTAAGCCAGTGTCCAGGCCAACCACACCTAAACCTTTGGCACATTCGCCTGCAACAAAGTCGAAGTGAGGCGTGCTGCCACGAATCACCGCGCCCAGTGCAATAATGGCATCGAAACGATCAGATGCTGCCAGTTTTTTCGCAACAACCGGAAGTTCCCACGCCCCTGGTGCATGAACAACAGTGATATTATCCTCTGATACACCATGACGTTTCAATGTGTCGATGGCACCTTCCAGCAAATGTTCCACCACAAAGCTATTAAAACGACCAACTAAAATCGCGTAACGGCCTTCGCTCGCGAGATGTAACATACCTTCAATACGGCGAACTGCCATAGCAAACCTCGATGATTTCTTAAGTTGTTTGTTGTGCGGTGACGTATTCCACCACTTCCAAGTTAAAGCCGGACAAGGCATTGAAACGTAATGGCGAGCTGAGCAGCTTCATTTTTTCAACACCTAAATCACGTAAAATCTGTGCACCTACCCCAATGGTCTGATACTGCTGAGACAGCGCCGCATTGGATTTACTTTTCTTCGGTGCATTTAAGCTGTCCAGTGCCGGACCTAAATCCTGCAGATGACGCTGGCCAATCCAGACCAATACGCCACGATCACTATTGGCAATTTCTTTTAAGGCACGGTCCAGATTCCAGGCCGGTTCACCATCCTGCTTGTTCAGTTTTAGCAGGTCACGGGTTGGGTTAAAACCATGCACGCGAACGGTGGTCACGCCATCTTTTGGCTCACCTTTGACCAGCGCCAGATGAATATCCGGGTTACCCAGTTCACGGTAACGATACAGGTCAAAGCTGCCATATTCGGTATCAATGCTTTGCTGATCTAGACGCTCAACGGTTTGTTCATTGGTCATGCGGTAATGGATCAGGTCGGCGATGGTGCCCATTTTCAGACCGTGTTTTTCTGCAAACACTTCTAGGTCGGCACGGCGCGCCATGGTGCCATCTTCTTTAATAATTTCACAAATCACCGAAGCAGGTTCTAGACCAGCCAAACGGGACAGGTCACAGCCGGCTTCAGTATGACCGGCACGGTGCAGCACACCACCTGGTTGCGCCATCAGCGGGAAAATATGGCCCGGCTGGACAATATCGGCCGGTTTGGCATGGGCGGCAACCGCCGTGCGAATGGTATGCGCACGTTCAGCCGCGGAAATTCCGGTGGTGATGCCTTCTGCGGCTTCAATCGACAGGGTAAAGTTGGTGCCATGCTGGGCGCCGTTGGCATCGACCATGAGTGGCAGGTTTAACTGCTGGCAACGCTCACGGCTTAGGGTCAGGCAGACCAGACCGCGGGCATGGGTGATCATAAAGTTGATGTCTTCCGGGCGAACATGCGTGGCAGCCATGACTAAATCGCCTTCATTTTCACGATCTTCATCATCCATCAGGATAACCATTTTTCCTGCACGGATATCTGCTACGAGCTCTTCAACTGTATTGAGCGGCATCAACCTTCACCTTCTTTTTGTCTCAACGGACATTTTCATGACATTAATTGTGGCATAGTCTAACGCTTTTTCGTAGGTTTTGCCTATGCTTATCCGTTTCCCGGTCTGCTTCATTGTTATACACAGTGGCTGCTGGCTTGAAAAGGGCCGGTGTCTGGAAAAAGCTTGAATTGTGCAGAATATTTAAGCAATTGATCTGTAAAAAAAATATAAACAGCAAGCCGCAAAAACCAGGAATTTTTTTAAAAACGCTTTTATACATTTAGACTACGATTTAAATCAGCCAGATAAAACAGGAATGGCGAACAGGCTTGGGGTGAGGTTCAAAAATTTTAGAATAGGCAATAAAAAAGCCCCAATCTTTCGATCAGGGCTTTTTGAATCTGGAGCGGGAAACGAGACTCGAACTCGCGACCCCAACCTTGGCAAGGTCACCGAGATTTATTACATTAAATGGCGTTAATAGTAAGTATATGATTTTATTTGTTTTGTTTTATTTTTTGTGTGGTAAAATTTCGATCAATTTATATCATTTAATGTCATTTTGGTCACTTTATTCTATACATTTTAGTTTTTAAAAGCTACCTATGTTTTGATGCTGATTTTCATGAGAAATAATAACATTATATTGTTTAATATAATGTTGTTAATAATTTATAAATAGACTACAACATGTAGTAGCGAAGATGCTCAACATGCACTTACTACGTAACATCATTAAATAAAAGTCTTCCACAAACCAGGTACGGTTCATGATCGAGGCATGCCAAAGAATGTGATTCATCATTCCGACAGAGGTGTGCAATATCTTTCCATTCGATATACCAATCGTTTAGAAGCAGCAAATTTACGAGCATCAGTCGGTACAACTGGTGATTCATACGATAATGCTCTGGCTGAAACGGTGAATGGCTTATACAAAACAGAGGTGATTGAATATCTAAAAGCAGATTGGCAAGGTTTAGCAGATGTACAACTTGCGACACTAAACTGGGTAGATTGGTTCAATAAAAAGCGTGTACACAGTGCACTGGGTTATGTATCGCCTTTTGAGTTTGAAGCAATGTACTATGATAAGATTAACCCGTTAGGTCAGGTGGCCTAACTTAAATAAAAAAGTCTCCGACAAACCCGGTACGGTTCAGTGAATTTCCACAGGGTGCCTTTACAGCTGGCAATCACTTTATGGCTGTCTTCATCTTTCTCTGCCAGTTCCAGATAGTAATGCCCGCCTTTGATGCTGAGATTACGGATCTCGGCTTTGACCCATACCGCTTCATCGAAAGTCAGCTGGATGACTTCCTGTACGGTGGTCAGGTATTCACTGAGACTGAGTTGGGTTTCTGACATGAAAGAAAATACGGAATGCGGTCATTTGATCCTACAAAATAACAGCTTTCATTTCAAAGCATAGAATTGTTTGGAAAATCTGGAGCATTGCCATGTATGTCCACAATGTGCTGAAAGCCTCTCATCAAGATTTGACTATTTTGCGCTGAGGATAAACGGGTCAGACTTCAATTTTTATCCAGTAAGCTTATCAAGTGCTCTCATTTCGCATGTTCTTTATAGTACTGGTTTTTCCGTTTGGAATTGTGCTTCCAACTTTTGGAAAATTTATAGACATAAGTCGGGAAATCATCCCAAACATAGGGCAAACCACTACCACGGGCAACACGTATTTTGAGCGGATAGTCTTTATATTCAATGCAATGCATGAAATAAAAACTTCTTTCTTGTTGCGTACTGAACTTTTTAAAATAAACACTTCTCAGATTAGGATATTTTTTCCAAAAATAATCATGAGGATGTGCTTTGATAGACTGTTGGTACTGATATTTCAGTTTTTTCATGATTCCTCCTAGGTAACATTACCTAGAAGGGATCCTGTGCAAAGTAATTCATCATAGTTAATCTCTTTGTCTTTCTATAATTGAGTATTGATTTGATAACGTGTGTTACGTCCACCACCTTCTAATTTGACTATACATGCTTTTTCAAGCAAGTCAGATAAGTGGCGGGTAGCTGTTGCCTTACTGACTTTAGCAACCTTTTGATATTGTGAGGCACTAATGCCATGTTCAAAGCCATTTTCCCCGCCATCCAATAAACGGTTTAAAACCTTTCGTTGCCCTTCATGCAGGTCTAAACTAGAATATTTATGCCAAAACTGACTTTTAAATAAAGTTCGATTGATCCGCTTTAAGGTTGTTTCAAGGCTGTCATTCAAGGTATCTAAAAACCAGACCAGCCAATCTGTGATACTGGAATCATTTTTTTGGGTTTGCTCCAAGATGTCATAGTAACTTTTGCGTTTGTTTAATATCGCAGGAGATATGGCATACAAACGAATGCTCTGTTCATCCATTTGAGCCAGGGCAAGATCTGTCAGTGTACGTGTAATACGACCATTACCATCATCAAAAGGATGTAGCGTCACAAACCATAAATGAGTAATGCCTGCGCGTAAAAGGGGGTCAAGCAAGGAATCGGTCAGACTATGGTTAAACCACTCGATAAAGGCATTTAAGCGACTTTCTAGCCCCTCTCTAGGAGGAGCTTCAAAATGTACCGTAGGATAATCCAATCGACCTGAAACGACCTGCATAGGTTCTGAGCCTCTGAGTTGACCAATGCGTAAACGTTGCATTGTCCAATCCGGGTCATTGAAAAGCCAACGATGCCATTGCATGAGGCGTTCAACTGTGAGCGGTTGCTTCACATTGTTAAGCGCATCGAGCATGATATTCGCTAGACCTTCTGATCTGTCTGAGCTTGGATAAGGTTGTTCAAGAGTAACGCCCAAACGTCGAGCTAGAGATGATCGCAATGAAAAAACATTTAGAGTTTCATTTTCAATCGCTGATGAAGCAACTAGATTGGCAAGTAGAGTATCTAAAGTAAATTGTTCTTTCGCTAAATCATGCTGACTTTGCCCAAGAAGAATTCCTATTTTTTGATGTATTTGTCTAGTTTTAGGCAGGATGATTTCATCTTGCCATGTGAAGTTTGTCCAGTTTTCTGTTTGCCAAATCCATTCCTGCATCTTCAATCTATAACTCGAATCGTTCCAAGATGAGTTAAATATAGCATATATTCGGCTCACAATATGAGCTGAATATAATGTTTAATTAGCTCATCTATTTGTCAGAATTTGCATCAGCCGACTTATTTTAACGTCGAATTGTTGGTGTCTTTGTGGTTATTTTAAATTTTCAGAAAATCTGAAACTTTTAAAGCCAAAATTTCGTGTTCGTCTTGTGATTCCACAATATCAACCATAAGATCATCAAGCTCAGTATCATCTTTAATTGAAACACCTTGAATATTTTCTGATCCTTACTTCAGGTATGATGATATTGCTATCACTACATTTAAAAATCATTATGAAACACTTAGGATTTGTAGGAAAAAGTACAGTACATATTGGATATACCCATGTTGAAATTATTAACAGCGCTCTTCGACTGTCCTTCAACGTGCCCTTAAAGAATAATCCAGAGGGAGTCTTTAGAAAAATCGTAGAAAACAACTATGATTTATTGATATCGACTTCAGCAGAAATCTCATTTGAATTAGATAGCGAAACGATTACAAAGGCTGAAAACTTAATTAAAGAGCAAGGTATTGAGTTAGAAGAATTTATTCAGAATACGCTGATTGAATTTATCAATCAGAACCAATTAGATACCACTAACTAATTACCATAGTTAGACAATAAAAAACCCCGACATATCGGGGTTTTTCGTGTTTGGCTGCTAGGTAGGCTGCTGTTCTACCTCACGTCCTGGTGCTTGAACTTATCATTATTGTTGTATGTTTCGGAACTTCCTGTTCCTGTATGACTTCATCATAAGCAAAAAACTACAGATCCCCTAGCCGCAAAATCCCTAAATGTTTGTGCGCCAGGGCGTACAAATCTGGCTAAAAGTTGTCCCGGCTTTATCCGCAGAAATTGGGGATAATTTTTGCCCTGGACACCTGATAGAATCAGGAAAAACCGCAAAAAAAGACTATTTTTTAAACAAATTGATTGGCGAAAGATGCCAGGATCGAATAGAAAAAAGCCGACTTGTTTCCAAATCGACTTTTTGGGTTTGCGCCCCCGATTTTTTATATCATAAATTATTGATAAATAATACTATTTTCCATAAATTTCGAATAATGCCCATTATGTTAAATGGCCGGGTATTTAGATGAATAATAATGCTTTCAATTGGGTAAAGCTTGCAGAATCCTGCTGAATTTGTAATCCTTGCGCCCAAGGGTGTCTAGCTAAGCTGAGGCAGGTGTTTGTTGTAGTCGGGCCGCTACAATATTGATAAAGAGCGCCTGTATGTTTAATTTCAAGATTTTTAATAAAGTCTCTACGGAAGTATTGACGATAAAAAATGACCTCGAGCTTAATTCCGAAATCCAATTAATTAATAAATATAAAACGGCTATTTCTGAAGATTATAAACAGGCTATTGTTTTGATCTTTAAAGAACGTGGCTATACACGTTTGGAAATAGGTCAATTACTTGGGGAGCTAAAAGCTTCATAAAATACCGATTAAACAAAGCTTGGATATAACATCCAGGCTTTATAAAAAAGTACCTAGCTGTTACCCTTGTCCTGATTTTTTTTTACTCTAAAAAGTTCCTTCATCTTATGACACTTACGCCACCTTAAGTTTATTTACCGTCTTAAATCTGTAAATAACTCATCACTGTCTAGTGATGTGGTGTAGTCGCTTGTGTGTTGTATATATCACATCACTAGCCTATCTGAAAAATTAAAAAACAGGCTATGTTTATGTTATCTAATGTCCGAGAACAGTGGTTCTCTAACATCCGTGGGGATGTACTTGCCGGATTAGTCGTCGGTCTTGCACTCATCCCTGAAGCCATCGCATTTTCAATTATTGCAGGTGTAGATCCTAAAGTCGGTCTATATGCATCCTTTTGTATTGCCGTCGTGATTTCTTTCGTAGGTGGTCGTCCTGCCATGATTTCAGCTGCCACCGGGGCTATGGCACTGCTTATGATCACATTGGTCAAAGAGCATGGGCTTGAATATCTGCTGGCAGCAACAATTTTGACAGGCGTGATTCAAATATTGGCAGGCTATTTAAAGCTTGCCAAGTTAATGCGGTTCGTATCTAAATCTGTGGTTATTGGATTCGTAAATGCGTTAGCGATCTTAATTTTTATGGCTCAGTTGCCTGAACTGATTAATGTGACCTGGCATGTATATGCTCTAGTTGCTTTAGGTTTGGCGATTATTTATCTCTTCCCTCTGGTTCCCAAATTAGGAAAATTACTCCCTTCTCCACTAGTCTGCATCATTGCAATCACATTATTGGCAATCGCTTTAGGAATTGATGTACGGACCGTGGGCGATATGGGGTCTTTACCTGACACACTTCCAATGTTCTTGATTCCAAATATTCCTTTGAATATTGAAACATTGATGATTATTTTGCCTTATTCAGTCGCACTGGCGGCTGTAGGTTTACTTGAATCGATGATGACAGCAACCATCGTGGATGAAATGACAGATACACCAAGTGATAAATTCCAAGAATGTAAAGGACAAGGTATCGCGAATATTGCTTCTGGCTTTATGGGGGGGATGGCCGGTTGTGCCATGATTGGTCAATCCATGATTAACGTGAAATCGGGTGGTCTTACACGCTTATCAACATTCTCTGCGGGTATTTTTCTTCTTATTCTGGTTGTATTTATCAGCGATTGGCTCAAAGTGATTCCAATGGCTGCATTGGTAGCGGTAATGATCATGGTCTCTATCAGTACCTTTGAATGGAGTTCTGTCACTCAGTTAAAAGATAATCCTAAGAGCAGTAATATCGTCATGATTGCGACTGTGATTGTAGTTGTTGCTACGCATAACCTGGCTTTGGGTGTGTTAACAGGCGTATTACTTTCAGCTTTGTTCCTAGCGAATAAACTTGAAAATGATATCCAAGTAATAGCATCTTTTGAAGGAACAGCCCGTTTATATGATTTGAGAGGTCAGATCTTCTTTAGTTCTTCTGAAAAATTCATGCAAGGGTTTGACTTTAAAGAGGATGTAAAGGATGTGATTATTGATTTGACCCATTCTCACATTTGGGATGTAACATCAGTCGCCATGCTTGATTCTGTTGTAAATAAATTCCAAAAGAATAATGTGAATGTCACTGTGCGTGGCTTAAATGAAGCCAGCTCTATCATGATTGATAAGTATGGAACACATGCCAGAATCTAAGTGCAGGAGATTTTACGTTTATGTAGAATCTCTAAAATTAACATAATACACCTTATACGTAATGCTTGATATTTCTCTTTAAATATCATTATATTAAAGCAAGCCGTTCTGGAATATAGGGCACCAGAGCGGCTTTTTATTGATTATTCATGTTCCACGCTTAAAATTCGAACAGTGTTTCATGATTTTTATAAGTTAAACTAAATTTAGTTGCTAATCCCAATAAGCTATTCACTAACTTGTAAATATCGGTATACCGCCTGACGACTAATCCCAAAAGCTTTCCCTAATGCCATTTTCGATGGATACTTCCCCTCCTTCCATGCTTGTCGTAAAGCTTCAGCTTGGTCAGGCTTTAGTTTATGCACCCGACCTTTGTACTTCCCCTGAGCAGAGGCGAGTTTTATGGCACTGTTGCAAATAGAGATTTGAGTCGATGATGTTCCCTTTAAAAAGTACTTAGAGACCGAAAACCCTGTTGATTAGACACACTTCACCCTGAGGCTGACCATAATAAAATGACGATGCTTGTCCTTTACGTAGTGCACGCATGACTTCAATACCTTTAATTGTGGCATAAGCTGTCTTCATAGATTTGAATCCTAATGTGGCCCTGATGATCCGCTTTAGCTTGCCATGATCACATTCAATCACGTTATTTTTATACTTAATCTGCCTGTGCTCAAGGTCTGGTGGACATTTACCTTCCCGTTTTAACCGTGATAAAGCACGTCCATATGTGGGTACTTTATCCGTGTTGATCACTTGTGGAATTTGCCACTTCTTCACATTATTTAAAATTTTTCCAAGAAAACAATATGCTGATTTGGTATTACGTCTAGAAGAAAGATAAAAATCAATGGTATCGCCATGTTGATCGACTGCACGATACAGATAAGACCATCGTCCATTCACTTTTACATAGGTTTCATCAATATGCCACGAGCTCAGATCTGTAGGATTACGCCAATACCAGCGTAAACGTTTTTCTATTTCAGGAGCATAACGTTGAACCCAACGGTAAATAGTCGTGTGATCAACATTCACACCCCGTTCGGCCAGCATTTCCTGCAGTTCACGATAGCTAATGCCATATTTACAATACCAGCGCACAGCCCAAAGAATGATT